>NZ_JACJTJ010000063.1:0-12352 GCF_014698605.1 Synechocystis sp. FACHB-383 | reverse complement strand
CCCTCAACCGGCTATGGCTTCCCGTCGTCAGCACCACCGCCGCCTTTATGCCCTTGAGTTTACTCTCCAGGTCTACTCCTACGAGTCCTCTTAAACTTTTGTCAGTCAATCAGCATGCTCAGAGACTATCGCCGGGTATGAAACCCGCTAAAGATACAGATATAGTTGTGATCAAATTGTCAATTCTGCGCTGAGAAAATCAACAAATTGTCTAGCAGTACGTCCCGATCGCCCATTGTAGCGAGTTGCCCATTGTAAAGCGCGAAATTCTAAATTTTTCTGCTCCAGAGTAATTCCAGCTTGTGGTACTAGATATCGAACAATCGGTAAATAAGTATTCTGATCTGCTGTTTCAAAAAGCGATCGCCTAAAGATCGGCTTTGTAGTGTGCCACCAACCCCTAGTAATTTTTGGGTTATTATCCATGGGTTCAATACACGGTGCCGTCAAATATAGACCCCACAGAAAACCGGGCTTTAGCCGGGCGGACTTTGCTTCTTATCAGTAACTCAACAAATACTTTTGGCGATCGCCCGTAAAATTTGAGTATGTTCGATAATCTGTGCAAATTTCTGGCTGAATCATTTTCCGAAGACTACGCCGCCTGGTTGTTGGGACGACCAATCAAATTAACCAAGCTCAGTCCGACGGAACTTTCCCTGGAGCCAATTCGGGCTGACTCCTTGATTTTGGAGCAATCAGAAGACTTGGTGTTGCATCTGGAATTCCAAACGGAGCCTGACCCGACCATGGGTTTTCGGATGCTGGACTATCGGGTGAGGGTATATCGCCGTTTTCCCCAGAAGACGATGCACCAATTTGTTATCTACTTGAAGCCCAGCAGTAATGACTTGGTTTATCAAGATAGTTTTCAGGTAGGGGAGACTGTGCACCGTTATCAAGCGATTCGGCTCTGGGAGCAATCATCGGAAGCATTTCTTCAGAGTCCAGGACTATTGCCCCTAGCGGTATTGACGCAGACCTCTGACTCCGCACTAAAATTGAGGGAAGTGGCGACTGTGCTGGATCAGATTGAGGATAATCGAGTTAAGGCAAATCTCATGGCGGCAACCTCAGTTTTTGGAGGAATTCTGCTATCCCCTGAGCTTATCAAGACAATTTTAAGGAGTGAAATTATGAAGGAATCCGCTGTCTATCAAGAAATCTTACGGGAAGGGGAACAACGAGGTTTACTCAAAGGAAAACTAGAAGGTAGGCTGGAAGCAAAACTGGAAACCATACCCCTGCTGAAGAAATTGGGTCTTACAATCGCCGAAATTGCCAAGGAATTGGATATTGATGTTGCTTTAGTCAATCAGTTTGTCGCTAACCAGAATAATTAAGGGTTGAAATGGTCGTTGCCCGAAATATTGCTTGACTTATCTTTTGGCGATCGCCTAAAGATAAGCTTTGCGGTACGCCACTAACCACTAGTAATTTTTGGGTTATTATCCATGGGTTCAATACACGGTGCCGTCAAATATAGATCCTACAGAAAACCGGGCTTTAGCCGGGCGGACTTTCACTTTCAGCCCCGACTTTTCAGCGTCGGAGAATACTTTTCCTCTGGCGATCGATTAAGACCTAAAGTAGCAGTGGCAGATGTCTCAAATCTGGGTATGAGTAGTCATCGGTATCAGAAAAATTGTCCGCTTATTGAATTATCTTTTGCAAAAAGCTCTGAAAGTGTAACAAATTTATAACCCCTATTTTTCAGTATTGGTAATATTTTTGCCAAAGTTTTTGCAGTTCTCTGTCCCCTTGAATTTCCATCATGTAAAACAATAATAGAACCAGGTCGAATATTAAAAAGAATATGATTTACAGCAAACCAAGACGATTCAATAAGAGTATCATAAGGAAAGACAGATCCTAAAGCTGTTCGATAACCATTCTTTTTTGCTGTCTTGAGCATTTCTGAGTTGTACCAACCTGAAGCCGGACGAAACCAATGAATCTTATCGAGTCTTGAAATTACAGAGTGGGCTTTTAATAGATCAGTTGCAAATTCTTCTGGAGATAGTTTAATGCTTGGTTTATCTTCAGTCATGTGATTGCCTAATTCATGCCCATCTGTGACCATAGTTTGGATGATTGCTTCATTCGCAAAAACTTGGTTGCTAATGATAAAAAAAGTTGCTTTTACTTGATTTTCTCTCAAGATATTAAGTAAAATTTGTGTTGTATCTTTATCAGGTGAATCATCAATTGTCAGTGCAATCAAATTATCATGGGTTTTTGCAAAATAAACAACTCCGGGAATAAGTAATTCAATTATTGCGAGTATCCAGTGAGGCTGAAAAAACAAGATTGATATGAAACTTGCAAAAATAATTAATAATAACCAATAGAGCATCTAATTACCTAACCGTAAGAGAAAAGTTTAAATATTGGCGATCGCCTGGGTTTCTATTACTTTTTTCAGAGCCAACGAGTTCCCATTTCCGCCATAGCTCAGAAAATCATGTAAACCACTGATAACCTTAAACCCATTCTAAAAACTTCCAAAGTCTTGCTCCAAAAGGATTATCCTGAAAATAAAGAATAAAAATATTATGTTGCAGATAACCAAAAGCCTCAGTATTGCCCTAACCGAAATCGAAATGACCGCTATTCGCTCCCAGGGAGCAGGTGGTCAAAATGTGAATAAAGTGGCATCCGCCATTCACCTCCGCTTCGATATTGGGGCATCCTCTCTACCCGATGCCTATAAAAAACGGCTATTAAACCTCAATGATCGGCGCATCACTAAAGATGGCATCGTAATTATTAAAGCCCAGTCTCATCGTACCCAAGAGCAGAATCGAGAGGAAGCCTTACAACGACTCCAATGGCTAATCAGTAGCGTTATAACTTTACCCAAGCCCCGTAGGCCCACAAAACCGACCTACAGTTCCCAACGAAAGCGTCTGGATGCTAAAACCAAACGCAGTGCAGTTAAGGCCCTGAGAAAATCAATTGATGAGTAGTTTTCATTAGGCGATCACCTACAAAATCCTCAATGCACGGTGGTAGTCCATGGTGTCATCAAATTTAGACCCCACAGCAAGCCGGGCTTTAGCCGGGCGGACTCCGATTCTCATTAGTGACCTAAAGATATTTTGGCGATCGTTATTTCCCCAGCCTATAGGGGTCAGGCCATAGAGGGGTTTGAGTAGTAATGGAACCACATGCACGCTAAGCCTGAAACCATCCAGGGGATTTATTAGTTGAATTATTCTCCCAGAAATGGCTACGGACTTTTATTGGCTAAAGGATTCCCCTGGTAAACATTTTTCCCTGCAATTCCCCCAAAGCTGAGTACAGTAAGAAATAAGTCCCTACCCTAGAGGTAAACAATGGACACAACAATGACAGTAGGTTTCTATCTCGGCGATCGCCTGCGGGCCTTTAATGTCGGTCATATCTTTGGGGTGCCGGGGGATTATGTGCTGGGGCTGATGGATGAATTGATTAATAGTCCTGTGGAATTAGTCTGCACCTGTAATGAGTTGAATGCGGGTTATGCGGCAGATGCCTATGGCCGGATGCGGGGCATGGGGGCAGTGTGTGTAACCTATGGCGTCGGGGCGTTTAGTTTGATCAATGCCGTAGTGGGAGCCTACGCTGAACGGGTGCCGTTGGTGGTGATTAGTGGTGCTCCGAGTCGGGCCAATCGTCGCTCCCATCTGATGTTGCACCATACGACGGGGGATTTGAATTTACAATACAAAATTCTAGAGAAAGCCACGGTGATGGCAGTGGTAATCAATGATGTGAACCAAGCCGCCCAACAAATCGATCAAGCCCTGGCGGCCTGTGCCCATTATCGTCGTCCCGTTTACATTGAAATTCCCACGGATATTGCCCAGCAACCCTGTCCAGTTTCTGCTGCTCCCCCAGCGTTTGCTGAAACATTAACTGATGTCGATGCCTGCGCTGAAGCCGTTCAAGAGGCGATCGCCCTGTTAAGTCAGGCCAAGTCCCCTGTGATTTTAGCCGGGGTGGAATTTCATCGTTTTGACCTCGAAGATAAATTATTAAAACTCCTAGAAATTACGGGTTTTCCCATCGCTACTACGTTATTGGGTAAATCCTGTATTGCCGAAACCCATTCCCAATTTATCGGCACCTATGTTGGCGCTCTGAGTCGTCAAGCCGTCCATGAAACCGTAGAAAAAGCAGATTGTGTGCTTTGTTTAGGGGCGATTATGTCCGACATGAATTTAGGGGTTTACACCGCCAAACTCGAAGAACAACGGTTAATTAATGCCAATTCTGAAAAGGTCAAAATTAAACATCACTATTATCAACCAGTTTATTTAGGGGATTTTTTGGACAAACTTTGTCAACAGTGGCATAATTCCCCTCGCCAGAATTTAGACATTATCCCTGCCGCTTCTTTATTGTCAGAACCCCTCACTCCCACTGCCGAGCAAAAATTAACCAATGCCTATTTTTACAAACGACTCAATCATTTTTTAACGGAGATGACAGATCCCCAATTAGTCATTTCTGATACGGGGGATGCCATTGTGGCTACGATGGATTTGATCATGCCCCAGGCCGCCGAATTTATTGGCCAAGCCTTCTACCTTTCCATTGGCTATTCCATTCCCGCTTGTTTAGGGGCCAGCTTGGCCGCTACGGAGCGACGGGTGATCGCCATTGTGGGGGACGGGGCCTTCCAGATGACGGCCCAGGAATTATCCACCATTATTCGCCACCGGTTACACCCGATTATTTTCCTGATAAATAACGATGGCTACACCATTGAACGAGTCATTCAAGACAATGTTTACAACGACCTACAACCGTGGAAATATCATCAATTACCCCAGGTGTTTGGCGACTGTTGGAGTTGTGAAGTCCGCACGGAAACTGAGTTGGAAACAGCCCTAGAAAAAGCCTGTCACCATCTTTCTTCCCCAACCTTTATTGAAGTACATCTAGATCGCTTTGATTGTTCCCAGGGGTTAAAACGATTAGGGGAGGCTTTGAAATCCATGAATAGTCATTAAAACAGAATAATTAGTAATAATTCTAATTCCTTGAGAGCCGGTTTCGGCACAAGCCCCTTAGCCACCGCTAATCTTGGCTTTGTAACCCTGTTTGAGCAAATAGGGGTCACGCCATAGAGCGGAAAATATTGCACCCGAAGCAATTTTGACAAGCCTCAAACCCTTATTGGAAGTAGATGCTCTCGCAATGCTGCTTGAATTCGTTTAATCTCATTCATAACGGGGATGATGCTTTGGTTTTGGTTATTCCTAGCTCACCTCCTTTTCACCACATTTGTCAAATCCTTGCTGGATATAGGTCTTCGCCTCTACCACCCCTTTTTTGTTCCCGTACTTTGACCCCACATAAGCTAAAAATTTTGATTGAGTCGTCTCATTTTTGCTACTATGAATTCTCAATTTTTCGATCCTGAAACTCTGCTTAATGATCTTCTTGTTGCTCTACAAAAAACGCCCGACACCCTACGGGAGCAAATTGAACAGGGCACAGAACAACTAGGAGCTTTTGTCACTCCGATCGCCGAACATCCTCTAATGCAATTCAGTACCAAAATGCCTGGACTCCAGTGGCTTTTGGCAGCTTTAGGTCAGGTAAATAGCGAAAAGGTTGAACGAGAGGTGATGGCCTTGCGTGGTCAATATCCCCTGGAAACCCAAGCTCAGTTAGCCCAGCGGGTGATTGTGGAAACCGCTATCAAAGCCGGAGGCATTGGCTTAATGACCAATTTTATTCCCCCCTTGGCCTTGACCCTTTTAATGGCGGATTTGACTGCGACGACTGCGTTACAGGCAGAAATGATTTATCGTATTGCTGCCATTTATGGGTTTTCGGTTCATGAACCCAGCCGACGTGGAGAAGTATTAGCCCTTTTTTTTCTGGCATCCGGTAGCGCCAATCTGATCAAATCAGGACTGAGTCTGTTTGAGTTGATTCCAATTTTGGGGGTGGTGATTGGCATCACCAGTAACGCGAGCCTAATTTATAGCATTGGCCATGGTGCTTGTTATTTTTACGAAACCAAAAAACGGCGATCGCCTACAACATCCTCAATGCACGGTGGTAATCCACGGTGCCATCAAATATAGACCCCACAGAAAGACGGGCTTTAAACGTAGTAATAATGACTTAGTTTATCAGGACAGTTTTCAGGTGGGGGAGACTGTCCATCGTTATCAAGTGATTCGGCTCTGGGAACAACCATCGGAAACATTTCTCCAAAGTCCAGGGTTATTGCCCCTAGCAGTATTGACGCAAACCTCTGACCCAGCATTAAAATTGAGGGAAGTGGCGACTGCACTAGATCAGATTGAGGATAATCGAGTTAAGGCAAATCTCATGGCGGCAACCTCGGTTTTTGGAGGAATTCTGCTGGCCCCTGAGCTTATCAAGACAATTTTAAGGAGTGAAATTATGAAGAAATCCGCTGTCTATCAAGAAATTTTAGAGGAAGGTAAAATTGCCGGGAAACTAGAAGGTAGGCTGGAGGCGAAACTAGAAACCATACCCTTGCTGAAAAAATTAGGTCTTACGATCGCCGAAATTGCTAAGGAATTAGACATTGATGTCGCCTTAGTCAATCAGTTTGTTGCTAACCAAGATAATTAAGGGTTGAAATGGTCGTTGCCCGGAATATGGCTTGACTGATCTTTTGGCGATCTCGCAGAGATCTGCTATGCGGTGTGCCATTAAACCCCTGGTAAAGTCTGCTGACATTTGGGGAATGTCATTTTTATCTTGAGAGACACTACGTTAGTTTTTTCTCCTTAGAGCAAAACAAACCTAAATTTTGACTACCTTTACAGAACCTTTTGGACGCCCACCCTTTTGGCCATTTTCACGGGATGATTTCCGTTTAGCTTCAGAAGTCTGTTTTCCCCCTTGACGGCCAATCTCCGCCATCCAAGCCTTCGTGCCGAAAATTCCTTGAACTAAGCTGAGAATACTAAAATCTGCGTCTAGACTTGGCCAGTGCACACTTAACCCCGCCCGATCCAACCAAACATTATTTAATTGCTCCACTGTTGCCCCCTGCAAACCCTGAATCAAATCTGGTGGCACGGCAAACTGTGAACCATTAGCGAAATAAAAGACAATTAAATTCCGTTGATGGTCATATTCAACCTGGCGGGCACAGGGGCCGGCATTTTCCTCGGCGATCGCTGTTTCTTTTGCCTGGGCTATTTGGTCAGCAATGGCTTCCTCGTTAAAATCTATTGTCCAATTACGTGCCATGAATACGGTTCCACTCCTGCAAAAATAATTCTTGGTGTTCAGCCACTAGCTTTAATGCTCTGATAGCATCCCGATTACTGATACTGGGGTCAACGGTCACTAACGAGGGAGCTTGATCCTCTGAACCGAGATTGATCTTAATGCCCGGTTGATTGCGGGAACTTTTCCGACCCAGAAAGACGTGAACATGGGCAGGGACATGGTCGTTGGTATAAATGAAAACCGTCAGGCCATGCCTAGGGTCTTCAAAGATTTTAGGCATAATTCATTGATGGATAAACCAAGAATAACCTAAACGGTTAGGTTTATTCAATCCCTCTCACTACCACTGGTTAGAGCATTTACACCATCTTCCCTAAGGCGATCGCCAACCAACCTCTAGTAATTTATCCAGTCTTTGTCTTCTTAATCTTTTTCCCCTAGTACTTTCTGGCGATCACTTAAGATTTGAGAATTTCGTAAAGAATTATGAACTTTTGTTCTTTACTTTCAGGCAGTTGGTAGCCTCCAAGAGGCTGATTAATGTTTGGGTTTTTTCCTAGAATGAATTAGTCAGCGATCATAGTGTTATAGCTAATTTGACTAACAATAGGCCAGTATAATATACAATAACCAAGGTACTGTGAATATAAGCCGTGCAGAACCCCCTACTGTCTTGATTTTATTTTAAACAGCTATATGTGGAAACTTTGTTGTGATCGTCCCATTTGGCGGTGATATACAAAAACTTTCAGTACAATTAATAGTCAGGCAACAGGTAAAAGAATCGAATGGAAATAGAAAAACTGGACATCGCGGGCGCAGTAGCATCAGGTATTGGAAGCCTAAACTTGTTGCTAGGAAGAAATGGTGCCGGCAAGAGCCGTTTTCTTAGAAAGCTTGATCAAGGTTTATCTAAGGACGAACAGTTTAATGTTCGATATGTTAGCCCTGAGAGAGCTGGCGTCTTCAAAAGAAATGGAAGCGTAATTACAAATATGGAGAATAGTGATAGTTGGTTACGCGAAGTCAGGAGAAAGAACCAGGCAGAGAATTTTAAGGCCGCTTCAGCTCAACTTCTCAGGGATGTTGAAACTGCGTATCTAAGGCGATTGCAGGACACACCCGAGATAAGGCTAGATCCTTCGAAGAACTTCTACACAGATCGTCTCGAGCGTGTTAATAGGCTTCTCCCAAATATCCGAATAGAGCAAGAAAAATCGGATTTCGTTTTTAAAACGCTGACCGGAGAATTGGTGTTGCCTGACCAAATTAGCAGTGGAGAATCGGAATCCGTATCTCTTGCCACCGAAATTATGTTTTTCTTCGAAACACTCGATAACAGCAAATTTAACGTTCTGTTACTCGATGAGCCGGATGTTCACTTGCATCCAGACCTGCAGGCGCGGCTAATTCATTTTCTAATTCAGCAGATTGAAGAGCTAAGTGAAGCTGAACGCTCACATGTGACTGTTCTCATTGCCACACATAGCACGCCATTAATTAGCGCTGCTGCTACGAGTGATTTTGTAAAGATAGGCACAAAAAATTTCGATGATGATTTTGTTGAATTTCGTCAGCTCGACGAAAACGTTAAAAAAGTTGCGCCCTTTTTTGGTCATCCGCTCTCATTGAGTCTAAGCAACGACATTATGCTGATTTTAGAGGGTGAAGATGATGAGCGCGTGTGGCAACAAGCATCTAGGTCATCTAATTCTAAGATCAATGTTTTTCCAGTGCTAGCTCAATCAGTTGATGCTCAGGGTGATATGGAGCAATTTTGTGAAAAACTGCTCTCCGCAATTTACGATAACCCAGTTGCATACTCGATACGAGACGGCGATGGTGTTACGGAAGACTTGAATCCAGTTGGATCCGTGGTTAGGTTTCGGCTTCAGTGTTATGCGATTGAAAATGCGTTGGCTACTGATGAATGCTTGGCATTAATTGGACTAACTTGGGGCAAATTTCAGCAGAGAGCAGAAAATTGGATTCAGAAAAATGATAAGCATCGCGATGTTGACTTGATCAAAATGTTAATCAGTTCCGATGACAGGCTAAGGCATCAAAAGATTAAAAAAATTAGGCAACTCATTTGTTCTATCGCAGGATCTAATAAGCCCTGGGAAGTTGTCTTAGGGCAATCTATAGCAGCGCTGAGCGCCCAAACAATAATAAACTCTGGCCCTCATCTTTCCGCATACCTTGGCAATGCGTTGGTAAAAACTATTATTATCTCACCGTCACATATTGGTGCTGAAATTAGCAATTAGCTCTCATTTAATAACCTAATGAATTTACCTGATTGGCTTCAAAAACCGGCATTACCAACTGAGAAAATTTTTGATCGTTTTGTTCAAAATATTGAAGGACAAAAGATTTCAAATATTATTTCAGAAGCTCCTTCGTTTCAAAATGCAGATTACGTTTTTAGAAACGGGAATGTTATTGCTGAACTAAAAACTTTGCAGACTGACTTTGGAGTAACTAATTCATTTAAAGATAAGCATATTAAGCTTTTACAAAATTATATTTCAGATAATAGGATGCCTTTTAGTGCGATTTTTCATAATACAGAGCGTCCGAAGGAGTATTCAAAAGACTTATTGCGATTGTTCAGGCCTCCACTTTGTCGGATCTTGAAAAAAGCAAATAAACAAATTAAAGAAACAAAAAAAGAATTGAGTCTTGAAAATAACTCAGGAATCATTCTATTAGTGAATGATGGTTTTATTTCACTTGAGCCTCGATTTATTATAAGTATTATATGCGAAATTCTCAGTCATTCGTATTCGTCTATAGATGCGTTTGTATATTTAACTCTTAATCACTATGTTGATATTCCAGGCAATCATTACGCAAATCTTCTCTGGATACCAGCTTATAGTCAAAGAGCGTCTAATTCACTGGTAGATTTTGTGAATAAATTAGGCAGTCAATGGTTTAATTTTCTAGCCTACATTCCGCACGTAGTACACCTTCGTCTGAAGTCGAGTACGACGGCAAGCCTATTTCGGAGTTTGCCTCTTGACCCCCAGTCAGCCAATACGCAAAAACTACGCTGTCTGTAGTGTTTTTCCGAAAATTTAGTAACTATTGGTAGAGCCTGCGGAATGTAGGTTCTAGAAATAGAAGTTGGTGAATTTAAGAATAAAACTGTCACAGATAACCCAAGCGTCATTTTACAGGCAACACCTATTGGTCGAAAGTCTACTTAAATGCTAATTAGTGAATGCGCTGGAACGAAGGCATAGACTATCGGTTATGATGCAAATATTGTCACCGTTCAGTGACGCGCCAGCCGTTAAAATTCTGATCGCCGACCAAACTTTTACTTATTCCGCTTGCGATAATCCCAAGGCCGCTCAGCATCCCCACTCCAAACCCCTGTTTTATTGGCGATTCAATAACTAGGTGAATGACCCTAGCATTGACAAGACAATGCAATCGCATTACCATCAGCATATGATTTTACAGGTTGAGAGGTTGCTATGGCTGGAATATTATCACCCTGCCCAGAATCTACCCTTACGGATCGCTATCAGACCACAGTGCCTGATCCAGTTCGCAAAGCCCTTGGACTCAATAAACGAGATAAAATTTGTTACACCATCGAACCCAACGGCAAAGTATGGATTTCTAGGATTGACCAGGAAGAACAGGATCCAGTGTTAGGGAAGTTTTTAGATTTTCTGGCGCAAGATATAGAGAAAAATCCTCAGCAGATACAAGCAATCAGCTCTGAGCTTGTTGGTCGTGTGCAGTCGCTAGTCTCGGGCGTTGATGTGGATCTGGATGCTCCCCTGTTGGATGAGGACGAATAGGTTTGTCAATAGATGAGTCTTTAGTAATTAATGGATGGAAAATATTTGCCCATCCTTTATTTCTTGAGCAAGTTGAAGAACTTGTGGCTCAGGTTGAACATTTACGACAAAAGAATCCAAAGGAATATAAAAAGAAAAATGCTACTAAGCGACTGGCGGCGATCGCCAAATTAGCCTTTGATGTTATTCCTCAAGATCCAACTCGCAATGAATATCGACAAGGGAGTACGCTTGGGAATGATTATAAACACTGGCTTAGGGCTAAATTTTTTCAGCAGCATCGATTATTTTTTCGCTACCACCAAGAAAGTAAAATAATTCTCCTGGCTTGGGTTAATGATGAAAATTCCAAACGAGCGTATGAAAGCAGTACCGATGCTTATAAAGTCTTTAGAAAAATGCTTGAAAACGGTCATCCTCCCAATGATTGGAATGATTTATTAATAGAAGCTAAAAGTGTTGGCGATCGTTTACAAAAAATTGCTGAAATAGATTTCTAAAAGAGCCTTGACAAAAAGAGAGGGACATATAAAATAGCCCCACTCAATGACACTCATTGCAATTATGAAATACAAACTATTTCCCAGTCTAGCGTTGGTGACGCTGGGCATAACGGCGCTTGCTCCTAGTGCATTTGCCAATCCAACGGTGGGGCGCGAAACCCGCACAGGAGATATTTATGTTTCCGGTTTAGGTAGTTATCAATCCATCAAAGGGGAATATTCATCCCTGCCCAGATCAACCAATAAAAACGCCAACGAGTGCGGTGTGATCAAACTAAGTGGTTCCTCCACCAGCTTGCCCATAAATGCCGGAGATACTTTCAAACTCAATGGAGGTGCGGACATTGCCTTTAACTCTCTGGTGGTGGAAGCAGAGCCAAAATGTTCCAACGGTGTGTTGGTGGGTAATCCTACTCCATCCGCCACCCTGAAAGACTCCAACGGGAACGTTTACTTCACCGGCCTGACCCCCTACAGCTCCAACGTGGTCACCTATAACAATGCCCCCACCCTGCGGAGTGTGAAGGCTTCCACCTGTGGCACAGCCCGGTTCTCCAACTCCGGCAAATACTTGGTGACTTCCGGCTCCTTGACCATCACTGATTCCGCCACGGGGTCAACCATCGTGACCATTCCCGACGTGGGAGCCATGACCGCCGTTTCCGGTGGGCCCATCTGCCGTAATGGTGAGGTGGCCCCCAAAAACTGGACAGGGGAGAAAGCTCTAAACTAAAACCGAAATAGAGGAAAGTTTATGAGCCAAACAAAAAAACGATATAGCCCCCAATTCAAGGCCAAAGTAGCCTTGGAAGC
>NZ_JACJTJ010000062.1:0-32667 GCF_014698605.1 Synechocystis sp. FACHB-383 | reverse complement strand
ACGTTCCCGTTGGAGTCTTTCAGGGTGGCGGATGGAGTAGGATTACCCACCAACACACCGTTGGAACATTTTGGCTCTGCTTCCACCACCAGAGAGTTAAAGGCAATGTCCGCTCCTCCATTTAGTTTGAAAGTATCTCCGGCATTTATGGGCAAGCTGGTGGAGGAACCACTTAGTTTGATCACACCGCACTCGTTGGCGTTTTTATTGGTTGATCTGGGCAGAGATGAATATTCCCCTTTGATGGATTGATAACTACCTAAACCGGAAACGTATATGTCTCCTGTGCGGGTTTCGCGCCCCACCGTTGGATTGGCAAAAGCACCAGGAGCAAGCGCCGTTATGCCCAGCATCACCAAGGCTAGACTGGGGAGTATTTTGTACTTCATAATTGCAGGGAGTGTCATTGAGTGGGGCTATTTTATATGTCCCTCTCTTTTTGTCAAGGCTCTTTTTGTTAGCGATTTATGGCATTACTTTTTGCTTTATTTTTTACATCAATTACAGCTTGGACGTTTATAATTGCCGGATTTTATAGTTAACAATATGCACAAAAATCTTTGGTTAGTCCTATCTCTATTTTGCTATTTGCTATACTGAGGCCGCTGGAAATATCTAATAGAGGTGAACATGTTAAGTCGCCACTCTCACCAAAACCGAGATAAGTCCCCGTCGAATGTTGAGCTTAGTCCACAGGAAAATGCTCAATTCCAACGGTGGGCAGAGGGTTTGGTGCAAGATCCAGCTATTATGGGCGGCGAAACTGTCTTTCCAGATAGCCGATTGACGGTACTGCGGGTTGCATCATTAGTAGAACGAGGAGAACACCCTGCGGCCATCCTTGAGGATTATCCCTATTTGAAACCCATCGATCTTAAGTTTGCCCCAATCTATTGCCAACGCCAGACTTGTGATCGAGCTTACCAACCCCTTTAAATTGCTGATTGATGAAGACCTTTCCCCCTCCATTGCCCAAGTAATTAGCCAAAAATTGGGTATTGAGGCTGTTGCTGTTAGAGATAGGGGCTTAATTAACGCTGAAGATCGAGCAGTTTTTGAGTACGCGTACAAAAATGACTATATTGTTGTCACTGCCAATATCAAAGATTTTGAACAAATTGCTAGAGCAACAGAAATTCACCCAGGTATTATCTTCATCTGTAATGGGGAGTTAATCCGCGCTGAACAAGTTGAAGTTGTCACCCTGGCGGCGATCGCCTTGGCGGAGGAAATGGCTACAGGAAGAGACATGATCAACCGTGTGCTTTATGTGGAAATAGATGGGTCACTCCGCTTTGAACCCATGCCGGACCAGTGACAATGATTCAAGGTCAGGACAGTCTACACTGATGCCCCAAAATTGAAACAAGCTGGTGGAGTGGAAGCACGGGATTATCTCCGGTCAATGTTGACGGATAATCGGGAAATTATTTTGATGGGGGCGGAAAAAGATCAGTATGGGCGCAGTGTGGTGGAAGTTTTTGCAATGACTGACACTCCAGGCCTTGAGGTAGGGGTCAATGGCGAAATGATTCTAGCCGGAATGGCCCACTACTATGAACGCTATAAGAGGTCATGCCCCGAAAATGCACACCGGTATGATTTCTTGGAACAAGAGGCGATTTCCAATAAAGGTGGGGTTTGGGCTAATGGGGATTTGGGATTGGCGCAGGCGGAAGTAGGAGTTATCACTCTTTCTATAGCGAAGATCGAGACAGTTAGAACCAACAGTCACTGAAACCTTCTTGGAATAAGCGTTTTGAAATTGAAAGTGTCCCAAATAACTCATTTTTTGCTATAGCCCTCTTCCGTGAGACTGGGCAAGTAAATTTTCAACCAATCCTTGAAAGCCCTTAACAACAGAGGATTTTATTTATGTACTTAATAAAATACTAGCACTTATAATTGTCGAGTCTTGAAAACTTTGAAATACTTCCATGGAGCGACTTTTGGTGTAGTACTGAAAATTTTTTTCCATGACTGACGGAAGAGGGATAGTCAGAGATTTGTTAAATAAATTGCCAGAAGTCTTTGATGGCAAAGCTTTTAGGATCTGTACTTAATAAAAAGTCTTGCTCTTGTATTTTACATTGGAAAAATCCTGAAATTTTCTCCTAGTAAGTGTTTTATGGAGTAAACCTAAATGATTGGCTACCAGATTCAGGAAAGAACAATATGGCGCTGCTACAAAGTACTAAAGGGGCAAAAATTAGAACTTTAGTTAGTAGAAAGACTATTACGGTAATTACGGCATCCATTTGGTACAGTAAACTCCTGATAAAATTAAGCTTACAGCCGCCTGACGTGTATCAGACTTATTCAGAATCCGCCGTAAATTTTTTTCATTATAATGAAATTTCTGAATTTCACGATTCACAAAAGGTCGAGCTACCATAGGCTGTAGAGATGCTGCTCACACCAAATTGGATGCATCAGATCAACTTCAACTTAGATGTCGAGGAACTTGGTTTGGTCAGGTAAAGCATGCCGCTAATTGCAGCCCATCGAGGATATGAATATCAGGATCTGCTCGTCGCTTGTCGCTTTGTGGATATGCTGCTTGGCAATGTAGTTCACGCTGATGTTGACAAGAAACTCATATCCGATGATAGGTTCGATGACCTCACTACAATTGATGCTCTTGGAAACCGCGAGCGGATTCAGTTTAAGCACACAGATAATGACGATAAGCCACTGTCACTAACAACTTTTACAACAGAAGGTAGAAAACTCAGTCTAGATCGTCTGATAGAGTGTATGATCGCAGATCGAGTCGGTCCTGGTCGTGACGCTCACGAGTTAACCTTCCGAGTTGTGCTGCGAGATCAGGAACCTCAAGACCAAGTTCTTAAAGACTTTTTGAAAAGATCTGACCCTGATCCAGGGCCATTTTTGGCCGGAGTAAGAACGTTAAGGCTAGCCTTTGATCCGGAAGCACTTTGGAATCAACGTAACAAGCCAACTAAAAAGTTGAGCGGATTCCCATTTGCCTTCCTCTTTACCAACATTCCATCTATTGAGTACGATGACCTGATATGGGTTTGCGCTCATTTGGTTATTGAAGTTGGTGCACCCCCATCAAGCGCAGATTTAACAGCACCTGACTTCGCAGAAATCTTGTTATTGACGCGAGTACGAGATGAGGTTGGTGCTGAAGCCTTTCCTAATACTGATCGATCCTCTGTTGATGTTGCAGCAGCCCTAATCTCAGCAGCACGTGCAGCGCGCCAGGATAGGCTTGAGCCAACAGCCCAAGAACTCCTTAGGAGAGCACAGCTTCGAAGTGACTTTGGAGCTGTCTCACGAGCATATCCAGTTGATTTAAACTTTGAAGTGTCAAGGCCAACAGCAGTTAGTGAATTGGCCGAAGAAGCAAATGAGCTTGCTAAAACTGGCGGTTGTCTAATAGTTGAGGGACCTCCGGGACATGGGAAATCCTGGGTAAGTCAGCAGCTTCTCAAAGCACTCGTTGGTGAAGGGTGGCTTATTGCAGAGCATTATTGTTACTTGGGAGATGCTGACACCGAGCAGACAGAACGTGTTCTTGCAGAAGCTGTCTTCGGCAGTTTAGTCAGTCGCCTCGCTGACGCTGATCCAAAACTTGTGGAACAGCAGCGCCCAAGATTTGCAGCAGACGAGGCTGTGCTCGTGGAATGCCTATGGCAATCGCTTAGACGTGAGCCTGATCGTAGAGTTGCGCTGATTATAGATGGGATTGATCACGTTACACGAGTACGCGCTCGAAGTGGTGTTGGGTTCGATCCATCAAAAAGCCTTGCAGAATCTCTATCTCTACTCGATCTTCCCGCTGGAGTAGTCGTGATTGTCCTTAGTCAACCAGGAGCACATCTCCAGTCCTTGAAAGATGTGGGTGCCAAAACTGTTAATCTTCCAGGTCTTGATCATGATGAAATAAAGCTACTTGCGGGGCGACTCAACGTCATACCATCTGAAGAACATCAACTGCCGAAGCAGTCTCCATTAATTGAAGATGCTGAAGCTATTGAAGGATTTCTCAATGCCCTTAATGAACGGTCAAAAGGGAATGCACTTTATGCAACCTACCTTTGCCGAGAAATGTTACGACAGGGTGATACTCTCACAGATTTTTCAAATGCTGTACTGGGACTGCCTCCCTTCGATGGCACTCTAAAGAATTACTACGAACATTTGTATGCAACGCTTGGGGATACAGCAGATTGGGTTGCTGAAGTGATTGCACTTGTTGACTTTGCTGTGACACGTGTAGAGCTACGAGAAATTGAACCGACTCGTTCACGTCATGTAGATAGGGCACTGGAAGTTCTGGAACCTGTTCTAGTAGAGCGTGCCACTCAGGGTGGTATTCGGATATATCATGAGTCTTTCGCCAGATATTTGCGCGATAAGTTTAAGGATGCACCTATTGCTGTTAAAGCCCTACTCAATAGCATCGCTAATTGGCTTAATGGAAAAGGATTCCTAAATGATTCACGAGCTTTTCAATCACTACCGAAGATATTCTCTCAGATAGAAAATGATGATCGGGTGCTAGCTCTTGTAAATGAATCTTTTGTTATAGATGCGGTAGCAGCAGGTTTTCCCTCATCAACAATTCTTTCAAATCTTGCCACAGCAATTAGATCATCTGCACGCCTTGGCGACTGGCCAGCAATTGTGCGTTACGTAGAAATGTCGCGTGGAGTCCATTCATTCCAGCGAGAAAGATTCGATTCCTTATTGGTGTCTTTTGCAGATGTTCCAGCTTTTTTGCTAGGAGTTGACATTCTTGCAGCCCGTCTCATTGATGACGATCGGCTCGTCGTACAAGCACGTGAGGGACTACAGATGTGTGCTGCTGTTGACGCACTCGGTGCTACTGCACCTTGGCGTGCATATATGCTCGAATACCTCCGTGAAAAAGAGAATGACAATACCTCTTATGGCGAAGCGTCAGATCGTGCTGTGGAGCTAGCATGGCTGAGAGGACGATTGCGCTTATCGGCTATTAACTCTCATCGCGAATTAGAAAACCACACCACATCAAATAAAGCCAATACGCCACAAAGAGGTAGTGAAGATGTAGATAAAGAGTTGGATTTAGAAGCGCCGATTAATTGGAGCAGACTTGCTGAATGGGTTGATGACGGAGACCTACCAGTTGGCCAAGTACTTAATGCAATTGACGATACTTATGGCTGGGCTGGAATTACGCGTTTCCTTAAGGAGCTTGAGCATCCAGGTGAAGCTTATCTCGTTTTGGCAGAAGAGCTTTCCAGCAAACCGGGTTTTGTACTTGAAGTCGGTTCAACACGACTGTGGGGAATTGCAGCCGCTGCACATGGAGTCCCAGTTGGTTCAATTCATCGGCTTCTGAAGCTTGGTATTGATCCTACCTGTTTAATAGATGACACAGTAACGGTTGTTCGTGAGCGACTGCTAGATCTAACTCGTCTTGTTCAAGAACGATCAGTCCGATTGGAAAGTGAATGCATATGTGCCTGGCTGGATGCTTGTGCAATAGCGGCTTATTTAGATCCGATTGGCTTAAATGCCGCTGAAGCACTTATTGTCGGTGATGGCTGGTACCGATGTTGGCTACGTTTCATCATAGGGTTATCAAGAGCGGAGATTGCAGAATCGACTAATCAAGGAGCCGATGCTCTTGAGGCGCTCCAATTATTGATGGGTGACCTAGATCCATTCTCTGGCGATCCCCGTGCGTGTGACCTTTATCCCTTACATAGAACCATCGAAGATACGATCAGTCGGGTCATGGATGTGCTTGATGATCAGCAGTGGGAGAAAGGCTTAGGCATTCTGAAGAAGATTAGCACTTCAGTCACTGTAACGATACATGGAGAGATGGGTGGCCCAGTTCCACCAGATTTTATTCTTCGAATCGTTGTAAATGGGGTAAAACCAACAAGATATAGCATTGCAGAAGATTTTTTAAAAAATGAAATTGAGAAAGGTTCTGCCAGACGATTCTACGCAGATCTCGCTGAATATAGGCTCCTTGCAGCACGGCTTGCTCTTGCCGCTGATGATAGAGCGCGAACACAAGACCTCTGGCGAGAGGCATGTCTATTCCTTACTGCATATGGATGGCGTAAAGATGCAACGATCTACGAAGTTCTTGATCCGCTCCCAATGCTTATTGAAAAAGAACCTGCCCATGCTCGCCGTTGTATAGCTGCGGTTCAAGGATTATGCGAACGTGTTCCTCTTCACACAGATGGGAGAGGAACACGTGGCGCGTGGAGTTATTGGTGGGAACTCCTCGCAAAAGCCGATCCAGTCGCGACAATTAACCTTGCAGTTCCTCAATTGCTATCGGAGTGCAACCTGCCAAATTCACTTCTGAATGGAGCATTAGAAAAAGTGTGGCAAGAGTGGTGCGAGAAAGTTGATCCTCTACTCTCAGGTGCTTTACGCTTAACGCTTGATACCCCTCTTCACCAAATGGACATTGGACAGCTTCAACGTTTGGCAAGTGATTCGAGTGCAAGAAGTCTTATTTATCTCCAATTAATGACATGGTTACTTGCACGGATGGATGAACGACCAGTGTCATATAGCGTTTCGAATAGCGAAGAGCTGATTGCGAAGAACGACGAAAAAGTTGCGAAGATTAATGAGATTGCCGCCAACGCTGACCTCCCCCAAGTCTTTGCGATTCGAGATGACAGTACGATAAATCGTAAGGACGCTCAGGAGAAGGAAATCTCCTTCAAATCCATGCCTTTTAGAGCAAATAAAGTGGACGATATAGCAGCAGTTACCTTTCCTGAAGGTCTATCTGGTCTCGTACGTGCAATTCGTCTGTGGCATCGTAAACCGTATGACTCACAGTCACCGCAATGGAGTCAAGAGCGGTTTGCAAACATTATCGGATATCGGCTTATTGATCTGGCCGCAGAAGGTAGGCATGAGGAAGCCATATCAGCACTTCAGTCGCTCGCTGAAGGCTCAGGCTTTGGTGAGCAATTTAGCATATTGCGACCAATAGCTGAAGGTCTAGAAAGACATGGTGAATTGCAGCTAGCAGCAGTTGCCTACACCCTGACATGGACACGTACACGTGGCGGCGGCTGGTTGTCATTTGGTGGCGAGCCGGAGATCGATGCTCTTCAACAAGCTACCGCCTTAGACTCGAAAATTGCTTGCGAGGTAGTTGCTGAGGAAATAGAGCGAGTGATTGCAACCTCACACTACGAAATCTACGGTATCTCGCAGGCGATTATTTATGCTTTCTCTGTCGGAGCACTGGTGTACCCAGATAAAGCATCGCTAGATGTAGCATTTATGGCATGGGACGAAGCATTTGCTGTCATTGAAAAACGGACTCCGCACGTTCATCCATCTGATGCTCCAGATCTTGTGTATCAACCTTTAGATCCAGATTCTGGGGAACCTGCACCCGGTGACCTTGACGCAGCAATAGCACTAGCGGTGCTGGGTGGTCTTGCTCATCCTAGTCGGGAGAGAAAGCGACGTGCATTCTTGGCTGTACAACTTCTCCTGAATGAGCGTCCACAGGTCGCAGCGCCTGCATTTGTTACTGCGCTTAGTACCATCTCTGATCCTGCGACGCTTGCTTGGCTTCTTCGGTTAATGGAGGTATCAGCCGCGAAAAGTCTCCCCATCCTAATGGAGTGCCAAAATACGCTTCGCGATCTAGTATCACGCGACCGTCTTACGGTTCGGGCGCTTGCTCGCCGCCTAATTCGTGGTGACCAGCCTCCTTTAGTGCCACCGAATTCTGCCCACAGTGCATTGCTGAGTGAGCAATCAGAACATATCTGGCTCCCCGATAGCATTGATAAATCAAATTCAGACGCATTGATACATAACAAGAGATTTATTGAGGCTGTTGCTGGAGTAAGACTGTCAAAGGGAGAGAGATTCTTACCTGGCTTGTTAGATGGCGTGGGTGATCAAGTTGCTGAAGTTCGTGCTTCTGAAGCCTTTAAAAAGCGGCTAAAGTCACAACTAGATGCATTTGCCGATTCAATTCGTAAACAATGGCCAAATGCATTTCTTGCAAATGATGAAATAGTCGAAGATTCACTACAGTCGATTGCCGCGGGTGGTCGCACTGCATGTTTAATGGCTGGGGAGCTAATTGCTAGCCCGATGGAGTGGGAAGACCAGTTGGCTTCAGCACTACTCAACGACCCAACTATCCCACTGCTCTTAGAAACACATCGGCAACCTCGTCCACAGATTTCTCCACCGCCTAGTATTGGTAACGAAGTATGGGTACAAATCCACGAATATCAATCACATAGTTCTAGACCATCTGTTGTGGAAGCTGCTGAAGAGGATGAGCGTCTTCTCGCAACGATTACAGTCAAGCCTGCCAGTTGTTCACCCATTGTTGAAGGTGGCAATTTTGGAGGCTGGCGATGGTTCGCCACTGTTGAGAATCGCTGTGTAAAGCATCCAGATTGGCAACGTAAAACTGATCTATTTGTAGAGCGTTACTGTGCCCTAGAGGTAAGAAATACGAATGATCGACAAGCACTGACACGCCCACCAGTAACTACTGGAGACCTGCGACTATGGAGTATTGAAGTTGACCATACTTTAGAAGCACCTTTGTTTGAAAAAAGCCAGCCACTGGTTGGTATTGACTATGAATTGGCGATAGTCGGTGATGTACACCACGGTCTTGGTGTCCCCATCCCCCTTCTTGCTCCAACAACATCTCTGATTTCGCTACTCAAATTACATCCTGGAGAACCCTTCAGCTACGAGGATGAAAATGGTCTAGCTCTCGCCCTAACTACATGGCGTGCCGAGTACGATACTAGTGACTACTATCTCGCGCGACCTCAACTTTGGGGATGTGGCATTGTGATTCGTCCTGATTTGTTTAATCAACTTGTCACTGTCGTAGGTGAAGACCGGTTGGTATTACGCAACTTTATTATAGGTGATCTTGCGTTGCTGTCGAATAGCGAGTGATTCACTGCGTGGCAGCGGACGGTCAAAGACTGCTTGTGTGATTTCGAGGTTATCTGCCACCACTGATTTGAGTCGTTAAGCGAGAGTAATCAAAACTTCTACCGATCGCCAAAAGTTCTTGTTGGTTACTAATAGGAGGCAAAGTCCTCCCAGCTAAAGCCCGGCTTTCTGTGGGGTTTAAATTTGATGGCACCGTGGATTACCACCGTGCATTGAGGATTTTGTAGGCGATCGCCAAGTTTTACTAGGGGTTTAACTTAATCCATCTAACTTATCCAAAAGCCTTAAACCCTCAGTGACGTTACCCCGAGCCGCCATTAACCGAAAACGGTTATAAGCATCAAATTCAGTCAGAGCAATGGTTGAAAGCTCCTCAACTAACTTATTCACACTAATTCCCCTAGACTCCGCAAGCTGCTTAAGTCTGGAGTGTTTATCATCCGGCATCCGTATCGTTAAAGTACCCATGGTTTAACCTCTTAGTAAATGCTCTGGTTTCAAAATTGACAAGTGAGGAAAAATTAACTCTGTTCCTTGAAAATCTTTGACATTGTTGGTTGCAATATAGTGGGCATTACCAGAGATTGCTAACTCAATCAAATGATTATCTCCCTCATCCCTTAAATTGGGTCGCCACAGATAGTAAATATTAATCCACTCACAAACCGACATCAAAGCCTCTAGTAAACTAACAACCTCAGTCTGGCTCAAAACACATTGATCAATAATCTCCTTACGTCCCATTACAGCTTCATACTCGGCAAATAAAGCATTTCCTATCAGTGGTTGATACCGCCCCAACAAACAATACCTAATCAGTTTCCGACTCGGCCCATCAGCACCAATCAGAGCACTCACAAAAACACTGGTGTCAATGACAATTCGATTATTCACAAAGCTAATGATAGCATATACACTGTCATTGTTGAATTTTTTTATCCAGCCATTGGGAGGCGATCGCCAAAAACCCTATCAACCCTTAATTGTTCTGGTTAGCGACAAACCGATTAACCAGTTCAACATCAATATCTAATTCCTTGGCAATTTCGGCAATTGTAAGACCCAATTTCTTCAGCAGGGGTATAGTTTCCAGTTTGCCTTCTAGTTTGCCTTTGAGTAAACCTCGTTGTTCCCCTTCCCGTAAGATTTCTTGATAGACTGCGGATTCCTGCATGATTTCACTCCTTAAAATTGTCTTGATAAGCTCAGGGGCCAGCAGAATTCCTCCAAAAACCGAGGTTGCCGCCATGAGATTTGCCTTAACTCGATTATCCTCAATCTGATCTAGTGCAGTCGCCACTTCCCTCAATTTTAATGCCGGGTCAGAGGTTTGCGTCAATACTGCTAGGGGCAATAACCCTGGACTTTGGAGAAATGTTTCCGATGGTTGCTCCCAAAGTCGAATTGCTTGATAACGATGGACAGTCTCCCCCACTTGAAAACTATCCTGATAAACCAAGTCATTACTACTACGTTTTAAGTAGATGACAAATTGGTGCATCGTCTTCTGAGGAAAACGGCGGTAAACCCTCACCCGATAGTCCAGCATCCGAAAACCCATGGTGGGGTCGGGTTCCGTTTGGAATTCCAAATGTAAAACCAAGTCTTCTGATTGCTCCAAAATCAGGGAATCAGCCCGAATTGGCTCCAGGGATAGTTCCGTCGGACTAAGCTTCGTTAATTTGATTGGTCGCCCCAACAACCAGGCGGCGTAGTCTTCGGAGAATGATTCAGCCAGAAATTTACAGAGATTGTCAAACATAGCCGAATTTTACCGGCGATCGCCAATGGTTGGAACGAATTAAACTAGCAAGTAAACAAAGTTCTTATTTTCCCCATCTTGACCAAGTCAGATAGAGGAGTTAGTTATTTAAGTCCAATTTGGATAATTGTTACTAAACTTAATGTTTAACCACCAATAATTATAGTACAAAAATGACTTGAGATGATAACTATGAATTTTAAACTGGAACAAGCGTTGGCTATGGTATTTATCATCGCCTCGCCCTTGGCGAGCACCAACCATCTATTAGCTAGTTCACCTAGTCATTATCCCCCAGCACAAACCCTGGTAGCCCAAGGTAATCAAGCAGAAATGGCCTATGCACAAATGGATCAATCCATGACCAATGCCATGGGGGAAATTGTGCCCTTTTTGACACTGCTTAGTGAGATGGAAAACGTCCAAAATGATGAGCAATTACTCGCGTTGACCCAACAGCTATATCCCATGGCTAATCGTATTACTAATAACTTTAGCCAAGCTTATCAAGCGGGGGAAGTGCTGTTACCAATGTTGCCAGCCGGTTCCATGGAGACTCAATATTTGAGCACAGTGGTTGCCATTAACGGTTTAGGGTCTCTGGCTTTTTCCCCTTGGCAAGAAATTCTTGGCCAGATTCAACAGGCCTATCAGGCAGAAAATACCGCCATCCTACAAGCGGCGATCGCCAAAATACCACCGGCTATTAACAAATTGGCTGAGTTTGGGGTACAGTTCCAGTCCGTATTTCAGCAGGGGCAACAAATCCAAGCATCCCAAGCTTCAGCTTCTTCTAACATGTCTCCAGAGTATTATCAGCGGATGTCTGACATCTACCGCATGGGCCATGAAACTAGCATGGGAATTTTGAACAATATACGCTCTGATGGTGAATGGCATTACAACTATAGTACTGGCAGAGATGAATACCAGTATTACTAAAGGTGGATAAACGAGTCCCCAGCAATAAATTTTTGCCAAGCATCAAGATTTTGATAGCGTTCAGGAAATACCTGGGCCATATAACTCTTTGGAAGTCTTGCCACTAGATGGGGTCATTCCATAGAAAGTGCTTGAAGAGTTTTAGACAAGACTTTGAATGATGAGATGGCGTTGCCGAACAACATCCCACGGGGTTAGCTAGCAGAGCGGCAGGGAAAAATCATTGCTCGACACCGAAGGAACAACCCTAAACCTTGCTTGCGGGGAACTCTACGGTGGTTGTCCCTTGTGTGCCGCCTCAAGTCTATCTATTATTGTTATTTTTAATCAGAAAACTTGTAAAGAATTGTGTATAAATAGTTCAAATCAAAAAAATCATTGTTAGAGTTTGCAAAAATCCTATGTCGATAGAATCGCAAATTTTGTTCTAAATATTATAGCGATTTTCATAGATGTGAGGTCAGTTTAATGATCTCAAAGTCTTGGTTTTATCAGTATAAGCATACCTAAATTTTGTGCAAATTGCTATATTTCAATTATTTTAGGAGTCATTATGAAAACAAAGTATTTCAGTACAAATATTACCATAGTTTTGCTATGTGGATTAGTGTCCATGTTAGCTGTACAAGTACACGATTCACTAAAGTCATCAGTCCAAGCCCAAAAGATTAAGGTTGATGGTCTCAATGGGTTTAATGTCCAAGAAGTCAGGGACTCCAACAACGGCATATTTCAAAAACAATCAGGTACAACTTGGGTAGAAAAAAATGAAAATGGCCGCATTCCCCTTCAAGAGACAGGGCGGGATGAATGGTCTGTTTACTTGAGTAAGACTAACGGAGCAAAAGTACAACTTGATCTCTGGAAAGGGGAAGTTATTTACAACGGTAACAGGCTCTATGACATTACCAGTGCGGGTAGCAAGCTGTGTAGTACTTACCCCTCGGGTACCGCCAGTCGTGGACTTCAAACTCTAACGTTTAATTATGATGGCACAAAGAAGAATGAATCAGATATTTATCAATTTGTTGTGCCCAACTTCACCATTGATCCCAGCAAAAAAACTATTATTTTAGTGCATGGATTCACATCCAGTCCCACCAAGGCCTTTGGATCTGCTACGGGGGGGCGATTACACAACTCATTACTCACCAAATTTCCCAACGCCAATATCATCACGGTAGATTGGTCTTCCATGAGTGGAACCAGTCAGGATAGCTACAACTGGGTTTATAACCGCATGTGGTTTGTCGGTCGGACTCTATCTAGCGTCTTACAAGAGGATTTATGTATTAAGCCGGAGAATACAGAAATCATTGGCTATAGCTTAGGGGCCCACATTGCCGGGACAACGGGTTATGACTACCACAAAGACACAGGCAATAAAATTAAACAAATTATTGGCCTAGATGCGGCAGGTTATTTATTATCTCATCTAGGGTCGGATGTTCGTTTAGATACAGGAGATGCAAAACGGGTTGTTGGTATTCATAGCAGTGATGCGACTCATTTCCCTGCCACTTCAGAAGGTCTGGGTTGGGCTAAAGAGTATGGCGACCTAGATATATATATTTATACCAAGAATGTAGCTGAGGACGGTGTCGGTCAGCTTTTAGGCTCGGGGTGGGGGAACTGGCGCAACAAGCATGATTATGCTGTGACGCTTTACCAATATTTAGTGGACAATAAAAGTTATAGCTATGCGAATAAATGGACTTGGAATGAGGCAGATTTCACCGAAAAACCATTTAACTTAAATTCTTTAGACTCTTTGACAGGAACGGTAACTGTCTGGGAAAAATAAAAGGGCAGAAATACCAACACCATTTGAAGTCTGAGTGATAACGGCGAATCACAGTTTGGATTACCCGTTGTACCCTGAACTCACCTACAAGAGATCAATAATTGATTTATCTGACCTCAGTTCGGGATAAACTGAAAGCCCAGTTCTACCGTAGTTGATTTTGGGAGTTTAGGGTACTCAAATCCTTATTCTCTTGTTCAGAAGACTTGCAAAGAGTCCTTAACCCGAATCCACGTTATTTAGAATAGACATCGGCCTTGGACAAGACTTCTGCCTCTGCTACATTGTAGTCTTGTCCCACTGATTTTCGGGTTAAAAACCTTACCAGTCTTTTGACCACAAGAACTCTAGCGTCTTTCCGCGGAAGGCAAATAGATCGATACTATGCGTCTTAATAGGAGTATGGACGCCGAAAGTTTTTGCTTTCAGGAATTCAATCGAATAGCGTGAAGTCGCGTTGGGTGTGATTACTTTGCTCGCTTCTTTAAGGTCGTCGTAAGTTTCTATCGAGGCGATTTCTTTGCCATCTTCATAGATCTTGATTGATTTCCACCAAGTAATATTTCCTGGGACTTTGAGCTTAACATTAACTCCGGTGGTGCTGGGTCCGTTGATTACCGAAGCCACAATCGTGTCAACCGACTCGGCGTAGGTATGCTTCAGTTTAGAAGGAGAAATCGTGCTGTCCGGATGACCACCAGATGGCGTTGCAGATGCAACAGGTGCAGCAAAATATTCGGCATTATGTTCTCCTTCTACTAACTGTATGTTGCCAGGTTGGCGATAATATAGGGTATGCCTTCCTCTGATCTCTTTCTGAAGAAGGAGTTGTTTTTCGGGATCCCACTGCCGATCAACCACCGTTGGAATTTTTCCACGGTAAACGTAAATTTGAGCAGCATCGGAATTCTGACGGGCGCGAAAAGCTATACCTTTGATAATCTCGCCGGGTTCATAGCTTGCTGCACCATCCCCAACGATAAAATAATCCCCAACTTGTTTAACAATCACACCATCTGAGACAGTGATCGGCTCACTTGATGCGTTGATGATATCGACAACCGCAACGAAACTTTGGGCGGTGGCAAGCGGAGAAAATGAGAGGGTGAGACACAACGGAAGCAGGGTATTTTTCATGGTAATTAGAGGAATCTGAAACTTTAGTCAGCGTTGTGATGCACCGAAAAAATTTTTTAATATGGTATGTATCTAAGATCAATCAAAGCCTCTGCGTCCAAGTCGCTGATAGGAAATCGCTTTTAGCTCTCTGAGGCATATGTTTGGAGTCTAAAGCTCGAAAGGGAAAATTCTATGGGGCAATGATTGCATATCCAGGTTTGAGAGTCAATCTGTGTGAGATGGCCCTGAAAAACTGGATAGGAGAAAAAGCTCTAAACGAAAATCCAAACGGAAGAAAGTTTGTAAGACAAGCGAAGAAAATATAGGCGATCGCCAATAAAGTCGGGGTAGATTTTATGAGGGTTAAAGAACACACCGTTGCAATAAAAAGAAAAAGGGCTGAGGGATAGGTTTATAATCCATCAAACCAAACATAGAGTTATCATCAATTTTTTTAAAAGAATCATTAATCGGTAAATAATCGTAAATCATAGTGGCAGTAACTACTCCACGACTTTCCAACATTCGTAAACGTGCTTGGCTAACTTCAGTTTTAAAAAAACGATTAAACCAACGCAGACCTGGGGCTATCCATGGATAACGAGTTATATGAAAATTGAGGGAGAGTGCCATCACAGTTGGATCTGGTTTCAGCTTGAAAATTTCTCCCTGGGCATTTTGAAATAGCAAAGGATGAACTGTTTCCGAATCAATAAACTCCTTGCCATACCAAGAAATCATTTCCAATATGCCATCCATCGGATGATTGGTCACAATCCCCTTACCCTGCCAACGTCCCATCATAAAATCAAGATC
Organism: Synechocystis sp. FACHB-383; assembly: GCF_014698605.1. Classification (NCBI taxonomy): domain Bacteria; kingdom Bacillati; phylum Cyanobacteriota; class Cyanophyceae; order Synechococcales; family Merismopediaceae; genus Synechocystis; species Synechocystis sp. FACHB-383. The sequence continues at coordinate 17,272 of NZ_JACJTJ010000062.1, read as the reverse complement.
TACAGGTTCCAAAGAATCATAAAAGGATAAAGCTTCGGCAGTACTCATTGCGGGAGCTGACAAAAGAGATTCCAAATCAGTATTAGCTATCATCAACTTTCAAGACTGGAACTTTAAGATCAAGAAGGCAAGAATGAAGACGTGGTTCCCGGCTCTTTATGGTGGTCGTCCCTCCCTTTTTTTACGGCCTCCCCACCCCCCCGATGTGGGGGCAAGAAAGCAAGAGATGAGCCTGAAGTTTGATATTCCCCCATTCCACAGGGTTTCCCAGTATAGCGGCGGGGAAAAATCATTGCTCAACACCGAAGGAACAACCCTAAACCTTGCTTGTGGGGAACTCTATGGTGGTTGCCCCTTCTGCGCCGCCTTAAGCTTATTTGTCATGGCGATCGCCAATTGAGCGGCGCTGGGGCATTTATTTCCGCTACGCTCTTTGTCCCCGACCGGGGTTGTTTTCTGTCCGCCGCTGATATGACCCCGTTGTTTTTTGGGGGTTTTGCCCATGTCTGCTTTTTCTGTCGGTTCGGTTCGTGGCTCTGCTTTGGGGTCTGGTTGCTCTGGTTGGTTGGTTCGTCCTTCTGTCCGCGCTCAGTCCGGATTGGTTTTGGTTGCCTCCTTCCGTTCCCTTTCCGGTGCTGGTGGGTTTGCCCGTCGCTGGTCTGGCCGGTTGGGTCGCTCTGTCCTGGTTCGGCGGGTTGCTGCCGGTTGGGCCGTTTCAGTCCCGGTTCTTGCCTAGTTTTCCCTGGGGGGCTTCGGCCTCCCTTTTTTTATGGTTCCTTGCTACAAACTAATGGCGATCGCCGAAATATCCGCTTTGCCGTGTCCCATTAACCCCTAATAGTTTTTATAGCTCACCTATGAATTTATGAATTGAGAGTTTCGTAAAAAATTGTGAATTTTTGTTGTTTATTGGCAGACAGTTAATATTGCAGTTGATACCATGAAATGGATTCAGTCGGGTGATCGCTCTGATTTGGAATATTACTTGAAAATTTTCTTATGATCATTATCGTCTGTCAAGAGTGAAAGACAATTGTTATTAGTGCTCTTTACAGTACTCCAATCTGTCTAACACGCTTTTGGAAATGATATGCCTAAGTTTTCCGCGTATCGTTACCCCAGAGATTGTTATGCAGAAGGTTTCCGTATAATCAATAGTTAGACCGACAAAATGCAGATTTCATAGTTTGGACTAAGAATTATAAATTTTAAGGATTAATAAAATGAGCGAACTTTTCAATCAATTGGTTAAATTCTATGAAGAAACGACTATTGATTTCCCTCAACTCAAGGGAATTACCATTGCTCAATGGATCCTCGAATCAGGTCGAGGAACTAGTCGTCTTGCCGTTGAACACTTGAATTTTGGCGGTTTGAAATGGCGGCCCGAAATGACAGAATTTGCCACGCCAGTAGACTACGAAGCTAGTGATGGATTAGATAAATATTGTAAGTTTGAAAGTTTAGAAAAATTCATCAAAGGCTACTGGCGTTTTCTAGATCGTTCTCCCTACGAAGGATGGCGTAATAATGTAGACTCGGCTGAAAAATTTATTGGCTTTATTGGCCCAATTTATGCGGGTGATAGTAATTACATTACTAAAGTTTTAAATGTGTTTCCTGAAGCCAAACAACTGCTGGCAAATGCCGAGCATGGAGATCACCATCATCCAGGAACTGCAGAACTGGTAACAAAGCCGCCCATCAAAGCATTTATCCAAAGTCCCAATCATAGCAGTCGAGCGGGTGCCGATATCGATACGATTGTCGTTCACTACACGACCGCAGGTACTTTTGAAAGTACAAAAAACCACTTTTTAAATCCTGCACCTCCTTGTCCTACTCCTAGCAATCCTTCCAGAACCTGTCCAGTCTCAGCCCACTACATTATTGATAAAAATGGCGACATTTATCAAATGGTCAAAGATGTGGATAAAGCTTGGCACGCTGCCCAAGCAAATCGCACCAGTATTGGGATTGAACACGTTGCTAGAGTAGGAGATCGATTAACCGAGTCGCAGGAAAAATCATCCATCCGTCTCATCAAGTGGTTGATGACAGAATATAAGATTCCCAAGGAAAATATCAAAGCTCATAAACAAGTTCTTTCAACCTCTTGCCCAGGAAATATTTTTGGCGATACTATCAGCGATACTAATCTGCCGAAATTTAAAGAATGGGTCGGTAGAAATTTTTCAAATGATGCTTCGCCAACCGGAGGATTAGGCCCTAGCGGTCTAGGAATTTATATTGTACAACCGGGTGATACTCTCTCAGCGATTGCTGATCGCCATGATATGACCTTGGATAAACTAGTTGCACTTAATCCTAGTATTCAAAATCCTAATGTCATTTTTCCCGGTCAAAGAATCACGGTTGCACGGATAGAGGGAGATGATCCTTTCATCGTTACTACTAGTCGTCCCATAAATCTTCCAATTACAATTGCCGAATATCAACTCAACTCTAGCAATTACCAAGTTTTCTCTAATGCTCTTCTGGGTAGCATCACGGTTACAGGCGGTTATATGGAGCCTAATGGTCATTCTCCCAAACCAGAACAAAAAGCAATTTTCTTGGATGGAACTCTAAAGACACTATCCCCTTCCAATCGCAATATTGGCATCGATTATGTTGTCGCTGACCGTAAAGTAAAAGCTTGGTATGGGGGAACGGTCACTAAACGAGGGAAAGAAGGCGGTTATGGACGACGAGTCCACCTTCAACTTGATGTCAGCTATGATTTTCAAGGCAAAAAATATCAAGTTTATCAGGCATTCGCTCATACACAAGAAATTTTAGTCAGTGTTGGACAAGTAGTCGGACAGGGTGAGCAGATTGCCATTATGGGAGGTTCTGGTGCTTCCTCAGATCACGACTATCCACTTCATGTGGACTTGAGTACCTACCTTTTTATCAATGGTAAGTTGGTTCAACTCAATCCCCAAGCTTTAGATAGACAGTTAACATAAGCTTTAACCTATTAAGAGAAATAATTAGATTACTGCCAAAATGCGGTCTAACGTTCTCAATAGACCGGAACGGAAGTATCCTGCTATTAGGCTGCAAAGTCTTCTGCATTCGGTGATTGGGAACGTTAAGTCAGAGAAATTAAAAACTCCTACCGAATCGCAAGAATTCACTAAATTAGCGATCGCCAGAAGTATTCATTACTCACTGATGTCGGGAAAGTCCGACCGGCTAAAGCCCGTCCTTCTGTGGGGTCTAAATTTTATAGCACCGTGGATTACCACCGTGTATCAAGAGTGCAACCTATCACCGAATTTTACTAGGGGTTTACTGGCTCACCGCAAAGCAGATCTCTTCAAGATCGCCAGTTAGTAGATCAGTAAGTCGGAAGGTTAATATTCCCCCATTCCACAGGGTTTGCCAGTATAGCGGCGGGTAAAGCTCATTACCCAACACCAAAGGAACAACCCTAAACCTTGCTTGCGGGGAACTCTACGGTAGTTGCCCCTTGTGCGCCGCCTTGGGCTTATTTGTCATGGCGATAAACTCCCAGGATCCCCCGATTGATGCCCGTACTTGTTACAGAAATGCAGGTAGAAGCGCACCCACTTCCGATACTCGGACCATTGTGCTAGTGGGATCTGCTCGGATCTCAGCACTTCGTCAAACCTAGGGTTAACCTCCGGGAAGCCGCTCATGGCTGTTCATGCCGTATATCTCTACGATCTAAATGCTATTCGACACCTCCGTTGATTTAATAAAACTTAATCCAAATAATTTGACTTAGTGGTTCTTTTCAGGCATTCTTTCAGCATTAGCAGGCTGAGTATGGGTTTTAATGCTGTTTATCCTTACAAGTTAAGTGATAAATGTGCATTAAGGATTCCCATTGCAGTTTAATTACTGGTTAGGCGGAGCATACAGCCTGGAGTGGATCGAGAATAATCATCAACAAATGATATTTTCTTTATGACAGTTATCAATAGCAGATATAAGTGGAATGACACTAAAGTCGATGTTGTAGAGGGCCTCTCTTACAGCTATGAGGCTAACGGTACTTGGAAAGACTGGACTATTAAGTGTGACGCTAATGGCTATTTCCGTTTTTATTTAGCCTTATTTTGCTTTCTAAAGCGCACCCGTTCAGCTAGATGGTTCCAGTTGGTTGCCTCTATTGATAAGCAATCAACACACACTATTGTACTCGGAATATCTGGGCATTTTGTCGCACCAACTACGGGGCGTCTTTGGGCTTATGCCAATGACGCACCTTGTGCATATGGAAATAATACAGGCTCTATTGACCTTATTATCAAGCCAATTAAGAACGGAAATTTAATAGGATAAGAACATGGCTCTTTATGCTTTTGATGGAACTGGAGATAGATGGAATCCAGGAACACGGTGGAATATTGCTGACCTACGATCTCTTACCCCTGACCAGAGACAAAATCTCTTAAATACAATTACATCAGTAGCAAGAACAGAGAATAACCGCTTCCTGACTAATGTAGTCTTTTTTTATAAAGAATATGTTGGTTCAGGACTACATGCTGAATACTTTCCTGGTGTAGGGTCAGGAGCCTGGTTCGAGACTAATACTGGCAGGACTCTTGACTTTATCTTCGGGGGTGCATTTGGGATTGGTGCACAAGGTATTGTAAATCAGGCTTTTAAGCGATTAAAAAAGAACTTCACGAAAGGCGACAAAGTCATTGATATTATTGGGTTTAGTCGAGGTGCCGCGATCGCCCGAATGTTTGCTGACAAAACAGCTATTCATTTCAGAAAAATAGGTGACAAACTTGAACGGCCTCCAGAAATACGATTTATCGGATTGTTCGATACTGTGGCTTCCTTTGGCAATCCCTTCAATGAGAATGAAATCTTTTTTCAGAATAATTTGCCTTGGACTGTCAGGAATGCATATCATGCTATGTCTCTCGACCTTAATCGCGCCGGATTCGGCTTAGATAGGGCATTTGGCAATCATGTCCTAGAAGTATGGTTTAGAGGTGGACATGGAGACGTAGGGGGTAATTCTTCACTAGCTGACGGCACTTCCAATAGACTTAGGGCGAATATTAGCCTCAATTTCATGCTTAAAAAAGCTATTGCCTGCGGAGTGGAACTAACAACTGGCGGACTGACTGGTAACGATAGATCCAACCAAGCTAATGACTATCCAATAGATATCAGCTCCCCGGTATCTGTTGACGACAATAATAGTCTCAACCGGGCGGCTGGCCAAGATCCGACCAGACAACCTAGACGTTCTGACGTCTTTCATTATTCGCTCTTTGATGAAAACAGACAGCAATTGCGACCCATAGATACTTGGACGGGTAGGCAAATTTACTCTCATCCTAAACTAGTGAGTTATGACCAAGTTGTTATTGAGGAGATCGATAACGAGTCCCAAACCTCAGATCTACGGGTTTTGCACCTCACACCAGAGCTTTTTAAGAAGTTTCCTGACACTCAATCAATATATGATTACCTATACAAATGATGTTGAGTGCGGTCAGTGAGGATAAGTGCGATCTCCTGCATTCTCTATGCAACTCCTACTACCCCACCGATAGATTATTGGAAATGCACCATCACCATGCTCATAAATTCCTTGAATCAAGCAGTCCTCCCATAAACACCCATGCACACCGACCGCCGAGACCTATCTGCTGAGTGTCCGAGGTTCTCTGCGGCGGGTGATTGGGAACGTTGTATGATCGCCAGTTGGTAGCTAAATAAGTCTGAAGGTTAATATTCCCCGATTCCACAGGGCTTCCCAGTATAGCGGCGGGGAAAAATCACCGCTCAACACCGAAGGAACAACCCTAAACCTTGCTTGCGGGGAACTCTACGGTGGTTGCCCCTTGTGCGCCGCCTGGAGCTTATTCATTATGGCGATCGCCAACAGTTCTTGTTGGTCACTGATGAGAACCGGAGTCCGCCCGGCTAAAGCCCGGCTTTCTGTGGGGTCTATATTTGATGGCACCGTGGATTACCACCGTGCATTGAGAATGTTGTAGGCGATCGCCAATCGATAAGGAATGTGATCAAGGGGCAATCCAAAAAAGCTTTGGAATTAAAGAAAAATGAAACTTAATTACTATTAAAATAGTAATTAAAAGTTATTAGCGAATGAATCAAATAGCTTCTATCTCCAAACGCGGCTAAGCTCAATTCTGTGAACATTTTGTAAACCTTCAAAAGATCTTCCTACAGCAATTACTTGTGTTTTTTGCATGCTTTCCTGATTCACTAAACTTATAAAAGGCTCCAAAATAAAGTTTTCATGATCTCTCACTACAACATCTCTAGAGCCATCGGCGAAATTTGCTGGAAACTCTAAAATGCTCAATCCTGGATAATGATATTTTTCATTATTAGATAATGATAGTAGAGAATAGTTATATGCAGCCAAAAAATAAAGCATCATTGTGGCCCCAAGACTACTTGCTCTATGGCTGCCCACTGTAAAAACAAAACCTTTTTCCTTTAAACGTAGTCCAACTTCACCCTGAGTCCAAGAATTTGAATTCTTTTGCTTAATAGAGTTTAGATAGGTATTCATATGATTTACAAGAAATGAACTAGATTGTTCAAAATTGATTTCCTCCGATGCTCTTGCTACCTCAGTCTCTAAAGTACGAATTTCACTTTCAATTTTAGCAATTTGTTCTGATAAGTCTTCTTGCAAATCAAGCGCACTCTTAACCCTCTCAAGTTGCCTCATGCGCTCTTGAATACGTCCTAAGTCCATATCAATTTGAGAAATTTCAGGAGGTAAAATAGCGACAGCAGCAATTTGCGTAGGTCTCATCTGACGTTGAACATATGTAAGTTCTTCATCAATAAGACGTTGATTAGATATTAGGCTTTCCAGCTCACTATGAACCATGTCAACTAACTCTTGAGCTTCTTGATTCTCACTTCGAAGCTGCTCTATCTCAAAATCAAGTCGCTGCTCACTTGCGCTACCCTCATTTAAGTTTTGCTCTGTTGGCTGACCACATAGATAACAGTGATCAGGAGATATATTTTCTGAGCTAACAGGCTGTTCACATACAGGACAATTTGTAACTCGTAGATCTCGAAATACTTGACCAGCACTTCTAGCACGTTCAATTCTAGATAGTTCATCTCTTACTTTTATACCATAGTTTTCTAAATCTTTTAAACGAGCTTGGGTTGATTGTATCTGCAATGATACTTCACTCTTGCTTGTCTGAAGTCTTGACCATCTGTCACTTAATTGCTCAAAAGCTACTATCTGTTCTGAGTTTGAAGCTTGAAGTACACTATCTTGCAAAGAATCAAGTAACGCTACACGTTGATTGAGCAAGCTATCCACTTCAATGTCAAGACGTTGAACGGCAGAATCTATAGATTTAGCTGTCACTGCAACACCTAATCCTTGCTCATTTAAAAGCTCTCTAGATATTTGATTCAGTGTACTAACAAACTCTTCTTTTCTAACCTGTCGTCTGTAAATTTCTTTTTGCTTTTGTGCCAACTGTTCATATTCAGAAGAAAATAGATACTCGGCAATTCCTAAAAATAGCAAAATGCAGGCATGTTGATGAACTTCAGGTTGCTTATTTACTAACTCACCCCATGATGTCTGTCTGCGGTAAATATGGCGAAGTAGACTTTGCCAACTAAGCTCCGGCCATGTACGAAGCGATAAAGGATTTCCTTGCGGATAATGTACTGTAGGGATTTCTAGAAGAGATAACAAATAAGCTGAAAAGTTATCTGTTGTGATAGGCTCTCCATTAATAAATACTTTTCCTTTATTACCTGACTGCTTCCAGTTACGTTCTAAGATAATTTCTTCATCGCCAGCAACAAAAATACCCTTAACTGAATCATATTTATTGACAAGACTCTCGTCAAATGCGTTAGCTGGATTGCTATCCCGATCACCCATCAAGAAATTAAACATTCGGAGCCATTGGGTCTTACCTGTATTAGGTTGACCAACCAAAACATTCACTCCAGGTTCAAAGTTCAACTCATCAAAATTACCAGTTTTAGGCAAGCGACTCAGTTGCTTAATTATTAACGTCTTTGTCGTCATTACTCAATCACCTCACCTAAAGATCTCTGTGTAACTTCCTGATTGAAAACCCTATAGATTAAAGTTTTCAGAGTTGATCCAGCTTTATTGCCGAAAACAGATTTTACACGACGCATTTGCTCACATAACTGCTCATAGGATGGTTCTTCTGCTAGATTCTTCATTTGTTGTTTTCCTACTTGAGTAAGCTTAAACTTATAAGTATTTCCCTCCTTGGTAATTTGGATTAAACCTCGGCTTCTCAAATAGGCGAGAACCTGATAATATCTATGATCCCAAGGACCATAGTGATGGCGCACCATACTTGATTCAATAGAAGTTGAAGCAGATTGAATTTGTTCCCCCGAAGCAGTACAAGCTTTATCAAAAAATTGAGGATATCTTACAAAAAAATCAAGCTTTGCTAATTTAGTTAAGCCATCAATACGACCACCAGCACCGCATAGACCCAGCAATAGAAGAAGCCTAGCTGCATGAAACTCTATGATGTCATCAGCTAATAAGGACACACCTGCAGGTAGCTTGGAAAGTTCATGCACAGACTTCATATCGTTGCCCTCATGAAGCGATGTAAGCATCTATCTGCCAAATAATACATATATCCTTGCAGAAAAGATATTGATATCTCGCCTTCGTCATGCTGCCGAACTTCGCTTAGGCAATCTAGGCATCTGCTATGAAACTCAACCCCCGTATCTCTCAGTTGTCCAGCATCGAGTTTAGATACCAATTGATGTAGATGAGCTTGAGTATCCATTTCTATTTCCTGTCGCCTTGATAAATCCATATAACCTGAGTTTAGAGTGCGACTTCGATAGGCTCTCCGCTGTTCTTGAGCAACTTCAATTAAATCATTGGAAATTCCCGCACTCACCATTTTTTCACATAGTTGTTCGCCCTTACTGCCAACTCCAGGATGTTGTGCCTTAGAGATCAAATTCTGAAACCAATTTAAGAAGTCATCACGTTTTAGTTTTTTTGCTTCCGGATCGGCTTCCCACTTTGCTCTGCCTGCATCTTGAATTCTCCTCAGAATTTTTCTATACAGCTCATTCCACTGATCTTCCGCTAGGAACAGGCCTAGGGCACAACCGACATGCCTCAACTTTAAAAGATTTGCATTTTCCAAAGCTTCAGATGAGTGGCAAACTTCCCATACTACCCGTGATAGCCAAGAAGAGGCATCACTACCATTAGGAGAAGTGTAATCTGGTATTTTTTTTAGAGTTTGTTCACATAGCTTAGTAAAATTGTCAGTTGGTGAGATGCGACGTGGTGAACTAAGCGGTAAAGTCAGTACTTCCAGTTCGTCATTAACAGGTAAACTTGTCACCATTCGGAAACGGCAAGGCTCTGAGCCACGTTCATAGGCAAGAGACTTTTCAAGAATCGAACTACCAACCACGGGAATGTTCTTTTTCTTGTCTCTCTTACAAAGTTCTGCAACAGACCAAAAGTGGTTAAATTCATTATTCTTTGCTTGGATGAACTCAAATTCTTCTTGGTCTCCATTGAGGCTAACTAGTGTTATGTCATCTAAACTTTCACACCAAACCGCTACAAGTGTTGTGTCTTGGAGCATTTCTAAACAATACTTAGCCGCAACGTGATCCTGAAATTCAAATCCCCTGCGAGCAATCACGCCGCCACTTTCCAAGGGCGGTACATTATGATACGAAAGTATGGAAGAGACTGAAGGCAAACTATCTTCCGGCAACAGTGTATGAGGGTAGAATATACCTTGTCTTTGTAGCTATTTTTAATACTCTAAGTCAAGAAGCCATAAACTCAAAGAAACGACGCCGACCTTACCCTGAAAAGGTGGACCAGAAAGGTAGGTATGAATAGGCGGTTGCAGAGAGTGTTGGTTATCACCAACTTTTACTAGGGATTTAATGGTGATGCCAAAAAAATCGGGGATTTGAGCCAATGGCAATGCAGAACACCCTTGGAATTGGCGGAAACGGAGTAAGTAGAGCTAATAAAAATTGGAACCTAAATAACCAGAAAGCAAGACAAATATGGTTCCCGGCACTTTATGGTCGTCGTCCCTCCCTTTTTTTACTGCCTCCCCACCCCCCCGCCGGACGAAGAATAACTATCAATACCCAAGGGTACTGACCGGCGGCCCCCCGAGTGGGGGCAAGAAAGCAAGAGGAGTTTCTAATATTCGACGATAAAACCCTGTGGTCTAGTCGGTCAGAGCAATAAATATTTCACTCGACTACCTGCCCAAAGCCGCAAGAGGGGGGGGGACACCCCCTTCCCTAACCCTTCCCCCTTTTTGTAGTCCGGTCAAAGTCAGGGGTCACGGGTTGATTAGTCCGCAGCTCTTTTTTCGGAAAGCAAGAAAGATGAGCGGATTCGATGTTTTTATTTTTGATTCTAAGGAATCGAAGATCCGGAAATACCGTTTTTTTTTGCAACGAGGAATTTTATCATATTCGTCAAAATTTTTTGGTGTCATTCCATTTAAGGAAAAAATTTTATTTGGAATATGATTTTTGCTTTTCTTGGGCAAAAAAAACTTAGTGGGGAATGGAAGAGAAAAAAGAGAGGAGAGAAAGGGTATATTGGTGTATTGAAAATAAAAGTAATTTAATGTATTAATTATAGAAAAAATGATATAATATAAGAAAGTTTAAAAGGAGAAAAAGATGTTTAAACAGTTAGGAGAAGTAGAAAAAGTAAAATTTAAAAATTGGTGTGTTAATAAAAATAATTTGATGATTAAAGAGAAATGGTTTGGTAAAGAAATTAAAGAAGATAGGAAAATGGTATGGTTTGGGGTTGGAATTGAATTGGGGAAAAATGAAAAATTTGAAGGATTGGAAATAGATAATGGTTTGAAAAAAAGATGTTTGGAATTTTATGGAGAAGATTTTAATAGTTTATTATTGATGAGATATGGAGATGGAAGTAAATTAAATTTACATAGAGATAGAGATTGTTTTGATAAAAAAGTAATTATTATAAATAGTGGAATTTGTGTGTTTGAATATGATAAAGAAAGAAAAATATTAGAAGATGGAGGAATATATGAAATAGATGGTAAAAAAGTCATGGAGTAGTAAAAGTAATTGGGGAAAGATATAGTTTAAGTATTAGAAAAGTTTTATAAAAAAGTGTGATTTTTTAGTAGATCAATCACCCCCTGTTAGTAATACTATACCACGCTTCTTCCCGGCAAGGGTAAACTACACCTTCACCCTCCTTCTAGTGGTTGCCCCTGCGGGGCATTTTTTATTGGTCGGTTCGGCCCTTGCCTTGACCCAAGCCTCATCTGCGGGATGGAGGGGCGTGGAGTTTCAATGGACAGGGGGGGTCTGCCTTGTTTTGGGGGCTGGTCGGTGGGGGGGCTCGGCCGCTCTGCTCTGGGTTGCTTTTTGCGTGCTATCACGCTATAATGGGGGTGTTAGTTGTTCCCCTGGGGGTTGCACTGTGTTGTCCGTTTCTGCCCTGTCGCCCTGCCTTGTTTCTCTGCTTTCTGCCTGCCCTGCCGTGGGGTTTTCCGGTTCCCGTTCTCTCTCTCCGTTGTCGGTTGCCGCTCTCCGTTCCCTTTCTGCCGCCGTTCCTGCTTCGGCCAGTGTTTTTGTTGGCTGTGCGGCTGGTGCCGATGCCGTTGCACGGGGTCTTTTTCCTTCGGCCCAGGTTTTTTCTGTCAGTTCTGGTCGGTGGGGGGCTGGCCGTTCTGCCTTTGCCCGTCGCTCGGTGGCGGTGGTTTCTGCTGTCCTCTCTGCTGGTGGCCCGGCCGGTCTGTGGTGTTTCTTTCCTGCGGCCGGCTGTCCTGGGGGGTTGTTGCCTTCGGCCCGGTCTTCCCGTTGCTTTTGTGGGCTGGGGTCTGGGTCTTGGGCCTCTGCCGCCTTTGCCCTTGGGTCTGGCCTGCCGTTGCTGGCCTTTCTGCCCCCCGGTGTTTCTCCTCCTCCCGGCTGGGGTTTTTCCTCCCTGGGGGGTGGCTGGTGGGTGGCCTGCCCTGCCGCTGTTCAGTTGTCTCTTTTTGCCTAGCGTTCTGCCCCTGCCTGTTGGTGGGGGTTAATCATTGGTAGCAATCAATATTTTTAGGTTTTCTTCAAACCTTGTCTTCATTTGAAAAAGAATCATCAATAATTTCTTTTACTTTTTGTCGTAATTTTTCTTGCCAGTCTTTGACATTTTTCAAGCGTTCCTTATCAGTGGGTGTGATGCGAAGATAGATCCCCGCTGTCCTCGATTCAGACACAGGGCTTTTAAATTGATATTTCTCCAAATCTGGATTCCCACCGGGACGACCTCGGCCACTCATAAATTATTCCTAAATTTTCTGGACGATCTTAACACGATATCACGCTATAAAGTTTTGTAAAATAATTGTTTATTGCATGATATCACGCTATAATAAGAGCATAAGGCAAAAGCCTAGACCACTCAACTACTTAAGGAATTTTTATGACCATTCAAGAAGCAAAAGAGATCGCCGCAGTCTGTTCAATGATGCGAAGCGAATTACCAGATGGGATGTGGGAAGAAGTCAAAGAAGCCATTCTGGACTACCGGGGAGGCAAAGACGGTGAAGCTTTCGCAGAAGAACTAAGCGAAATTTGCAAAGACTGGGGGTTTTCAATCTAATGAAAGATTTAGAAAGCCTACGCAAAGAACTAGATAAGCTTGCACAACAAACTGAGCAAGAAGACCTGAAAAGGGAATTAGAAAGCCTAATTCAACAGATTCTCAAACATCGAGATTATTGCCCATTCTAAATAGTTACATAGCCCCCACCCTGGGGGCTTCCACCACTCTACTACTTAAGGATTTTTATGATTATCAAACTGTGTGAATTGTCGAATCCATCCCTAGCCTTAGCTGTATCTCGTCAAATGGGGGGAAAATCTGAATTATTGCAACACTATAAAGACGTTGCCAATCATGGTGCAGATTCTGGATTTAATGGTTTTATTTATTATGCAGAAACCGTTAAATTTTGGCGCAATAATAAGAAATTAATCCTAGAATCCTTAAGCCAATTAGCGGATGATTTAGGAGAAAATGTAATCAATATGGTCAGAAACTTTAAGTGCATTAAGGGTGATTTTTCAACAGATGAAATTGGGAAAGCTCTATATGGCAGTTACCGTGAAGAATTCGACTTAATTTATAACTGCTTAGCCTGGTATGCACTGGAAACAGTTTGTCAGGAAATGGAAGCCCTAAGTTAAAATCTCCCGACCTCAGCAAGTCCTAAAAAGGCTGACCACTCTTCTACTTAAGGATTTTTTCACCATGCATCACGACACCAAAGAAGCGATCGCTCGTTGCCTTTATTTCATCGACCGGGAAAACAAAACCCAAGAAAACCCCATCATTGCCGTAATTGAGAAGGCCCTAGAGTTTGCCAAAAATGAGGTTATCTTTTCAGACCCCTACGACCTATTAGCCCAAATTGAAAGCGTACTGACTGAGGAAGAATTGGCCAACGACGACCGTTATTATTCCCGGCAGGAAACGGAAGACTACCACCGCAATTGGTTACATTTCTAAGCCCCTAGCAAAATCCCTAGCCCCCCTTGGGGCCTCCACCACTCTACTACTTAGGACAATGATTATGTACTTTGACCGTTTCGACATTGCAGAAGCTTGGTTTATTTATCTCTCAGAAAACCACTCTGGCCAGAATTGCCTCCTATATCTTCGATTATGCCAACTACAAAAATGGTTTAAGCCTAGCCCATTGTTAAACCGCTCCCGACTGAATGAAAATGCCCAAGCTATTCTAGAAAATTTGGAAGAAAATTAATGAAAGAAGAAACATTTTCAAGAGAATTAGCAAAAATTCTCAAAATTCACTGGACTAAAGAATTTCACCTTGAATTTATCAAAATCTCAGAGGAAATTATCAATGACAATATGGAACAGCAAAAACGGCCCAATCGGAGTTGATGATATGACAGAAGCCCACGCTAAGAATGTCTTAAAAATGTTGATCCGAAACAACATGATCAAGCGACCGGAACGGCAAGTCCTAGAAATGCCCCAAGAGGTTGAAGACGAACTTTTAGCAAAGATGATTGAACGTGAAGAATCTCAATGGGGATATTAACCCCTAGTAAAATCTTTGGCCCTCCTTGGGGCCACCACCACTCTACTACTTAAGGAACATTTATCATGACAACTACCACTAAAAGCACCAGCAAAACCACTAAACTTTGGGAACTGTCCGACGAAATTATCAATCTTGAAGACCAGATCTCAGAAGTTCAAGACCGGGAAGATTTAAGCGAATCTGAAGAAGACCTATTAATGGGAGAAATCCTAGAAACTTGGTTATCGACTGGCAAAGAATTTGATGCTAAAGCCTGTAATGTTGCCGCTTACATTAAGCACCTAGAAGCAATCACAGAGGCTCGTAAAAATGAATACCGACGCTTACGAAATTTGGCAGAACAATCAGAAAATCAATCCCAGCGACTACGCAATTACCTTGTTAGTAATATGCAGAAATTAGGTAAAAAGAAAGTTAGTGGAGTATCGGTAAATTTATCGCTACGAAAAAAGCCAGTAAAGGTTATTCTCAATTGCCCATTGGAAGACTTACCAGCGGCATTTATGAAAGTCGAAATTAGCCCCCGCTTATCGGAGCTTAAAAAACACGTTCAGGCTAACCCAGATTGTTCTTTTGCCCAATTAGCCGATGTTGAGGAGTATTCAGTGATGATCAAGTAAATCCAAAGACCTAGGCAAGTCTAAAACTGCCCAAAAAGAAAGTGATCTCCCTTAGGGCGACCACTCTTCTACTTAAGATCTTCAGGATAACAAATCATGCTCCTTAACGAAATTCTCGAAAACCTACGCCAACCCATTGCCCCCCAGTTCATTAGCCAGAAAAAAACCTACAAAAACAAAAAACCAACTGGTTCTGTTGATTTTGTAGCCTGGTATGACCTAGCGGACTTGCTCGACGACCTTTGTGGCCTGGGGGGTTGGGAATGGTTAATCATCGACACCCAACAAATTGGCGATCGCCTGACCCTCACTGGCTCCCTGACGATCCATGGGGATGACCGCAGTTTGACCAGGCAGGCCACCGGCACCGAAGACATTGATTGTAGTAGCTACGGCGATCCAAGCTCCAATGCAGAAGCCATGGCCCTGAGAAGGTGTTGCGCCAAGTTTGGTCTGGGCCGTGACCTGTGGAGAAGAGAAAAACCCCAGCCCCTCAAGATGGGACAACGACGAGAACCAGAGAAACAGACAGTTTTCCCCAGGCACCATCTCGCGGGAGGAATGGCTTAAGAGAAAAGCGGGAAAGGGCTAAATGATAGCCACTGTAGAAGCAGGAAAATTAGGCCGCTATTTTTTGACGACTCGGTGACAACTCTCCCAATCTCTGGCCAGTGAGGATCAACAAAGTGGAAAGCTCTGAGCTACCAAGAGATCTAATAAAACTACCCATATCAACGCCACCAGCGAGAGATAAATAATACTCATCGGCGAACCCTGGCGAGAGGCGATCTGCGGCCTCCACTAAACCCTTAAACATTTCAAGGGTGGGGCTTTTCTTACCTGTAAAGACTTCAGAGAGATAAGAAGCATTACGGCCAGCTTCTAAAGCAAGAACCTTGGTTTGGATTCTGTGGCTTTTAAGCTTGCCCTGAAAAACTTCTAAAAAATCTCTATTCATTTTTTTAGCCAACCTAAGATAACATGTAACACAGCAATAGCCGCTTTTTTATGGCTATACTCAATTTAACACATTTTAGGGGAAGCAATAGCCCCAATGACCTTTCTACAATTACTGAGGCTACGGTTATTATGGCATTTTTCGATGAACTGACAAGGCCCGCAACAGCAGAACTATCAATGGATAAGTCATCTTACCGAGGTCTGAGGTTGTACAAAATAGCAAGCTTTACAGCGATCGCCACGTCAAAGGAGTGGGCAATTTAGGCCAAAGAGAGCAAAAACTCGAAATACTCCAGAGATTCGCCTATGGATTACATTGACCGAATTTATGAGTTTTTGTATACCAAAGCACTTTCTTCCCCTAGCCGTTCAGGTAAACAGTATCTAATTTATTTAGCATAGGCTTATTTTAAGCCTTTATACCTGCAACTAGATACTTTCAGAACTTAATTGCATCAATCAGATCAGCGCTTTATCTCCGTAAATCCAGGCAAATCAGCTTCAAATTTGCCAAAAACGGCGCAATGCTGAAAACCAAATTGCAATTTAGGAACTTGCTTTCACAATTTTTATCCTTTACAAAAATAAAAAAGGCGGAGGGTCTTAAGCACCCAACGCCCCAAAGAAATATCAAAATATGACCCAATTCTACAAGCTAACGACGGATACTGCCGCAGAACTCTTAGCCGCTAAACTACCCCGTTCAAGCTGGGAGCTATGGACATGGGCAACTACCCTCGATCCGTTTGGAGATCGCCGGGTAAGAATAACCTGGGAAATAGCCAAAGAAGCCATAGGAATCAGTAGAACGACTTTTTACCGTGCCCTAGCCCAATTGACTGATGCAGGCTTACTGATTTCTGAGCGGGTTTTTGGGTTTTGGATTAGTCCCAAAAATGGGAATCCAGTCCCAGAAATAGAAATCGAGTCCCAAAAATGCGTCTCTGAGTCTCAAAAATGGGACTCCACTATATATACAGACTTAGAGACTCTTTCATACTCTCCAAACAGCCAGAGCGAGGAAAAAAAGAAAATTCCAGATCGGTCAATAAATACAAATGGACGAAGTAATGGAATTAAGCCAAAAATCCCAGAAAAACCAGCTACGGCAGAAGTTAACCAAAACTTATCTGCAAAACCTGTAGGTCAAGGAGAAGAAAAATATTCCGCCGCCCGTCGTACCAAAAAACGCACTAATAAGACCCAAGGCTTTGATTGGCTGCCTCAGGGCCCCTGGAACATTGAGGGCAAGCTAGACCCCAACTTCCGCGATTGGTTGGCGAAGAACTGGCTGAAACGATATGGCGGAGACTTCCACGATAAGCAAGCGGATGTGTTGGCCCATTTCAAGAAAGACCCCGCTAATCTGCCCATTCGCTGGGAGCAATATCAGAAAGAATTTGTCCATCGGGTAGAGAATACCCAAATGCGCCTCGCCAATGGCTGTCAAATCCCCGAAGACCAGCAACGGAACCTAATCACCCATCAACGGGCTGTGACGGCGGTTCTGCCCCCAGAAATGAATCCTGTGGCTGTGGTGGAACCCACAATTGCACCGGT
>NZ_JACJTJ010000061.1:0-10305 GCF_014698605.1 Synechocystis sp. FACHB-383 | reverse complement strand
ACCAAGGAAGCCAATTTACATCCAAAGACTTCACTCAAGTTCTAGTTCAAGCTGAGGTTAAAATTAGCATGGATGGAAGGGGGAGATGTTTCGATAATATTTTTATTGAAAGATTATGGCTTTCCCTTAAATATGAGCTAATTTATATCTATGAGTTTGAAGATGGACAACATTTAAGTCAGGAGGTCAAAAATTGGATTAATTGGTATAATGAGGAGAGATTCCATCAAGCTCTAGACTATAAGACACCCTGTTTTGTTTATCAACAAAGCCTAAGTACATTACTTGTCGTATAGTCTTTTGATTGATTCCTGATTTTCAGAGCTTTGCTCCCTGCATTTCTGGCCTGACATTTGGGATCCACCTCAGAGCCATGATGAGAGCTAGGGCTTCCACCCTCTGGGGCTTTTTCACAAAGACACTACTAGTGAAAAAAAGTGGGTCTTTGAGGAAACGGAAACCTCGCTCTACCCGTTGTTGCTGTTTATATTCCTCGAGAAGTTTCTGGGGAGGCCATTCCTGGGTATCAAGCTGATTAGTAGCCAAAATGAAACGGCTCGATTGCTGAGTCAGTTGGGTCTCAACATCGGGCTTCCGTTCCAAGCGTGCCCGGATGCGATACCCCTCCACTGCCATGGCTGATTTCTGTCCCCGGGGTTGTCCCGGCGCTCTTGGACTACGGACAGTTTGGAGACTCGTCTGAACCAACTGGTGATATTCCAGGGACTCTGTGAATTGGAGAAGGGCTTCATAGGCATCGGGCTGACAGGCAAAAACGGTTCCTTGAAGCCTTTTAAGTTCTTTTTTGAGGCTTTTCTCGGATTTATGTAGTTCTTTTTCCCACAGGGCTCGATTGTCTTTGCGATTGGCACTCTCAATCAATAACCAGCGTTGTTCGTGTCCTCCATAGGTCTGTCGGCTCTCCCATATCTGATAGTCGGGCAGATTACACTCGACCGGAGTCCACTCCTCCCTTGAACCCTGAATCAGCTTTTTGACAATTCCAATGGTTTGGGGCACCCGTGATAGCCATTTCCACTGGCATACTTTCTCTAGGTTGGACTGGCTATAGAAGGCGGCATCCATCACAAACAGCCTATCCATTTCCCACTGCTCCTGAAATTCCTGCACAATCTGGCCAAATGCTGGACCATCACTCTGGTTGCCACTAGCTACTTTTAGCCACAGGGGTACTCCTCCATCACGACTGCACACCAGATTGACTATGTACTGTTTCAGGTCTGGTCTGTGGTCTCGCGAGTAGCCTCGACAAATTTCGATGGCGTTAACGTCCTCCCCTTCTCTGCTATATTCCCCCTGCACTGACAGGGAACTTGAATCCAGATGACATTGCTCTGTGCTCACCTTGAATCGCTCTACTGCCTGTAGGGCTGCTCTCATAAAGAACATTGTTACCCCAAATTTGTACAGGGCATCTAGCACCCTGCCCAGGCGGTCGTCGTTCAGGTGCTTGGCTTCTATTCCCTCCCCCAGCAGATGCCCCACTGGTTTATTCTCAAAGAATTCGCTGAACAGATACAGCGGTGCACTCACAAATCCAAAGCTGTTCAAAATCATTGCTTTGACCACTTGTCCGCTGCTCAAACGGTTTTGGTGATGACCCTGCACTAATTCGTCTGTCAACTCTACTAACCCCAGCTCGTCTATCACTCCGGCTATCAGACCTAGGTGGTCTAGACTTTCTACCTGTAATTCGAACTCCATCTTCATTACCTCTACTCAATCCTACTTCTAATTATTATTTATTTTTCTCTACCTGCGGAATGTAGGCTAAATATCTTTCACTGTCCCCCTCCCCAAAACGGTAGGAGACCCTGGCAATTTCGAGGCGTTGCTTATCCCGTTTGGCGATCGCCTGCTCAATTTGGAAAGCCCGGGCCAATTCCTCCAGTTTGAGGATTTCCACCGTCACCTGTTCCCGGAGTTTTTGCTGTAATTCCGCCTTATTGCGTTGTAGTTCGGCAATTTTGATTTGAATATCCCCAATGGCGATCGCCCGTTGTTGCTGAGAGTCATTGCCAGCGTATTGTGACCAGTTGAATAAAGAACCCAAGCCCTGGCCCAGGAAAGCGGCTGCTACATTCCCAAGGATGAGGCGGAAGGGATTATTCACCGGTGCTTCCACCCCATTGCTGACGGGCCCAGGGTGGAATAGAGAAAGACCTGGAGGAAGGGAGAAAAATTAGAGATGGCAATGGAGTCCAGATTTTTTTGTCTGGCCTCCTCCACAGCGGCGATGCTCTCATCTATTTTTTGCTGGAGGTCTGCCAAGAGGCGGGAGCGTTGCACAGCGGTATTTTGCAGTTGGTTAATGCAGTCTTCCGTGGTGACGGAGCAGGGTAGTTCCCCCAACATTTGTGACCAAACATCCTCACTGATTTTGTTGTCCACCAGCTCGTCCAGCTCTGGGGCCAGGAAAGGATTAGATTGCCCTTGGGGATCTTCCGTTAATTCCGGTGGTTCGTTGTCTTCCGGTTCCCGCAGTTCCGGTTCTTCAATTTCGGTACTAGGGGTTTGGGCTAGCAGTGTCGAGGTAAAGGGTAACGGCCAGCTTCCCGTCGGTTTGGCGGTCAAACTTAATGCGGCGAATAGTGCCAGAGTAAGGGCTTTTGACTTGCACGATGCCATTTAACTTTTCCTCCACAGCGGATAATTGCTCCCGGAGCTGGGCTAATTTGAACTCCCGGTCTAATTTCTGATTGGCCACATTGATGGCCACCTGATTTTCTTCCTCGGCTCGGCGGGAAATGGTAATGCGGTGGTTATATTCCATCAATTCCCGTTGTTCCTTGGCGGCTCGGAGCCTGGACTGGGCCTGTTCTAGTTCCCCACGGGCAATACTGACTTTTGATTGCAAATCAGTTAACTCCTTGCGGCGATCGCCTTCAACTTGGTTATATTCCGCCGAAAAAAACTTATATTCTGCCTCCTTCCCTTCTAGTACAGTCCTGACCTGGCGGAGCTTTTCCGTTTCGTGGGTCAACATCTCCGGGGGCAAACCCTTCAAACCATTGACCGCATCTAGCTTGCGTTGTTGTAACTCAAAGGCACGGTGGGCCGCTTCCACATCCGCCAGGGAACGTTCCACCTTAGCCTTGGCGGAAATGAAAGGGTCGGCTTCGATCGCCGTGGCCAGATTGCGTTGGGCTTGGGATAGTTTAATTTCCGCTAATTGGATAGCGGTTTCTTCCACGGTGTAGGAAATGGGAGGCAGTTCCCGCAAAGCTGGGGCCGGTTGTAGGGCAGGAACTAACTGACCTTCCACATTGGCGATCGCCAGGAGTCTTTCCCGTTTATCCCGGTTTAGTCGGTTCCGTTCTGCTTCTTTATCCGATAGAACTTGTCCCCTAGTAACGGGATCTCCTTCCCTAACCTTGAGTTCGCTTGGGTCATTCAGGGACAGATTAATTTTGAGACGATTGGGGGTGGTTATTGCCGTTTGACTGCTTTGATTACTAGGGGTTTGGGCATTGATACCGCCAAAGACAGCGGTTCCCAGGATGAGGGTCAAAAAGATTAATCGCCAATTCATAGTGGCCCTCCCCGTCGTTGGTAATAGGGGGTGACGGCAACTTTATGGGATTCCTTGCCAAAGCGTACTAAGGATTCCAGGGGATTCAGGTTGGCGATCGCCTCTTCGGAAAACCTGAATGTACGGGCAGTTAGGGGTAACTCGGAAGAATCAACCGGCAACACCAGCTTAGTAAACGTATTGGTCAGCACATCCTTGGAAATATGCCGAGAAGACTGGGAAGCCACCCACAAACCCAGCCCATATTTCCTGCCATCCGCCGCAATCCGATCCAGGGCTTTGGAATGCCCTAACTCTTTAGCTTCATCAATGAACAAAACCGTTTTTGGGGTAGCGATTCTATGTTCCCCGCTTAACCGATGGTCATTCATCAACTGTTGCCCCAACGCATCCCCGGCGATCGCCTTCAGGGTTTGAGAGTTTCGTTTCGTGTAATCATTAGTTAACTGCTAAACCAAGAGAAATAACTTATGGCTAAAGATCAAAACACTATTAGTTGCCCTGAATGCAAAGCACAGATTAATATTAATGATATTCTTTATCATCAGATTCATGAGCAGGTTCATAAAACATATCAGGATGAGCGTCGCAAAGAAAAAGATGAACTCTTATCAAAGCTGGAAGAAATTGAAAAACAGAAAAGAGAATTAGCATCTGAGAAAGAGCGCCAAGAAGATTTCATAGCAAATAAACTAAGAGACGAAAAACGAAAGCTTATAACAGAATTGACACAAAAAATTCAAAATAAAGTTACTGAAGAACAAAAAGATGCAATTGATACCCTGCGAGCAGAGCTTGATGAAAAATCATCTCAGATCAAAGAGTTAAACAGAGTGACTGTTCAACTTGAAGCATTGAAACGCGAAAAATCAGAGTTAGAAGAAAAGTATGAAGCAGAAGCGGAACGAAAAATAACTGAGCGCGTATCAAATGCTCGAGAAGAAATCAAGCGAAAAGAGGAAGCTAAAAATGAGCTCAAATTGAAAGAGCTTCAAAAAAAGCTTGAAGATCAGAAAAAGCTCACGGAAGAAATGAAACGGAAGCAGGAGCAGGGATCTATGCAAACTCAGGGTGAAGTGCAAGAACTCGCTATTGAAGAATGGCTGGCTGAAAAATTTCCGCTGGACACCATATATGAAATTAAAAAGGGTGAGCGTGGTGCAGATTGCTTGCAAATTGTTCACACGAGAATACGTCAAAATTGTGGTTCAATTTATTACGAAAGTAAACGTACTAAAGAATTCGGAAGTGGCTGGATTGAGAAATTCAAACAAGACATTCAAGAACGGAATGCTAATATTGGTGTTCTTGTTACGGAGGTAATGCCTTCTGATATGGATAGGTTGGGCTTGAAAGATGGAGTATGGATATGTTCATTTGAAGAATTTAAAGGTCTATGTACCGTACTTCGAGAATCTCTTATTCAAATTAGTACTGCTATCGTCACTCAAGAAAACAAAGGGGACAAAATGGAAATGCTCTACGATTATCTGACCAGCAATGAATTCAAGCTACAGATTGAGTCTATTGTCGAAGGCTTCACTCAGATGAAGACTGATCTTGAGGCTGAGCAACGCTCAATGCGTACCATCTGGAAGAAGCGAGAGAAGCAAATTGAAAAGGTTCTTATGAACACAACTGCAATGTACGGATCAATTCGTGGCATAGCAGGTAGTGCAATTGGTGCTATTTCTGCGCTTGAACTTCCGGACGAAAAATCAGAAATTTTGCTGGAAGACCACAGCTAATCGGCATTCTGCTACTTCTATCCCTTCATGCCTTCCCCAGAGGTGACCAGCACCGACCGAGCGGAATAGAGGGAATGGAGCAGACCATCCATTTCCGGTTGTCGATAACAGTTGTTCCCCTGGGGCTGGACAGATTCCAGATCCTCTAGGCCGCTAATTGGCCCTGATTCTTCTGGTAACTCTTCGCCTTGGTAATCCATTCCGAAGCCACCACTAGAGGGTTCTGGGACTTTGGGGCGATCGCCACCTTGGACTGTTCCACCTGGGCCAATAAATCCTGGGGTAAATGTTGGGGATTTTTCAGCATTTCAGCGGTTAGTAAATTCTGGGCAATGAGAATACCCGCCGCTTGATTTTGGGCGGCCCGGATCAGCTCAGCATGACCCAGTTCCTCATCCCCTTCTAGGGCATCAAAATTAATTGCTTCCCCATACTGTTCTAGTTCCCCTTCATCCCTGACCATGGCCAATTGACCGGGTTTGGGATAGTCGGCCATTCTGCCCCCATCACTTATCCAGCGGTGGAGGTTATCAAGTTCAGCCATTTGTTCACTGGACAAACTGAACAAATCATCAACTTTGTCCAACGAATAGCCAAGATATTTCAGCCGATTAAACACCGTTGAACGGGCCACTCCGTAGGACTTTTCCAGTTGTTGTACAACGTCACCTTTGGACTTTCCAGCGATGGACATTTTCTTAATCTCCCAAAAAAAAATTGTGGAACTTGTCGTTTAGGGGATTCTATATGACAATTTTTTTCTGTCAAGTCCAACGCTGTCCAACGCTGGACTTAAATTTGTCCAACGTAAAGCAGTAAAAATCCAGCGGCGATCCGCCGGACAAATTGCCCTTTTCCATTGGACAAAATCTTGTTTTCGCTGGACAAACGCTGTAAATGTCTAGTGATTTGTCTAACGCTCTTATTACACAAACTGGACAATTCTTCCTTTGTCTTTGGACTGTCCAACGCATCCAGTATTAGTTGTCGGACATGCTCTCCTTGTTTATGGGTGGGCCACTCACTGGGGTTAAATTCCATAGTGAACTCCTTAAAATTAATAATTTATATTGTCCAATAGCTAAAGAAAAATAACCACAAAGATTAGAAAATTTAACTTTCTTTAAAGCTTTACTGATTTGTCCATTAATGCTCTGGCAACTCTGTTTAATTGCTGAGTTGATTGTT
The DNA here is from genome assembly GCF_014698605.1 of Synechocystis sp. FACHB-383. Taxonomy (NCBI): domain Bacteria; kingdom Bacillati; phylum Cyanobacteriota; class Cyanophyceae; order Synechococcales; family Merismopediaceae; genus Synechocystis; species Synechocystis sp. FACHB-383. The sequence goes on along the minus strand of NZ_JACJTJ010000061.1, from coordinate 3,816 downwards.
GGGGATGCTGTTTAAATAGGCTCTAAAATGTAACGATATTTACCAATGTCAGTAGGGAGTTTTAGCCAAGGGAATAGACCCCAATAACTTTTACTAGGGGTTTCAAGGTTGGCGATCTTTCCCAAATTTTGACCAATGTGGAGGTTAGCTTTTTTCTGTTTCTGGTGCCATGGTTGATCTCCTGCAAAGGAAGTTCTTCACCGTGGCCCTTATCTACATTGGTGCTTTATCAACTAAAAAGAAATGGATTAAAGACGGGAACCCCTGATTTTTCAAAGTCCCCTACATTTCGGGTCACAACGCACAAATCATGGACAACGGCGATCGCCGCAATAAATAAATCCGGTTGACTGAAGGTGTAGTTCTGCTTTCTTCCCTTTTCCACTAGCCATCGCCACTGCAAAATTACATCTTCATCTACCCCCAAAAGGCGATCTCCAAACCAGGGGCGTAAAACCTGATCTAGCCATTGGTTTAATTCCTGGCGAAATACCTCGTCTTCAGTCCTTTCTATGCCAAAACGGATTTCCGCCATCGTGATGGTGCTGAGATAAAAAGAGGTGGGAGATTGGCTATCGGTCCAGGCTTTCACTGCTGGATGACAATTCTTCTTACGAAGTTCTGAAATTACGTTGGTATCTAATAGCCAACCCTTCATAGCTCCACTTCTCGAACAGGACTTTGAACACTGGACTGCTCAAAATCTAGGCGATTTAAGGGAGATTGGGAAAGAAAATCATGAATATTGGGTTGTGCCATCAACGGCAAAAGTTTGGCAAATTGATCGGCGGCAAGAATCACTACGGCATCTTTACCCCGCACTGTGACAAGCTGGGGATTTTCTGCCTGGGCTAAGCGTACCAGTTCGCTAAAACGGGCTTTGGCATCTTCCAATTTCCAAGTTTGCAGGGTATCTAGACTTTGGGGGGCGGAATTATCGGATGGGACAGTAAACGAGGCCATATTCTTATCTGACTATATCTAGTCAGATTCTAGCCTAAAATTCTTGGCATTCGTATTTGTTGGCAGCTCCCCAACTGGCGATAAGTAGTAGTAAGCTCTTGTTCTTGAAAATGGGAAATTGTCGGGGACAAGAATATAGTACAAATTACACCCTTGAGAATCGTCTGCAATCCTCACATTTAACTTTTCAGGTTAACTACATAATTTTCTTCAGCAAAGCCCCATATCAGACGATTTAGGACATGGTGGTAGTTTTCAGAATTTATCAACTGAGAATAATTAGCAATAATTTGTGTTGAGCGATGGAGAGTTGGAAAAATTCCACGATAGAATTAGGCTTGTGGGAGCTATTCAATATTTTCACCGAATGATTGAATGAAAATTAACCGTCAGGGGCAGGCAAAAGTACTTACAGAGCAGGAACTGCACAACCTGTTCACCATTGGCTTGCTCACTCCCCGCGATCGCCTTTTATTTGGGATCTGTCTCTATACTGGTTGTCGCATTGGGGAAGCCTGTTCCCTCGCTTGGGCTGATGTCACCGCTGATGCCATGACTTTCCGCATTGAAAAAACCAAAACTAAATCCAGTCGGACTGTAGCAATTACCCCAGCGTTGCAAGCTTTGTTTGATCAGTACCGGCAAGGCCAACAATGCTTTAGGTTTCCATCCTCCTATGTATTTCGGGGTAAACGGGTGGGGTCACACCTTCATCCTTCCATGGCCCATAAAATATTGAAGGCCGCCACTGACAGGATTGGAGTTAGGGGAGTATCTACCCATTCTTTTCGCCGGACGGCGTTAACCATGATGTGTAGAAAGGGTATTAATTTGCGAGTTATTCAGAAGATTAGTGGTCACAAGAATTTGAATGTTCTGTCCCATTATCTGGAGGTTTCTGAACAGGAGAAGGAGCAAGCTTTATCTAAAATTTCATTTTAAAATTGATTGATAGGACAACGACTTCGTAAGTATTAATCTTGAACAAACTACCCTTTCTTTTTATATGACAACTTCTCCTACAAATTTAGATTCTTTACCTATTCCCCCCGGTAACTTTGGCTTACCATGGTTAGGAGAAACCCTCGATTTTCTTAATGATGGGGACTTCAGTAAAAAGCGGCAACAGCAATTTGGGCCAATTTTTAAAACCCGTTTATTTGGTAAAAATGTCATTTTTGTTTCTGGGGCATTAGCAAACCGCTTTTTATTCACCAAGGAACAGGAAACTTTTCAAGCAACTTGGCCTCTCAGCACCAGAATTTTGCTAGGGCCTAATGCGTTAGCGACTCAAATGGGGGAAATACATCGCTCACGCCGTAAAATTCTATACCAAGCTTTTTTGCCCAGGGCATTGAACGGTTATTTACCGAAAATGGATGGCATTATTCAGGGATATTTGGAGCAATGGGGAAAAGCCGATGAGGTGATTTGGTATCCCCAATTAAGACGAATGACTTTCGATGTGGCGGCAACGTTATTTATGGGGGAAGGAGCAAGCCAAAATCCTCATTTGTTTCCTTGGTTTGAAACCTATATTCAAGGACTATTTAGTCTACCAATTCCTTTGCCTAATACCCTATTTGGTAAATCCCAAAGAGCGAGGGCTTTGTTATTGGCCGAGCTTGAACGAATCATCAAAACTCGACAACAGCAACCCCCCAAGGAAGAAGATGCGTTGGGCATGTTATTAGCCGCCCGAGATGATAATAATCAACCGTTATCTTTACCGGAGCTGAAGGATCAAATTTTGTTGCTGTTGTTTGCGGGGCATGAAACTCTAACCTCGGCATTATCTTCTTTTTGTCTATTGTTAGGACAGCATTCCGACATTCGGGAAAAGGTAAGACAGGAACAAAATAAATTGCAATTAGGGCAAGAACTGACAGCAGAAACTCTTAAAAAAATGCCCTATTTAGATCAAGTGTTGCAGGAAGTATTACGGTTAATCCCTCCTGTGGGCGGTGGTTTTCGAGAATTAATCCAAGGCTGTCAATTTCAGGGTTTTCATTTTCCCAAGGGCTGGTTAGTTTCTTATCAAATTAGCCAAACCCACGCCGATCCTGATTTATATCCTAATCCAGAAAAGTTTGATCCAGAACGGTTTGCCCCTGATGGTAGTACGATTCTCAATCCCCCCTTTGCCCATGTTCCCTTTGGGGGTGGCTTACGGGAATGTTTAGGTAAGGAATTTGCTCGGCTGGAAATGAAGTTATTTGCCACCCGATTAATCCAGCAATTTAATTGGACATTATTACCGAGACAAAATTTAGAGCTGGTTGTTACTCCCAGTCCCCGACCTAAGGATAATTTACGAGTAAAGCTACATTCACTAAAATAATTCTAGGGAAACAATCAAATTAAAATTTGACCGTTGTAACTCTGCAAAAATAACCCGCTCATTTTGATCCATATTGGCTATAATTTCTCGGCTACAGTAAATTTAATTTATTGCTGGAACTAACAGTTACATTCAAACAAAAAGTTACGGTTATTAATGCTAGGGGTAGAGTGATTAATAGGTATAGCAAAGATTGCTAAAGTTAGGACATAATATAGGGAAAGAGTTAGGAACCTACATTCCGCACGTAGTACACCTTCGTCTGAAATCGAGTACGACGGCAAGCCTATTTCGGGGTTTGCCTCTTGACTCCCAGTCAATCAATACTAGAAAACTACGCTATCTGTAGTGTTTTCCCGAAAATTTAGTAACTATTGGTAGAGCCTGCGGAATGTAGGCTAGGAAAAAAGCGATGCCAGCCCCCTACAGTATAGATCTAAGAGAGAAAGCGGTAAGTGCAGTAGAAAAAGGAGAGAAGAAAAGCCATGTCTGCCGAACACTGAACATTAGTC
>NZ_JACJTJ010000060.1:0-30685 GCF_014698605.1 Synechocystis sp. FACHB-383 | reverse complement strand
GGTGCTCAATGGTCTCCCAAGAATGTTAACCGAATGCTACGCCTACGCTGTGCCTATCTTAATCACGCCTTCTCTATGAGTATTTATGCTTGCTGACAAACTGGGATGCTCCCAGTTTTAGAGCCTGACATTGCCAAGGTTTTTAAAACTTCAGATGCAGTAAATAAAGCACTAAGGGCTATATTATCTGCGATTCCTCAGTAACGGTTTGTTAAGGCCGATCGCCGTTGGAGTTTTGTTGAGTAAGCTAATGGGTATCGGTTCTCGATTGAAATTTCTATGTCGGACTTGAAGATCTGGGTGGCAAACTTGGACATAAAGTACATAATTGGCCACCAGTCAGAGGGGATTAGTCATGTGGCATTACGGGATATCTCGTTTGAGGTGAAGCGGGGGGATTAGTTGGCATTATTGGCCGCAATGGGGCAGGGAAGCCCGCTTTATTAAAGATTTTGAGTCGGATTACGGAGCCGATAATGGGGTTTCATCCTGAGTTGACGGGGCTAGGCTATATTGATCGGATAATTAGCGTATAGTTAGGGTGTCGGATTAGGGGAAGAATTATGAAAAATACAATTGTTATTGAGGTGACTCAGGAAGAAGACGGTGGCTTTATTGCTGAAGGCTTAACGGAGAATATTTTCACGCAAGCAGATACTTGGGATGAACTCAAAGAGAATGTCATAGAAGCGGTTAAGGGTTACTATTTTGATCAGCCATCAATGCCAAATATAAAACTGCACTTAATTAAAGATGAGTTGTTGGTAATTAGCTGAAAATCCCTCGTAATCTTAGGGGCAAAACTTTGGCTGAAGTTCTTTGTCGTCATTGGGGCTACGAAGTTGTTCATCAACAGGGAAGTCATATTATTTTAGATACTCAAAGTCCATCTCATCAAAGAATCAGTATTCCGAACCATAGTCCTCTCCGAATAGGAACGCTTAATAATATTTTGAGATCGGTTTCTGGGCATAATCAAGTGAGTAAGCAGGATATTTTGGACACTCTTTGACGTTTTTTTCGATTAAATGTGAAGAATATAGTAGAAACTGTTAACCCTTGGGGGAGGATTGGGTAAGCTGGAGGGGTGTTGATTTTCGGTTAGGGCTTCTATGTCGGACGTGATGATCCGGGTGGAAAATTTGGGTAAGAAGTACATGATTGGCCACCAAGCAGAAGGGCGGTCTAATTATGTGGCCTTGCGGGATGTGCTGGCGGATGGTGCTAAGTCTCTGGTGAAGCAGTTTACGGGGCGGGGCAAAGGCGATCGCCAGACTAAGGAGGAGTTTTGGGCGTTGAAGGATGTGTCCTTTGAGGTGAAGCGAGGGGAATGCGTTGGCATCATTGGCCGCAATGGGGCAGGTAAATCTACTCTCCTGAAAATTTTGAGTCGGATTACGGAGCCTACTACGGGAAGGGTTGAACTCCATGGCCGGGTGGCGAGTTTGTTGGAGGTGGGAACTGGCTTCCATCCTGAGCTGACGGGACGGGAAAATATTTATCTGAATGGGGCAATCCTGGGGATGACACGGGCGGAAATCAAGAAGAAGTTTGATGAGATTGTGGATTTTGCGGAGGTGGAAAGATTCCTTGATACGCCAGTAAAACGCTATTCGTCGGGGATGTATGTGCGCTTGGCGTTTGCGGTGGCGGCCCATTTGGAGCCGGAAATTTTGGTGGTGGATGAGGTGCTGGCGGTGGGGGATGCGGCGTTTCAGAAAAAGTGTTTGGGGAAGATGGGGGATGTGGCGGAAAAGGAGGGGAGGACGGTTTTATTTGTTAGTCATAATATGACTGCAATTCAAATGCTATGCCAGTTAGGATTATTTTTAAATAAGGGAGAAACACTAGGAACTGAAGAAGTGAAAGATTCAATTTCTCGTTATAGCTTGCAAACTATCAATAATCATTCAATTTCTTTTCCTATTCAAAGAGATGAAGTCATTGTTCATGATTTTCAAGTATCACAAAATGGTTTTTCATCGCTTGAGTATGACGGTGGAGAGCCGATAGATATTAAAATTGATTTTGAGTTAGATCGAGATTTAACTTTGTTTCGGATTGGGATTTTTCTTAAAACAGTTTTAGGAGACATTGTATTCCGCTCCTTGTTAGCTGATTGGAATGAAAAGATGGAGTTTATTGCTAAGGGTCGATATTTGTGTTTTGGAAAAATTCCTAAGAAGTTTATAACAGCCGGAAATTATATTTTGGAGTTACATTCTAGTCGTTATGGTATCAAGGATTATAATTTTGGGGATTTTGTGCATTTTCAATTGGTTGTTAAATCACCCATCGATTTTAATCCTGAGCATATCGGAGAAAGAAGTTTTGGGATTGTATTAGTTGATTGTCAATGGAGTTTGACTTGAAATCATGATAAAGGTAAAAGTCACGACTCAGCACCCTAATTGGCCTCTATTACGTCAAACGCCAAATTCATCGGGAATATGGAAAGATTATCAGTTTTTTATTAATCAAGATATTAATGAGTGTGACTATTGGATAGTTTGTGATGGGCTTTTAAAAGAAGAAACTGTAAGGTGTCCTTATGAAAATACTATTCTAGTAACATGGGAACCACCAACTATCAAGACATATTCTCAAAAATTCATTGATCAATTTGCCACAGTTGTTACCTGTCAAAAAGATATCAAACATCCTAACATCATCTATTCACAACAAGCTCATCCTTGGTTTGTGAATAAAACTTATGACGAATTAAAAAAGACCAGAGAAATTCAAAAAGCCAAGTTATTGTCAATTGTGACATCAGATAAAATTTTCACTGAAGGGCATAAAAAACGTTATAATTTTGCAATTAAATTAGAAGAACATTTCGGTGATAAAATCGATTTATTTGGGCGTGGAATTAGAGATTTTGATGACAAGTGGGAGGTTCTTGCTCCTTATAAATATTCTATTGCAATCGAAAATTTAAATTATCAAGATTGGTTAACTGAAAAATTGCCTGATTGTTTTTTAGCTTTAACCTTTCCTTTTTATTATGGATGTCCTAATGTCATAAACTATTTTGAGCCGAATTCATTTGTCAACATCGATATTGAGAATATTTCTAATTCCATTAGATTAATTGAAAAAGTGATTACTGATCCATCTCATTATTCTTCAAGTTTGGGCTTTTTAGAAAAAGAAAAAGAAAAATATCTTGATAAACGCAGTTTCTTCCCGTTATGTGTTGATATAGTCAGTGAACTGCCGAGCAAGTCATCAAAATCATCGTTAAAAATCATTCCAGAATCTGAATTACAGTCATCTAAAATCGACTTAATTTATAAAAAGATACTAAAAATAACCAAAAAAGTTCTTCCCTCCTGAGTTTATTGTTTAGATAATTTTCAAAAAATCATGCAAATAGATTTATTCTTTAGAAAACTTCTAGAAAAAATTGCTCTTTATTTAAATAAGGGTGCAAAATATATATATTGCTTTCCCCAAGAAAAAAGAGTAGTTGATTGGTTTGCGGTTCAGGGTGATAAGACACTAAGACTAAATTATGATTTAAACGAATTCTCAATAGTATTTGATTTGGGTGGTTTTGAAGGTCAATGGACTAGTGATATTTTTTCAATGTATTGTTGTAAGATTCATGTTTTTGAGCCAGTTAAAACTTTTGCAGATAAAATAGAAAAAAGGTTTATTAAAAACACAAAAATTATTGTTCACCAATTTGGACTATCTAATGTTAATAAAGAAACAGAAATTTTTATTGATGCAGATAGTTCTTCTGCTTTTAAAGGTAAAATATCGAGTGAGGATATAGAAGATATAAATTTAGTTAAAGCAATAGATTTTATCAAAAATCATAATATTAAATATATTGATCTAATAAAGATTAATATAGAAGGAGGCGAGTATGATCTTTTAGAACATTTAATTGAATCTGGATTTATTCAAAATATCAATAATATCCAAGTTCAATTTCATGATTTTATGCCTGATGCAGTGATGAAAATGGCCAACATTCAAGAAGAATTAAGTAAAACTCATTTCTTGACTTATCAATATCCTTTTGTTTGGGAAAATTGGAAAAAAAATGATTGTAAAAGTCCAAGGTAAATTTTTATTAACTGGAGTATCAGGCATGGTTGGTTCCGCTATAAAAAAGTGGTTACCTAATAAGAATCTCTTAACTCCAAAAAAGGATGAGCTAGATTTATGCGACCGCCAACAGGTTGATGCTTATTTTGATCAATATCGTCCCGAATACGTATTTATGATTGGGGCAAAAGTTGGTGGAATTATTGCGAATAAAGCTGATCCTGTTGGATTTTTGAGTGAAAATGCGAGAATGCAGCTTAATTTATTTGAAGCTTGTCATAAGTATGGAACCAAGAAAAATTTGTTTTTGGGGAGTTCCTGCATTTATCCGCGAGAATGTCCGCAACCGATGAAAGAAGAGTATTTACTAAGTGGTGTACTTGAACCAACTAATGAAGGCTATGCAATCGCTAAAATTATGGGATTAAAGCTAGCTCAATACTATTATGAACAGTATGGAATGTTAACAGTCTGCCCCATGCCTTGCAATATTTATGGCACAAACGATCATTTTGATTTTGAGCGATCGCACGTTCTTTCTGCATTAGTCAGACGATTTGTTGATGCAACCGATGAAAATCAACCTTCCGTGACTTTATGGGGGACAGGTTCAGCTAAGCGAGAATTTATCCATGTTGATGATGTCGCTAAAGCATTACTATTTTTGATGGAATACTGCAACAGTTCGGATATTATTAACCTTGGCACGGGCACAGATATTTCGATCAAAGACTTAGCAAACCAAATTGCCCAAGAAGTCGGTTATCAAGGCGAAATTGTTTGGGATATATCCAAGCCTGATGGTATGCCCCGTAAGTGTCTAGATATTTCTCGATTAACTGAAATGGGCTTTGAGCCTAACATTAATCTTCAGGAAGGAATTAAGCGTACAATTTCCGAATATCGTCAGTTAAAAATAGAAGGTAAAATCAAATGACACTTAACAATGAAAGCACTAAAAAATTAACTGGGGCGATTGAGTTATTACTTGAATCTTCTAGTCGTATCAATGAAGCAAAGCCTAGGCGCTATTGGTACCCCTTAAGCTTGGCGACCTATGGCGTTGAAGAAATCATTGAAGCACTTGATTCTCTTTGCAGTTTTAGAACGACAATGTGGGAAAAAACCCTTCAATTTGAGCGGCAATTCGCGGTCTATCAAAATTGTAGTGATAGCGTGATGGTGAATAGCGGATCATCTGCAGATTTATTAATGTGTTTTCTGCTCACTAATCCAGTCCAACCCTTATTAAATTTGGGTGATGAAATCTTAGTTCCTATTGTTACGTGGCCGACGCAAATCTGGTCAGCAATGATGGCGGGACTTAAAGTTCGTTTTGTTGATGTTAATCCTACTACCTTAAATATAGATATTGAAGATTTAGAAAGGAAGATTACACCATCTACTAAAGCAATTTTTCTGGTTCATCTTATGGGTAATCCGTGTGACATGGATCAGGTTATGGCGATCGCCAAGAAATATGATTTACATATTATTGAAGATTGCTGTGAAGCACTGGGGGCAGAATGGAATGGCACTAAAGTCGGTAACTTTGGACTAGCAGGAAGTTATTCCTTTTTCTTCTCCCATCACATGACCACAATGGAAGGTGGTATGGTTGCTTGTGCTAACCATGAAATTACAGAGCAACTCAAAATTTTAAGGGCTCATGGTTGGGTAAGAAATGTTGATCCGACCCTGTATGATCTCACTAATTATGACGTTGACCCTCGCTATGCCTTTGTTAATTGGGGTTTTAATGTTCGTCCCACTGATGTCCAAGCCAGTTTTGGTTTACACCAACTACAAAAACTCCCAGGATTCAATAAGCGCCGTATTGAACTTGCCAATAAATTTTTTGATTTTATAGATAATCAACCATGGTTATCACGACCAAAATCAGATCCTAAAGCATCTCCATCTTGGTTTGCGCTTCCCCTATTAGTAGCTACTGATGCACCCTTTAGCCGCAAAGAAATCACTAATTATCTAGAAATAAAAGGAGTCGAAACCCGTCCTCTTGTTGCTGGAAATATTGCGAAACATCCCGTGGCAAAAATATTTTCTGAATTTAACGTCAATACATATCCTGGTGCAGATATAATTCACCAACAGGGTTTTTATTTAGGTTTGTCCCCTTTCCATACCGATCAAGATATAGATAAACTTATCGACTGTATGGAGACCTTCATTTTTAAATTTAACTAAATATTCATGATTATCGTTAGACTAATTGGTGGACTTGGAAATCAAATGTTTCAATATGCAGCGGCCAGACGTTTAGCTGAGAAACATTCAACCATATTAAAGCTTGATATTTTTGGTTTTGAGCAATATAAATTACATCGGTACAGTTTGCACTGTTTCCATATTTGGGAATACCTAGCCACCCATAATGAAATCAAATATATTTGTAAAGAAAATAATTTTTTTCGGAAGATTAAGAAGAAACTATCATCAAAATCCAGTTTTTTTGTATATCAAAATCAGAATCTTCTAACGGAAAAGTTTTTTCATTTTGATCCCGAAATACTGGATGCTTCTAATGATGTTTTTTTAGATGGCTATTGGCAATCCGAAAAATATTTTGCAGATATTACAAATATTTTACAGCGGGAGTTTGTGGTCAAGTATCAACAAGATCCAATTAGCGCCAAGTTTGCTGAACAAATTCAAACTGCCGAATCTGTATCACTTCATGTTCGTCGTACCGACTATGTGAATGATTCCCTAACCAATCAAATTCACGGAACTTGTAATCAAGAATATTATACTCAGGCTGTTCAATACATTGGCGATCGTGTACCGAGTCCTCACTTCTTTATCTTTTCTGACGAACCAGAATGGGCTAAGCATAATCTTAATTTAGGCTACCCTATAACCATCGTTGATTGTAATAATGCATCTCGCAATTATGAAGATTTACGATTAATGAGTCTGTGTAAACATAATATAATTGCCAATAGTAGCTTTAGTTGGTGGGGAGCATGGTTAAATCGAAAGCACTATAAAATAGTTATTGCTCCTAAGCATTGGTTTAATGATCCAAGTAGGAATAGCAAGGATTTAATTCCTGAATCTTGGATAAAAATATAAGAACATGCAACAAAATCAAACACCAAAAGTTACCGTTTTAATGCCTGTCTATAATGGAGAAAAATATCTTCGAGAAGCAATCGATAGTATTCTTCATCAGACTTTTATTGATTTTGAGTTTTTGATTATTGATGACGGCTCAACTGATAATAGTATAGAGATTATAAAATCTTATAAAGATAATCGCATTATTCTTATCAAAAATAATTATAATCAAGGCCTAGTTTATAGTCTTAACAGAGGTTTAAATTTAGCTAGAGGAATATATATTGCCCGCATGGATTGTGATGATATTAGCTTACCTGAGCGATTTAAAAAGCAAGTTGATTTTCTGGACAAAAATCCTGAAATAGGATTACTTGGAACCTGGGTAAAAGTTATAGATAAAAATAAATTATGTCAAGCCTATTGGCAATATCCTATTGAAGATATGAGTATTAAATGGAGTCTTTGTTTTTGCTGCCCTTTTGCCCATCCCAGTGTAATGTATCGAAAAAAAATAATTCTTAATCAAGGTGGTTATTCGAAAATATTAAGTGACTCAGAGGATTATGATTTATGGAGTAAATTAAGTAAAGTAACACAAATGCATAATTTACCTGAAATTGCATTATTTTATAGACAGCATGCCTCCAATATAACTAAAACTCAAAATTCTCAAAGACAATCTGCTTCTACTCAAATCATAAAAAAAAATATCAATGAGATTTTAAATAGAGATATTGGTTATGAGCTAGCTTATTTTCTACTTTTTAGAAACACTCAAAACTATGAAAAAGCCCAAAAAACAGCATCAATCATTTATGAAATTTACTATGTATTCAAAAAAATAAATAACAATAATAATACTTTTTTGATTTACTTGAATACCGAAACAGCAATCAAAATTTTTTCTTTTCTTCGCCCTTATCTATTTCGTTACCAATCATGGCCTTTACTGATAAAATCCCTTGCTCTTGACCCTCTTTTTATACTTAGAATACTACAAAGAAAAATTAAGCAGAGTTTTAAATGCTAAATTTTTTTCAGGTAATGCCTAGATATGTACCGCCCAGGGATTGTTTTGCATAACGTTGTTATGTTAATTCTTAATTTGGATGTATTTAATATTGAACTTTTTTGCACAGGGTTCAAATTTTGAGGATTAATTGATTTAGAGTCTAAAATTTATTATTTATGTAAAATATCATTAATTCGTATATGCATACCCAATTTTTTTCAAAATACAATCGCAAGACTCAACTACTTTCAGGACTAAGCAAAAGTGATTCCATTATCGAAATTGGTCCCCTACATAATGCCATTGCTCCAAAAAGAGAAGGCTGGAAGACGACTATTGTAGACCACGATTCTCGAACCGGATTGGTCAAAAAGTATATTAATGATACGGCTGTTGACACTAATCTCATTGAAGAAGTTGATGTTATCTGGCAACAGGGTTCATTAGCAGAAGCGTTTCTAGATTCCCAGTGTCATACATTCCAAGCTATCATTGCCAGCCATGTGATTGAGCACATACCAGACTTTATTAGCTTTTTTCAGTCTGCTCAACATTTACTCAATCCAGACAGTGGCGTTCTAGTCCTGGCAGTTCCAGATAAACGGTTTTGCTTTGACGCATTTCGTCCTGTAAGTACAACTGGAAGAATACTAGAAGCCCATGCTCACGCAATCCAACGGCATTCTCAGGCAGCACTCTTTGACTATTTAGCTTATTCTGTTCACGCTGATAATCGCTGTGCTTGGGGAAGAGAAACACCTTCTAAGCTTAGTTTTCATTCTAATATTGAAACGGCATTGGATACATTTAAAACATGGAATGATGATCCATCAGCCTCATATATTGATTGCCATGGTTGGCAGTTCACACCAGCGAGTTTTCAGCTACTCATTATGGAATTAGGTGAATTAGGTTTGATTGACTGGCGAATTGACTGGATAAAGCCACGGCCATCTACTGATTTTTTAGCACATTTACGTCCAGGTTATACTAAGCACCCTACCCATGAATTACGAGAAAAATTCCGTCTTCAACTACAACTTGAAATTATGCGTGAACTGCGGGAGCAGGCTAATTGGTTACTTGGCAATATTGGGTTTTGGTTCCACTTGAGACAAACTTTTAGTCCATTCAGGTTGGCATATAAAGCCAAAAATATTTTACAAAATCTTAAAAATCCCTAAATCAAAAACGATTAAAACTTTCCATGTCTACTATCATCAATCAAAAACATATAAACAATAAGCCCCTAAACATTCTTTTTTTTACTACCACATCAGCTTATACAGGCTCAGAAATTGTTCTAAGTAATATTATTCATAATATTAACTCTTCAAATATTAAGTCTGTTGCGTGGATTTCATATTTCAAAGGCGAGCTTATAGAAAAGAACAGAAAAACTCACATTCCTCACTTGGTCATATATGAAAGTGTAAGATCTATTTGGTTTTGGGCATTATTGATTCCTTCAATTTTTAAAAATAAACGCTACTTTTCGTCTCTTAAATCCCTGTATTCTCTATATATTAATATCTCTCTAGATTATGCCCATAAGAAATTTAAATCAGATATCTGGTATATCAACACAATTTTGCAAAAAGAAACTTTAAAATATGCCTATAATCATCAAATTCCCTGTATTGTTCATGCTCACGAACTTGAGCAAATGTTACCAGGATTAAATAAACAAGAATCTGAAATATTGGTTAACTATCCTCAGTTAATCATTGCTTGTTCCCATACTGCCGCTCAAACATTACAAATATTAGGTAGAAGTGAAAATATTGAAATTTGTTATCCAACTATAGATACCCAAAAAATCGATGATATAAAATTCTATCCTGAAGTAAGACGCCAAATCTTAGGAATATCACCTCAAAGTTTTGTTTGGTGTATGTCAGGAACTCTGGATCAAAATAAAAATCCTATTAAATTTATAGAGATAGCTCAAAAAATACTAAATCAGGGATATGATTGTCATTTTTTATGGCTGGGTAATAACTCTGATTCTGCACTAGATGTTTTCTGTAAAAAATATTCAGAAAAATTAGGCTTAGACAATAAAATCATATGGCTGGGACTACTAAAAAATGATGAATACTATCAATATCTTAATGTTGCAAATGGTTTTGTCCTAACTTCATCTAGAGAATCCTTTTCTATTGTTTCTCTAGAGGCTTTATACCTACAAAAGCCTATTGTTTCATTTGATTGTGGTGGTATCAATGAAATTTTAACTTCTCCCCAGATAGGGAAAATAGTTAAATCCTGGAACACAGATGAAATAGTTGAGGCAATGAAAAATGTTATGGATAATCAATTTAAATTCAATAAAAATTTAGCCAAAGAGATTGCTCAAAAATTTAGTATTGAAAATCAGATGGAACAATGGCAAAAAATTATCGAAAAATACTTTCTAAAAATGAATAACCCTGAAAATAATTATGAATTTTAATGTCGTCGCTTACATAACAGCTTATCAAGACTTACCATCTATTCAAAAATGTATTAAATCACTTAAATTTCAGTCATTTATACCTAAAAATTTATTGATTATTGACAACTCTCAGAAAGCTTTAAGTTTAGATATTCAAATTCCCCATATTATTCAATATTGTCCTGAAAATATTGGTGTTGCAGGAGGTTTAAAACTAGCTACTGAATGGGCAATCGAAAATAACTATGACTTTCTCTGGACATTTGATCAAGATAGTCAGCCTGATCCCAACACCCTTAAAATATTACTCTCAGAATACGAATATCTTAATCAAAAAAATATTCCTGTCGGTATTATTTCTCCCACTATCATTGACTACCAAACCCAAAAAAAACTTCCCAACGGTCTTTTAAAAAAATATAAACTTGAGTGGATACTCCCCGAAATTTCTCCTCCTTTCTTCCATTACTATCGAGAAAAACTCTATCAGTGTGATGTTGTTATTACCTCCGGCTCCCTAATCAACCTTCAAGCAGCCAAAAATATTGCCCTTCCCAACCCTGATTTATTCATTGATGGAGTGGATTGGGAATATTGCCTCAACATGAGAAAACATGGCTATCACATTTGTGTGAGTGAAAAGACCACCATGCAACACAACTTTGGCACTTATTTGACTCATCTTAATAAAAGTCATCCCATTTATATCTATTCCCCTCTCCGTTACTACTACATTAACCGTAACCATACCTACATCGAAACCCGTCTGTCTAATAACCCCTATTACAAAACACTGTCCTACCTCCATCGCATCAAAAGTTTAATCAAAAAAATCGGCAAAATCATCATCTATGAACCAGGTCAAAAACTGATTAAAATCTGGGCATCTTGTCTTGGGTTTTACCATGGCCTCATCGGCAAACTCGGTAAAACTTGGCTACTCTGATCTAACTCCACGCTATATTCACCTACAATAATCAATAATCTCCATTAATTCTCCCCGTTGGATTTCGATGTTGAAACCAATTACTAACGAGTTACTTAATCAGATAACCGTCAGACTCATTGAAGCCCTCAAGCCAGAAAAAATTATCTTATTCGGCTCCCATGCCTATGGAGAACCCAATGAAGATAGTGATATTGATTTACTGGTAATTGTGTCTGATTCTGATGAACCTCGTTATCGGCGATCTCGTCAAGCCCACAAGGTTTTGCGTGGCATTGGCGTGCCTAAAGATATCTTGGTAATGACCCGCGCAGAAGTTGACCGTAAGGCACAAGTAACGACCTCCCTCGTCAATCAAGCATTACTGGAAGGTAAGGTTTTGTATGGATAATCCCAACTATGAAGAAGTTCAGCAATGGTTAATAAAAAGCCAAAGAGATTTAAAAGTTGCTTGGGTGCTTTTTAAAAACGAAGAATCTTTACTTGATGCTGTTGTATACCATTGCTAACAATCTGCTGAGAAATCATTAAAAGCGTATTTGACTTATCAAAATACAGTCTTCAGAAAAACCCATGATTTAGATATCTTGATAGATTTATGCTGTCAGTCTGAGGCTAGTTTTCAAGACCTCAAGGATGCGGGTGATACTCTTACCCCCTACGCAACAGAGTTTCGCTATCCTAGTGACACTATTGAACCGGAGAAAAATGAAGCAGAAGAAGCTTTGAAGATAGCAAGTTTAATACTAAATTTTGTAACTGGATTATTGCCGGACAATTGATGAGAAATCATAAGCATGGATAATGACAATATTTATTATTATTCCCGTATATAATCGAAAACAAACCCCTCTTAAATGTTTGGATATTCTAAAAAGAATAACGATCTAGATAAATACTATGTCGTCGTTGCAAATGATGGATCGTCAAATAGTACAAGTCATAAGAATATCATCATGGCTCACAATGTTTGTGACATTTAAATCACTAAAATTCTTTCAAAAATAGTATTTTCAATTTAGCTCTCCTGCATCGACTTTTACCATGGCCTCATCGGCAAACTCGGTAAAACCTGACTATCTTAGCTCCAAGACATCCACAAAAGAAATTCTATAATCGAGCCAAGTCCATCAGCCAACCCTAAATATGTCACTAGCCCTTTCCCCCCTCACTCTAAAGGACTTCCTGGAACTGCCCAACATTGAAGAATCCCCCGCTTGGGAACTCATCAACCAGGTACCTAGCCAAAAACCGATGCCGACCTTGTATCACAGCCGACTACAAAAACGCCTCGTTGCCAAAATTGATAGCGCTAGCACCACATATGAAGCCCTTCCAGAATTTCGCTGTGTCCTGAGTAGTAACTCTATCGTTCCTGACATTGCCATTACTCGTATCAATCGACTGCTTACTACTAATCAGCCCTTAGAAGGCCCCCCCGATTGGCTGATCGAAATTCTGTTCCCCGACCAAAGAAGCACCAGAATTATTACTAAAATTCAAACCTGCCTAGAAGAGGGAGCCGAATTAGCCTGGTTAATCGATCCCCTCGAAGAAATTATCTTAGTTTTTCAGCCCCATCAACCCCTCATCATTAGCCGAGATGATAGCATTCTCCCTGTTCTTAATGATATTCCCCTAACCTTAAGTGCCCAGGAAATCTTTAACTAGCTCCAGGGCTAATGAGAATCTTCCAACTTGACGGCGATCGCCATTAACATCTTTTAGAATAAGAATAACGAAAACTCAGTGGCAATCCAATGGGGCTAACGAAATGGTAATCTCCGTAGATCGTGAAATTATCTACCCTGACAGTGATGGACAGCCCATGGCTGATAACACCAAGCAATTTCGTTGGATTGTTTTACTGAAAGAAAACTTAGAATGTTTGTTTGCCAACGACCCCCAGGTATTTGTTGCAGGGGATTTACTCTGGTATCCCGTTGAAGGAAGCCCCAATATCCGCGTTGCCCCCGATGTCTTTGTTGTGTTTGGAAGACCCAAGGGAGATAGGGGTTCCTATCGTCAGTGGCAGGAAGATAATATTCCCCCCCAGGTTGTCTTTGAAATATTGTCCCCAGGGAATACCATCAAAGAAATGACGAAAAAGCTCCAATTTTATAGCCGTTATGGCGTAGAAGAATATTATATTTACGATCCAGACTGCCAAGAATTAGTGGGTTTACAACGATCAGCGGATGAACTTACCGTTATTGAAGACATCAACAATTGGCAAAGTCCACTGTTGAGGATTAGCTTCGTGTTAACTCCAGAAGGATTGAATGTCTATTACCCCAATGGACAACCATTTTTAACAACGGTGGAGCTATCCCAACAGGTCGAATCTGAAAAAGAAAGGGCTGAGTTTGAGAAACAACGGGCTGAATCTGAAAAACAAAGAGCCGATCGCCTGGCGGAAAAGTTGCGTTTACTGGGGGTTGACCCCATTGACCATTAAGGGTAGGGCAAGCGGGCTAGGGCTGTGAACAAGGATCGAAAAAAACACCATTTCGGTGTCCAAGGCATCCCCCCAAGCTCTGGCAATTGCCATAAACCCATCACCGCTTTAAATGTATCCCATTGCCCCCGTCGCAACTGCCGCCACGCCCCTGCCAAAATGTATTGATGAAAAAATAATTGTTTACATTGCTCCAATTCCGACCCGCTTAAAAGGTTGAACTTGGCCAGTTCCTCAAATAACCTGAGTAAAATTTCCACCGTCTTTTCATGGAAAGAGGCCATGGTTAAGGCTTGGGCATGCACTCGGTAGGCTACGGTGGCTTCCCGGCAGCAATACACCCCATAGTTGGCAAATAACCGCATCCACATTTCCAGGTCACAGGGTTCCCGCCAGTCTGGGTTAAAGTAACCCACCTCCACAAATAGGTCCCGTCGGATCACCACAGCAGGAAAACGCACCAAGGAAGAATTGGAAAAAAGCTTTATTAATGCATTATGGGGCGGCAAAAATTGATCCTGCTGAAATACTTGCCGTTTCATAATTCGTTCCTGGGCATCCACCACCCAGACCCCAAATAATAAAACTGGGTATTGGTTCCCTAACTCCTGCAACTTATTGACCAGCCGACCCAATCCCTGGGGCAAACAAAAATCATCGTCATGCAGAACCATCACATACTGCCCCGTGGCCCATTGGATAGCACGGTTCCAATTTTGGGCCATGCCCAACGGCTGTTGATGATGTTCGTAGCGCCAAGATCCTGACCAATTCTCCAACACCTCAGCGGCGATCGCCTGGCCCTGGTCAGTGTCGGAATCATCGGTAATGACCACCTCTATGTCAGTACCATCCCCAACGGCGATCGACTCCAAACCCCGCCTTAGCCAAGCAGGGCGGTTATAGGCAGGAATACAAACACTTAATAGAGGCGCTTTAGGCATTATTTTCCTTTCTCCCAGCCCGCCCCATCCATGGCCAAGCCGTTTGAAATTAGGATCGACTAATTATGGGGATTATCCCCTTAGTCCTGGAGCCAGCGGGCCGCATCCTTAGCGTGGTAAGTCAAAATCAAATCTGCCCCGGCCCGTTTAAAGCTGGTCAGGGTTTCCAGAGTTACTTTTTGCTCATCAATCCAACCGTTGAGGGCGGCGGCCTTCACCATGGAATATTCCCCGGAAACGTTATAGGCCGCTACCGGCAGATTGGTCATTTCCTTAATGCGCCAAATAATATCCATATAGGACAAAGCTGGTTTGACCATTACCATATCTGCTCCCTCCAGCAAATCCAGTTCCACTTCCTTCAATGCTTCCCGACTGTTGCCTGGGTCCATTTGGTACGTACGGCGATCGCCAAATTGGGGGGAGGAGTCCGCCGCATCCCGGAAGGGGCCGTAATAGGCCGAAGCATACTTAGCTGCGTAGGAAAGAATGGGAATATTTTGGAAATCATGGTCATCTAACGCTTCCCGAATGGCCTGGACAAAACCATCCATCATCCCTGAGGGAGCAATGATATCCGCCCCGGCATTGGCCTGGGAAACAGCAGTTTTCTTCAACAATTCCAGGGTGGGATCATTCAACACTCGGCCGGTCAAATCCCCGGTTTCCAGATAGCCACAGTGGCCATGATTAGTGTATTCACACAAACAAGTATCAACAATGACCACCAAATCCGGCACCGCTTTTTTCACCGCTTCCGTCGCTTTTTGGACAATGCCACAATCATGCCAAGCCCCCGTGGCATCGGTATCCTTATCTTCAGGAATGCCAAAGAGAATAATGGCGGGAATACCCAAATCCCGTACTTCCTTTGCTTCATCAACAATTTTGTCCACCGATAACTGGTACACCCCCGGCATGGACACCACCTCCTTGGCAATAGCATTACCAGGCACGGCAAACAGGGGATAAATCAAATCATTGACGGTGAGGGTATTTTCCCTGACCATACGGCGGAGGACATCGGTTTGGCGCAGACGACGGGGACGGGTGGTGGGAAACATAATGGTGTTTAAATATTTCGC
This sequence comes from Synechocystis sp. FACHB-383, assembly GCF_014698605.1. Taxonomy (NCBI): domain Bacteria; kingdom Bacillati; phylum Cyanobacteriota; class Cyanophyceae; order Synechococcales; family Merismopediaceae; genus Synechocystis; species Synechocystis sp. FACHB-383. Next base: position 14,657 of record NZ_JACJTJ010000060.1, on the reverse strand, counting down.
TTGATGTAGTTTTTTAAAATTTTTAAAGTAAAAGCCTGGCCCTAGCGATCAATTGACGTTGCCAGTTGACTAATTTTTGCCCCCTAAACCGACCCACTAACGCGACCGCAATTCTGGGGGACTTTTCTCTAGTTTCCCCCCACTAGGGGAGACAGGGGGACTTTTAAAACCCTCTCTCAGTTAACTTGAAGATGGGTTAAATCAGCTTGACAAACCGTAGACCGTAGAGGAGACCAAGGGCGACCCCGGTAAAAACAGCAATATAACCAATAAAAATGCCAACACCAGCGGCCATAATTTTGTTCCTCGCTTTGATAAAAACGTTGTAATTGTTTGCTATTGTACGATCCAGCGCCACCGATTGAACCAGCAACTTATGGCCACCACCATCCCCGTTCCCCTGCCCCAGTCCCCCTATCAAGTACAGATTGCGCCGGGGGGCTTGGCGGAAATTGCGAGCTATTTAGCTCCCCTCGGCTTGGGCCAAAAAATTATGGTGGTGTCTAACCCGGAAATTTATGACCACTACGGCGAAGTTGTCATTCAAGCTTTACAAAAGGCGGGTTATGAGGTTTTTCAGCATTTAATGCCGGCTGGGGAAACCCATAAAACCCTGGCCTCCATTAATGAGCTTTACGATGTCGCTTTCCAAGCCAATTTGGAACGCAATTCTACCCTGCTTGCCCTGGGGGGAGGGGTGATTGGTGACATGACCGGCTTTGGGGCGGCCACTTGGCTGCGGGGTATTAATTTTGTCCAGGTGCCCACTTCTTTGCTAGCCATGGTGGATGCTGCCATTGGCGGTAAAACGGGAGTGAACCATCCCCAGGGGAAAAATTTGATTGGTGCTTTCTACCAGCCCCGCTTGGTGTACATTGACCCCACTGTGTTAAAAACCCTGCCGGAACGGGAATTTCGGGCGGGCATGGCGGAGGTGATTAAATACGGGGTGATTTGGGACCCAGAATTGTTTACAGCCTTAGAAAAATCAGATGATTTATCGAGCATCGATCGCCTGACCCCGGCATTGCTAACCCAAATTATCCAACGCTCTTGCCAAGCAAAAGTGGATGTGGTCAGCCAGGACGAGAAGGAAGCGGGGCTGCGGGCCATCCTCAACTATGGCCATACCATTGGCCACGGGGTGGAAAGTTTAACGGGCTACGGGGTGATTAACCATGGGGAGGCGGTGGCCATTGGCATGGAAGCAGCGGCCAAAATTGCCCATTGTCTAGGACTTTGTGACCAGGAGTTAGGCGATCGCCAGCGGCAACTATTGCACAAAACTAAATTACCCACGGAAGTTCCTCCCTCCTTGGCGGTGGAAGATTTGCTGGCGAGTTTACTGCACGACAAAAAAGTCAAAGCCGGTAAGGTGCGCTTCATTCTCCCCACGGCGATCGGGCAGGTGATCATGAGTGATGCGGTTACGGAGGAAGTCATTAAGGCCACTATGCTCTAGTTTCCTTCTGCGATCTAGTGAGTAATACTAGTTTTCCCTATTTCCCAGCGATCCGTTGGGGCAAAATTTTCCCTTGAGGAAGATTGGGATCACCATAGCCGTTCCACCAATCCCTCCAGCCCAAATTAAGCTTCTGGGCAACGGAAAGATCAACCCAAAGTAGGGTTAGGGCATTGTTAAAGATATGTAACAATATGGCAACGATGGCCGGGTTTAAAGCCAGTCTTCGCCGCTGAACCGCCTTTGTGCCTACCATGTTTGTCGATTTCTTCATTAAACGCCCCGTTTTTGCCAGCGTTTGCGCCATTATCATCCTCTTGGTGGGAATGATCAGCTTGGTCAATCTCCCCGTGGCCCAGTTTCCCGAAATTGCCCCCACAGCCATTCAGGTGACTTCCAACTACAGCGGTGCCAATGCGGAGGTGGTGGAAAGGGCCGTTACCGACATTTTAGAGCGGCAAATTAATGGGGTGGAAGGCATGCGCTACATCAGCTCCACCAGCAGTAACGATGGCACCAGCAGCATCACTGTCACCTTTGACCGCAGTCAAAATAAAGATATTGCCGCCGTTGACGTGCAGAATCGGGTGGCCCTAGCTTCCCCCCAGTTGCCAGAATCAGTCAATCGCACAGGGGTGAGGGTTAACAAAGAATCCAATGCGCTCTTGCTGGGCATTGGCATCACTAGCCCCAATGGTCAGTATGACAACGTCTTTTTAAGCAACTACGCCGACCGCTACCTGGTGGATCCCCTCCGTCGCATCACTGGGGTGGGGAATGTGCGGATTTTCGGGGAACGGCTCTATGCCATGCGTCTTTGGGTAGATCCGATGAAACTGGCGGCCCAACAGTTGACCATGGAGGATCTCAGCCAAGCCCTGAGGGAACAAAACCTCCAGGTGGGAGCTGGGCAAATTGGAGCGGAACCGGCACCGCCCGGGCAGGAATACCAACTGGATTTACGGGCTAGCAGTCAGTTGGCCGATTTGGGGGACTTTGAAAATTTAATTGTCAAATCAGGGCCCAGTGGCTCTGTGATCAGGTTTAAGGACATTGGCCGGGTGGAACTGGGGGCAGAGAATTACAACAGCTTTTTGCGCTTTCGGGGTGAGGAAGCGGTGGGGCTAGGTATTTATCAACTACTAGACAGTAATGCCCTGGAAGTTGCCCGCTTAGTTAAAGATGAAATGGCCCGGCTGGCGGAGAATTTTCCCGAAGGCATTGAGTATAACGTGGCCTTTGACACCACTGAATTTGTCCAGGAGTCTCTGTTTGAGGTGGTAAAAACCCTCTTAATTGCGGTGGTTCTGGTTATTTTGGTCATTCTGGTTTTTCTCCAGGATTGGCGATCGGCTTTAATTCCCGCTTTGACCATTCCCCTAGCGCTCATTGGCACCTTTGGCTTTGTTAAACTATTTGACTTTTCCATCAATAGCTTGACTTTGTTCGGTTTAACTTTGGCCACGGGGATGGTAGTGGACGATGCCATCATTGTGGTGGAGCAGATTAGCCGTTTCATTAAGGTGAAGCACGAAGACCCCAAGCAGGCGGCCCAAGAAGCCATGGGGGAACTGACGGGGGCGGTAATTGCCACTTCCTTGGTGTTGATGGCGGTATTTATTCCGGTGGCATTCTTTCCGGGAACAACGGGGGCTTTATACCAACAATTTGCCCTCACCATTGCCTTTTCCATTCTCCTGTCTACTTTTCTAGCCCTCACCCTCACCCCTTCCCTCTGTGCCCTACTGTTGCGGGAAGGCCAGGAACCTCCAGCGGCGATCGCCTGGTTTTTTAATTGGTTTAACCGGCGGCTGGAGCGGGTACGTCAACTCTATGGCGGTGCTCTGCAGAGGCTAGTCAAGTTTAAGACCATAGTAGTGGGGGTTTTTGTGCTCCTAATCGGGGCCACGGCCTGGTTGTACTTAACAGTGCCCACCGCCTTTTTACCGGACGAAGACCAGGGCTATTTCATTACCATCATTCAGGCTCCCCAGGGAGTATCTTTGCAGTACACCAGTCGGGTCATGGCCCAGGTGGAAAAGGAGTTATTGGCAGTGCCAGAGATAACGGCAACTTTTGCGGTGGGGGGATTTAGCTTTAGTGGTAATAGCCCTAACCAGGGCATCATTTTCTCCCGCCTCAAACCCTGGGGTGAGCGCCCCGCTCCCAATCAATCGGTGCAAGCCATCATCGGTCAAATGTTTGGTAAATTTTCCCAGATTCCTGAAGCCAACATTTTTCCCCTTAATCCGCCTCCCATCCGGGGACTAGGACAGTTTGGCGGCTTTGACTTCCAACTACAGGATCTGCGGGTTAACAGTGGATTGGATACGATGGTGGCCACCATGGGGCAAATTTTGGGGGCCGCGAACCAAAGCCCAGATTTACAAAGGGTGTTCAGCACCTTCCAAGCCAATAGCCCCCAATTGATTGTGAATGTGGACCGCAACCGAGCCAAAAGCTTAGGAGTCCCCGTGGACCAAATTTTCCAGACCATGGAAACAGCCTTGGGCTCTAGCTATGTGAACGATTTTGTCTTGCAGGGCCGCACCTATCGGGTTTACCTCCAGGCTGACGAACAGTTCCGCAGTAGCCCAGAGGATATTAACCGGCTGTATGTGCGTAGTGAATCCGGCACCATGATCCCCATGGCCAATCTGGTCAAGGTTACCCAGGGGGTAGGGGCACCGATCATCACCCACTACAACCTATTCCGTTCCATTGCCATTACGGGGTCCGCTAACCAGGGGGTGAGTACGGGACAGGCCATGAATGCCATGGCGGCGATCGCCCGTCAAGTGATGCCACCGGGGTTTGATTTCCAGTGGTCGGGGATTTCCTTGGAGGAAGTTACTTCCCAGGGGCAGGCACCAATCATTTTCGGTTTGGGTTTATTGTTTGTTTTCCTGGTATTGGCCGCCCAGTACGAAAATTACGTTGATCCGGTAATCATTCTTTTGAGTGTGCCCCTAGCTATTTTGGGGGCGTTGATGGCCCAGAGTTTGCGGGGCTTTCCCAATGATGTGTACTGTCAAATTGGCTTGGTGATGCTTATCGGTTTATCCAGTAAAAACGCCATTCTAATCGTGGAATTTGCCAATCAACTCAGGGCACAGGGTTATCCCATTGTCAAAGCGGCCCTAGAGGCGGCCCAGGATCGTCTCCGTCCCATTCTCATGACTGGTTTTTCCACCCTGTTTGGCATTTTTCCCCTGGCGATCGCCACTGGAGCAGGGGCCGGTAGTCGGCAAGCGTTGGGCACAGCGGTGTTTGGCGGCATGTTGGTGGCCACCTTCCTGAGCTTGTTTGTGGTGCCGGTTTTATACATTGTGGTCAAAACCATCAGTGGGCAACTTTTGGCCCCTAAATCCTCCCCATCGGAACCTCTCCCCGAAGCCCAGCCCCAGAGCCCGACCCCAGCGCCCCACCAGAATGGCTAAAATATGAAGACATAAACTATGTCCTAAAAATTGACCCCTAACTCCATGGCCCCCACCCTGCTCCTCTCCCAGGATTTACCCAGCCTCAACTACACCACCCCTGGCGATCGCCTCGATGGTAGATGGCAGGAATCGTTATCCACCCTATTGGGTTTGGGGAGGGCCGCTGGAGCAGACTTTGTGGAATTTTTCCTCGAAAAAGTCAATTACGTCAGTTGCTTAGCCGAAGATGACGCCATCACCAGCCTCACCCCCAGACTCTCCAGCGGTTGTGGCGTCCGGGTTTATAAAGGCAAGGGCGACTGCTACGTCAGCACCAATGACCTTTCCTTCAATGGTCTACGTACTGCCCTGGAAAAAGGCCTATCCATCTTGGGTTTAACCTTGCCGGCCGGCCAATCCTTTGTGCCTGAACTGAATCTGGAAATGTTACGGGACTATGCCGGAGCGAAGGAAAAAGACCAATGGCTACATCGTTGTAGCCCCATGCAGGAGATGAGCGATATTTTGCTGGGGGCCAACCAAAAATTAGACCGCTATGCCAGCCATGCCCAATCCCGGCGGGCCGCCTATTTTCGTGATTGGCAAGAAGTTTTGGTGGCGGCCAGTGACGGTACCTTTGCCCGGGACATCCGCCTCACCCAATCCGTGGGATTTTCCCTCTTTTGTGCCGATGGTGAACACCGCACTTCCATGAGTAAGCGTTCCGGGGACACCAGTAACCCCGACTATTTACGCACTTGGGATGCGGAAACTGCGGCCCAGGAAGTGGCGGAATCCGCCGGAAAAATGCTCTACGCTGACTATGTGGAATCGGGCAACTATCCCATCATTATGGCCAACCAGTTCGGGGGGGTAATTTTCCACGAAGCCTGTGGTCACCTGTTGGAAACCACGCAAATTGAGCACAAAACCACTCCTTTCCTGGATAAAAAAGGGGAAAAAATTGCCCATGAAAACCTCACTGCCTGGGACGAAGGGCTGACCGATAAGGCCTTTGGCACCATTGATATGGACGACGAAGGTATGCCCACCCAGCGCACTCTGTTGATCGAAAACGGCATTTTGAAAAACTTCATTGCCGATCGCACCGGTTCCATCCGCACCGGCCATCCCCGCACCGGCAGTGGTCGTCGGCAAAGCTATGCCTATGCAGCCGCTTCCCGCATGCGTAACACCTACATTGCCCCGGGTAATTATTCGGTGGATGACATTTTTAATTCCGTCGAAAAGGGTATTTACTGCAAGCAAATGGGCGGCGGTAGCGTAGGAGCCACGGGGGAATTTAACTTTGCGGTTTCTGAAGCTTACTTGGTGGAAAATGGCAAGTTGACTAAACCCCTTAAAGGCGCAACGTTAATTGGTACGGCCACGGAGATTATGAATAAAATTTCCATGTCTTCCCAGGATTTGGGCTTGGCGGCGGGGTTTTGTGGCTCTGTGAGCGGCAGTGTCTATGTCACCGTGGGTCAGCCCCACATTAAGGTTGATGGCATTACGGTGGGGGGACGTTAGGTTTTTCCCAATTGCCCAAAACTTCTAAAATTCCCCAGTTCAGCCTAGGGTACGGGCGGAAACAAAGCGTTCAATGCCGGCTAGATCCCGATGAATGTGGATATCTTGATAGGTTCCATTCTTCCTCAACAGTTCAGCAACGATGGGGGCCTGGCCGGCCATAATTTCCACTAACCAAAAACCACCGGGCTTTAAATAGGCTGGCGATCGCCGAATTAATTGTTCCACTGCCTGCAAGCCATCGGCCCCGCCATCTAAAGCTAAGAGGGGTTCATGGTTAATCACTTCCGGCTGTAAATGGGGCAATTCCGCCTGGGGAATGTAGGGAGGATTGGACACCATGCCCTGCACCTGGCCCCGTAGATATTCGAGGGGTTCCCACCAATGGCCCTGATGGAATTGAACCCGATCGCCAAGCTGATGGCGTTGGGCATTTTCCCTGGCGATCGCCAACGCGGGGGCACTGCAATCTACTCCATGGACTAGGGCGTGGGGAAAGAGGGAAGCTAAGCCCAGGGCCAGGGCCCCACTGCCGGTGCCTAAATCTACCCAATGGTCGGAGGGGTCCCTTAATCCCCACTGGTCACTTTGGTTTTGTACTATATCAATAATCAACTCCGTCTCTGGGCGGGGAATCAATACATCACTGGTAACTTTGAGGTCAAAATTGCGCCATTGGGTGTGCCCCAACAGGTATTGCACCGGGTATTTCTCCTCCACCCTTTTCTGCCAGCCCTGTTGAACATTGTCCCAAGGTTCCCTGAGGCCAATTTGCCTGCGACTAAAATCTTGCAACCGTAAGGTTAAGCGGTCTAAGTCCGTCCACCCCTGCAAAAGCCAATCCAGTTCCCCCACTTCAATGCCATGGGCGATCGCCATTTGTCGGGCTGTGGCATACCATCGGGCAAATTCTTCACCGGCGACAAAGCCCTTAATCATTGTGTTTATGATCAACCATCAAATACATGGCAAAATTCCGCTGTTAATTGGGGAGACTACCCAGGAATTATTTTCGCTCCCAGAAGGATACTAGTAAAATACGGATGAGGTTGTCCCCTGGAACCCCAAGCAAATGGTTATTCCTCCCCAAATTTCCCATGTCCGTTATTAGTCCCTCTCTACGCATTCTACTCATTGAAGACAACCTAGCTGAGGCCCGCCTACTACAAGAAATTCTTAAGGGTTCCCCTACGGAAAACTTCGAGTTTAAGCATGTGCAAAGGTTGGGGGACGCCTTGGCAATTTTAGACCAGGGGCAAAAGTTCGACATCATTCTGCTGGATTTGACCCTACCGGACAGCCAAGGGTTGGATTCTCTGCCCAAACTCCAACAGCATCAACAGCAGTTACCAGTTATTGTTCTCACCCACCACCAGGACGAAGCTTTAGCCCTAGAAGCGGTGCGGCAGGGGGCCCAAGATTATTTAGTCAAAAGGGATGTTAGCCTTGACGTGCTTTTGCGTTCTGTCCACTATGCCATCCAACGTCATTGCCTATCCCGGGAATTAGCAGTGGAAAACCAGACCCTCAATGCTAATCTCAAGCGTCAGGAAAGGGAATTGTCCGAGGCGAAGGCAGCCAATAAGCTCAAGTCGGAGTTTGTCTCCATGCTTTCCCATGATTTCCGTAATCCCCTCAATACAATTCTGCTATCAGCGGGGCTCCTGGAAGAAAGCGGCGATCGCCTGAGTAAAGGGCAACAACATAATTATTTCAACATGATCCGCACAGCAATTAAAGATTTAGATGAATTGTTGTCGGAGGTTTTACTGCTGGGAAAAACGGAAAATGGCCAGCTCAGTTGTCAATTTGAAGCCCTCGATTTACTCTACTTTTGCCAGGACTTAATGCGTTTGGTGAACAGTGCCCAGCGACAACCCAGGCCAATTCATTTCCACACCGAAGGTAATTTGCAGCAGGGGGTATGGGATGCCCATTTATTGCGCCACATTATCTGTAATCTTCTCAGTAATGCCATTAAATATTCCCCTGCCCCCACGCCAATTTTGTTTGATGTCATTGCCAAAGATAAAACAATGATTTTTCGGGTCGCCGATCAAGGCATTGGCATTCCTCCCCAGGCCATGGCGGAATTATTTAATCCCTTTTTCCGGGCGGACAATGTGGAGGGGGTAACGGGAACCGGGCTAGGGCTGGCGATCGTGCAACGCTGCGCCAATATCCATGGCGGGGAAGTGGAAGTGGAAAGCCAAGAAGGGGGAGGGTCTTGTTTTACTGTGCGTTTACCGATTCTGGAAATTGCCGACAATGGCGATCGTGTCAGCTCCTGAAGAACGGGGGAAATTTTATCCAACGGTGGCTGAATAGGGATGGACAAAGAATGGACAGAAGGGGACTGAGGTAGAGAAAATTCTATTTTTTTCCATGTTGAGGAGGGAAGTGGCAACCCTGAAACCCTTGATTTTACAGGTTTTTTGGGACTGACATGCCCTGGGGATTTCCCTATGCTGTAGTTATTGAAAGCAAAGGAACACCACACCATGTTTGCCTCCACCAACTACACCTCCACCGCCATCCGCAACTACACCATCGCTGCTGTGACCGTTTTAACCCTGAGCATGGGCATCGGTGAACTATTTAATAATCCCAATCGCATTGCCACCCAAAACACCATTGACAATTACAGTTCCTACATTGGTGCTGGTTTGGTCAGCTATGCCCAGTCTTCCCTCAAATAAATTAAAGTTTCTAGCCTTTTCTTTCCATTGCTCCATAGTCTGGTAAAGGTTGTAGTCGCAAAGCCTATTGGTTAACCATAACTGGAAATAAAAGTAGAAAATATTTAGTTCAAAGAAGCGAAGTTTACAGAAGAAAATCAGCGACAGGTTAATCGGCACCATCAATCAACTGTTGCATTGCCCTACTAAAATCCATTAACTGTTGATAGTGCCCTAATAAACGCTGTTGGTAATGATGTCGTCGTTCTGGGGAACGGGCCGATCGCCAAAAAAGTAATTCCGTGGAGAGTAGGCGTAGGGTTCTTCGCAATTCCGTTTGCAGTGATGGCCATTGTTGTGCGCCCTGGGTCGGCAGTTCTTCCGCTGTGATGCTGAGCAAATGATGCCCAAGAAAATCCCCTAGTCCGCTAACTTGCTTGGCCACCGTTGCCTCCTCGGCTTCAGGATCGGCCATGGTCAACTGACATCGCTCCAGCAATTGTTGTAATTCCCTAAGGCGATCGGGTAAATCAGATGGTAGCGTAGACGACATTGCTCCGGGGGATTTGGCAGGGGTTGGGCGGATCAAGGTTAAAATAATGTTAAGGCTTGCTGATATTAATTCAGATTTGTCGGGACTGTATGGTCAAACTCCCTGGGATATGTTCTGGGGAGAGTACGGCTTTTACATCTCCATAGCAAAAGGAGCAAAAAATCATTAATAACCATTAACATTAATTAACACTAATCCCTAAATCCTGCACCGATATAGGAATGTCTGTTAAAAGATAAATACGGGATTTTGACAAGCTAATGGCTGATATTATATCTTTCCCCATTAACTGGCAATTATCGGCTCTTTTGGTCGTTTTTTTCTGTTTTATACCTAGTTAGTGCAAGCTACCCTAACATCCTCCCCAAAACTATGAATGCCGTCGCCGCTCTGCCTACCCCCACCATTCACACCACCCTTCCCCAAGATATCCACGATATCGAACTGCCCCAGTGGTTAGAGGATTGTTTACAGCAGTGGCAAATAGAGGTGGAACAGGGCCAGGACGAAGCAACGGCGCCCCATTGTTTAATCTGTCGAGCTTTCTGTTTTGCTTACGATCTCCATGCCCAACAGCGACGTAAATCTGGGGAACCCTACATTGCCCATCCAGTGGCGGTGGCGGGGCTACTGCGGGACCTGGGGGGGGATGAAGCGATGATTGCGGCGGGATTTTTGCACGATGTGGTGGAAGATACGGACATTAGCATTGAACAAATTGAGGCTTTGTTTGGCGAAGAAACGGCCAGTTTGGTGGAGGGGGTAACTAAACTTTCTAAATTTAATTTTTCTAGTACAACGGAACATCAAGCAGAAAATTTCCGGCGCATGTTTTTGGCCATGGCCAAGGATATTAGGGTGATTGTGGTCAAATTAGCCGATCGCCTGCACAATATGCGGACTTTAGATGCGTTAAATACCGAAAAACAACGGCGCATTGCTAGGGAAACTAAGGATATTTTTGCTCCTTTAGCTAACCGTTTGGGGATTTGGCGCTTTAAGTGGGAATTGGAAGATCTTTCCTTCAAATACCTAGAGCCCGATTCCTACCGCAAAATTCAGTCCCTGGTGGTGGAAAAAAGAGGCGATCGGGAATCCCGTCTGGAAACCGTTAAGGATATGTTGCGCTTCCGTCTGCGGGATGAGGGCATTGAACATTTTGAACTCCAGGGCCGGCCCAAACACCTCTACGGCATTTATTACAAAATGACCAGCCAGGATAAGGCCTTCGAAGAAATTTATGACATTGCCGCCCTACGGATCATTGTGGAAAGCAAGGGGGAATGTTACCGGGCCCTGTCGGTGGTACACGACGTCTTTAAACCCATTCCAGGGCGCTTCAAGGATTATATCGGTTTGCCCAAACCCAACCGTTACCAATCCCTCCACACCACGGTTTTGGGACTAACTAGCCGGCCCCTGGAAATCCAAATCCGCACCGAAGAAATGCACCATGTGGCAGAGTACGGGATTGCGGCCCACTGGAAATATAAGGAGAGTGGTGGCTCGGAAAATACGGCTCTCACTTCCACTGACGAAAAGTTTACTTGGTTGCGGCAACTGCTGGACTGGCAAAGCGATCTCAAGGATGCCCAGGAGTATGTGGAAAACCTTAAACAGAATCTCTTTGACGATGACGTTTATGTATTCACCCCCAAGGGAGAAGTAATTTCCCTGGCTCGGGGCGCCACGCCGGTGGATTTTGCCTATCGCATCCACACTGAGGTAGGGCACCACATGAAGGGGGCTCGGGTTAATGGCCAATGGTTAGGGGTGGATACCAGGCTGAAAAATGGCGATATTGTGGAAATTGTCACCCAAAAGAATTCCCACCCCAGTTTAGATTGGCTCAATTTTGTTGTTACTCCCAGTGCCCGCCACCGCATTCGCCAATGGTTTAAGCGTTCCCGGCGGGATGAAAATATTCTCCGGGGCCGGGAATTGTTGGAAAAGGAATTGGGCAAAACTGGTTTAGAGGCCCTGCTGAAATCGGAGCCGATGCAAAAAACAGCAGAGCGCTGTAATTACCAAAATGTGGAAGATTTGTTGGCGGGTTTGGGCTACGGCGAAATTACTTCCAATGCCGTCGTCAACCGTCTGCGGGAAAATAATGTTAACAACGTTAAAAATAACCAGTCCAACCAGGAAGTTACCCTCGCCAGTTCTCCCCAAGTCCATCCCACTGCGCCCCCGGCCACAGGTAAAGATAATTCTCCGATCGCCGGCATTGAAGGCTTGCTTTATCACATTGCTGGTTGCTGCCATCCGTTACCAGGGGAACCCATTATGGGGGTAGTCACCAGGGGGGCCCGGGGTATTTCCATCCATCGCCAGGGTTGCCATAATCTCGAGCAAATGGACGGCGATCGCCTGATTCCGGTGCGGTGGAATCCCAACAATAATAATCACCAAACCTATCCGGTGGACATTGTCATTGAAGCCATTGACCGAGTGGGGGTGCTGAAGGATATCCTTTCCCGCCTCAGCGATAATCACATTAACGTCCGCAACGCCGATGTTAAAACCCATTTAGGGCGGCCCGCTATCATCAGTCTCAAAATTGACATTCGGGACTATCAACAACTGTTGGGCATCATGGCCAAAATTAAAAATATGAGTGATGTTATGGATCTACGTCGGGTAATCTCCGGTTAGTTTGGCCATCTGGCCGATCCCCATCCCCCGCTAGAGGATATCCACAAATCCTGACATTAAACAGTTAGCAAGGTAGGGGGCAGAAGTGAAGGGAAACGCTCCTATGGCCTGCCTAGAAACAAAAAAAATCCCCTGTAATTAGGAGATTAAAAAAGTTTTGAGTCAGAAAACTTAACTTGTCATCAGTTTAGGTACCGGAAGCCCAGGAATGGATGTATTCCACCTGTTCGGGGGTCAAGCTGTCAATGGCAATGCCCATGGCTTGGAGTTTCAAACGGGCAATTTCTTGGTCCACTTCCACCGGAATGGAGTGCATACCGGGCTCTAATTGACCCTTATTTTTGACCAAATGCTCACAGGCCAAGGCTTGGTTAGCAAAGCTCATATCCATCACCGCACTGGGGTGCCCTTCAGCGGCGGCCAGGTTAACCAAACGGCCTTCGCCAATCACAATAATGGATTTGCCATTGGGGAGAATATATTGCTCCGTGAAGTTGCGTACTTCCTTAACTTCCTTAGCCTGTTCCTTGAGGGATTTGAGGTCAATTTCAATGTCAAAGTGACCAGAGTTACAAACGATCGCCCCATCCTTCATGACAGCAAAATGCTCGGGACGAATGACGTGTTTGTTGCCGGTGACAGTGATGAAAATATCTCCCTGTTGGGCCGCTTCGGCCATAGGCATGACTCGGAAACCATCCATGGCAGCTTCGATCGCCGGTACGGGGCTAATTTCGGTGACAATTACGTCAGCTCCCATACCTTTGGCCCGCATGGCGACCCCTTTACCACACCAGCCATAGCCAGCCACCACAATGGTTTTACCGGCTAGGAGAATATTGGTGGCTCGGATGATGCCGTCCAGGGTGGATTGGCCGGTGCCGTAGCGGTTGTCGTAGAAATGCTTAGTGTCTGCATCGTTGACGTTCATGGCGGGGAAGGTAAGTACCCCATCGTTGAACATGGCCCGCAGGCGCACAATACCAGTGGTGGTTTCTTCGGTGGTACCAATGATGTCACTCAGTTGGTGTTGCCGTTCCTGTACCAAGGTGGCTACCACGTCGCTACCGTCGTCAATGATGATGTTGGGGCGGTGATCCAGGGCAATTTGCACATGGCGGTGATAGGTTTCGTTATCTTCCCCTTTGATGGCGTAAACGGGAATGCCGTAGTCGGCGACCAAACAGGCAGCCACGTCATCTTGGGTGGACAGAGGGTTACTGGCAATGAGCAGGGAGTCAGCCCCACCGGCATGCAAGGCGATCGCCAAGTTAGCGGTTTCGGTGGTAACGTGACAGCAGGCCACCAAACGGATACCAGCGAAGGGTTTTTCCTGGGCAAAACGTTCCCGAATTTGCTTTAGAACGGGCATTTCCCGGGCCGCCCATTCGATGCGCTGACGACCTTGGGGAGCGAGGCTAATATCTTTAATATCGTATTTCTGTTTAACGGGCGTTGCTACCATACGGAGTAATTCCTAAGAACTTTGCTTGAATGTGATATAACTTAACATTTTATCGGTCTGGAATGGCGATCGTCCCTTTGGCCATTGACAGACTGTTAGCGTCGATTTGCAAAGTTCTGATCTGTCCCTAAATTTCCCTACTAAAGCTCCGGCAAATGGGAAAAATTTAAATTTATCCCCCCAGAATTAGGGCCAGAAGGCTTTTTGAGCAGATTCTTGGGGAACTATTGGAAATGCAATAATGGGAGTTATAATTCCCCTCTCGGAGAAAAGCAAAAATGAACTCATTGCCGCCACTAGACTTCCCTGAGCTGAAGAATATTATTGCCCAATGTAATCTTGAAGAAAAACTAGAATTACTAGAACTTTTAGAGAAGGATACTTTTGCCACCAGATTCAACAAATTTCTCAATTCCGTCAAAACCGATGAATTAACTCTAGAAGACATTACCCGAGAAGTTGAAGCAGTCCGGCAAGCTAACTACCATGAACAATGAAGCTATCCGGGCTGTGATTGATACGAATATCTGGATTAGCTTTCTGATTGGAAAAACTCTTCAAGGTTTGAATCAAGCTATTATTGATAACTGAGTGGTGATTTTATTCAGTGAAGATTTGTTTGTTGAGCTGATGGATGTATTATATCGCCCTAAGTTTAAGAAATACTTTTCCGAAACAGCAATCCAAAATTTAGTCGGACTGTTAAACGGAAAAATTGAATTGGTTAAGGTGAATTTTCACTTTGACAGTTGTCGAGACAAGAAGGATAATTTTTTGGGAGCATCCCAGTTTGTCAGCAAGCATAAATACTCATAGAGAAGGCGTGATTAAGATAGGCACAGCGTAGGCGTAGCATTCGGTTAACATTCTTGGGAGACCATTGAGCACC
>NZ_JACJTJ010000006.1:0-10837 GCF_014698605.1 Synechocystis sp. FACHB-383 | reverse complement strand
GTAGCCGACATTGCCAACTTTGAAGGAAGTGAAACCGTCACCGCCGATGTGAGCAACTTAGCTGGCAATGCCGCTACTCAGGCTACTCGGAATATCACCATCGATACCACAGCGCCGACTATCAGCATCACGAGTATTAGCAATGACACTGGAATCATAGGAGACTTTATTACCAGTGACCAAACACTGGTCTATGGCGGTACTGCTGATACAGGTGCAACGGTGACAGTTACCCTAAGGGACAACAATAATGATGTTGTTTTCAGCACTACTACTAATGCGGACGGCAACGGCGACTGGAATCTTGACCGTACCACTAATGAAATCCTGGCCGGAGGTAACTACACCTTAACGGTTAGCACAACGGATTTGGCAGGTAATACCGCCACAGATACCCAGGCCATTACCATCGACACCAACGCACCAGGCATTACGATTACCGCCATTAGCATTGATAGTGGGACAGCCGGTGATTTTACTACCAACGATCAAACCTTAGTCATCACTGGGACTTGGACTAATCTGCCTACGAATATCCTGACAGTTACTTTCAATGGCACTACCTATACGCTGGGTATAGACTCTGAATTAATCGTTAATGGTAACAATTGGAGTTTAGACCTCAGTGCCATAACCACACCTCCAGGCGACTACACTTTAACTGCCACAGCAACTGATCTTGCCAATAACATTGCCCAGGCTAATCAGAATATTACAATCGATACCATGGCCCCTGGAGCACCCACCGTAACGATCGCCGAAGATGCCAACAACGATGGAACTATCAGTGCCGGGGAATTGAGTGGGTTAGTAGATGTATCGGTGGCATTACCTGGAACCGCCGTAGCCGGAGATAGCCTGACCATCAGCGATGGCACCACGCCCCAAACCATCGTCTTAACCGCCGCCCAAATCAACGCCGGAGTAGTAACCACCCAGGTAGCAGCACCCAACCCAGGTAACAGTTTAACGGTGACCGCCTTTGTCACAGATATTGTCGGTAACCAAGGTCCTGATGGCAGCGATAGTGCCGTATTAGATACCATCGCGCCGCCCCCACCGCCCGCTCCCGGAGCACCCACCGTAACGATCGCCGAAGATGCCAACAACGATGGAACTATCAGTGCCGGGGAATTGAATGGGTTGATAGATGTATCGATCGCCTTGCCCACTGGGTTAGTTGCCGGGGACACCCTGACCATTAGCGATGGCACCACTCCCCAGACCATTGTCCTCACCACCGCCCAAATTAATGCCGGAGTAGTAACCACCCAGGTAGCAGTACCCGCCGAAGGTGCCACTTTAACGGTGAGTGCATTCATAACGGATAATGCTGGGAACCAAGGTCCTGATGGCAGCGATAGTGCCGTATTAAACACCACAGCCCCTAATGCCGGCCCCCTGGACATCAGTGACGCAACCGATACCGGCGCCGATGACTTGTTGAGCAGTAATGGCAACCCCGAACTGACTTTCACTGGTGAGCCAGGATTAGAGATTGGGTTGCTTGGGCCTGATGGTAACCCCGTTGACCCCGATGCCTATGAAGTGGTGGAAACCCCCGGTGCTAACCCTGGTGACCCTTCCATCTACACAATCAAATTAATTGACGCTGACCCATCTGACCCGGATAGCGATCCGTTTGGAGACTTCTTCAATGGCTCCCCCACAGGTAATGGGGCCAACACTGGGGATGGAACCTACACCATTACAGCAACGGATAATGCAGGCAATACCAACGATGTAGGTCAATTTGAAATTGATACGACTTCTCCCGGTACTCCCAACAATGGCAATTCTCCTTTCAGTCCCCTGGACATCAGTGACGCAACTGATACCGGTGCCGATGACTTGTTGAGCAGTAATGGCAACCCCGAACTGACTTTCACTGGTGAGCCAGGATTAGAGATTGGGTTGCTTGGGCCTGACGGTAACCCCGTTGATCCCGATGCCTATGAAGTGGTGGAAACCCCCGGTGCTAACCCTGGTGACCCTTCCACCTACACAATCAAATTAATTGACGCTGACCCATCCGACCCGGATAGTGATCCGTTTGGAGACTTCTTCAATGGTTCCTCCACAGGTAATGGGGCCAATACCGGCGATGGCATTTACACCATTACAGCAACGGATAATGCAGGCAATACCAACGATGTAGGTCAATTTGAAATTAAGACTAGTTCTCTAATTTCTATCAACAATGATCGGGGTACCGTTGTTATTGGCGATCTAGGTTTTGGCTCCATCAATGTCGATGTCTTAGCCAACGATCAGGGCTTGGGCATTCAGATCACCAGCCTGACCCAACCCCTTAAAGGCACGGCGGTGCTGCGGGATAATGGCACCCCCAACAACTTCAGTGACGATTTCTTGACCTATCACATCCATGAAGAGTTATTGGATTTACGCTCAGCCATAGGGCCTGTGCGGATAGAAATCAGTGATATTTTCAGTAGTGCCAGCTACAACAACTCCGTCGGCTTTTATCAAGTTCTCGATCATTTTGGCACCATCCTTGATCCAGCTTCGGGGCGACTTTTAACCCCAGCGGACCCGGAATACAGAAATGTGGCCCTGGCCAGCGCCATTCCCGGGCTACAAATCAGTAAAGATAATCCAGTTCAATGGATTGAACTGCCTGGAGGCGGCATCTATGCTCCGTTCCTAACGTCTGACCAGGGTAACGGGCAAGTGAATCACTTCTTTGCCCTCATTGATGCCAATCCGGGTCAAGTGGACTATGTTCGTTTTGCTAATAACGTCTATAGCTTTGAAGACACGACCTTTGGTGACCGGGATTTCAATGATCTGCGATTTGCGGTCAATATTTTGCCCCAGGGAGGTTTCGTTCCCCCAGCTATTGGCCTCACCTCTAACGCGGGAGTTTTCACTGCTAATGGGCTAGTCGATCAGTTTACCTACACCATCACCGATGTTAATGGGGATAATCGGACGGCTAGCGTTGCCATTGATAATCAGGAACATCTCAAATTCACCATGGTGGAAGTGGATGGAGATTTCAAAAATGAGGTGGCTATTTTCAGGGTGGACGATCGCCAGGGAACTATCAATGGCATTGCCCCAGGACAAGCAGGCTATCTGGAAGCGGCACTACAAAATAGTCAGGTAGTGTTCACTGGCATCAGTGGACAGACTCAGCTTTTCGGCGAATCCCTGACCCGGACTATGGAAGAATTCAAAGTTAGTGATAGTTTTGGCTTCCTGTTAATCCAAAATAATTCCCTGGATATGGTGCTCAGGGAGCAGGCCGCCGGGGCCATATCCACTCCGGTTTTCTTCAGTCAGGCGATCGCCAATGGCAATCAAATCCAGCAAGTCTCGAGTAATGACGGCCAGGGGATAGTTGTTGCTTGGGAAGATAGTGCCCAGGGAGGAGACGGGGACTTTAATGACTTTGTCTTCCGGGTGGCAATGACAGACCAGCCGGCCCCCTTGGGGACGCTCTACCAAGGCCAAACCCAACAGGAGATCTTTGCTAATACGAGCAATCAAAACTTCCAAATCGGGGTTCAGATCGTCAGTGACTCTGCCTATGACAATACTGTTGGCTTCTACTTAGTTGAGAATGCGGGGGGCACAGTGCTGGATTACACCACCGGTCAACTGGTCAACCCCGGCGATGCCAACTATGCCGCAGTGGCGGTGCGACAACGTCTTTCCCTTGGTTCCAACGGCCAACCTATTGGGGGGGAAATTCGCCCAGGGCAAATCATTGCTCCGTTCCTCATTTCCAATGGCACCGAAAATCAATTCCTGACGGTTAACCCTGCCAACCAGGCGATCGCCGCTGGCCCCGTTGCTTTCTTTAGCTACATCAACGCCAATCCCGATGGGCTGGATCATTTCCGGTTACTGGCGGATAACACCTTTGGGGTGGAAGACATGCTGGGAGGGGGAGACTTTGACTATAACGACGTAATCATTAAGTTGAACCAAAATCCCATCAATGGGGAATTATTAGATTTCCGTTCCCTCAGTGGCCCAGTAAATCTTGGCATAAACGAAATTACCAGTGATGCTTCCTTTGGGCTCTCCGTTGGTTTTTACCGAGTGGAAAATCAGTTTGGCGCCATTACGGATCCCCTGACGGGCCAACTGCTAAACCCTGGTGATGGTAACTACCAAACCGTGGCGCTGCAAAACACCGCCGCCCAATTTACTGTTACCGCCGGGACTAGCAACCAGGTATTGCAACTGGCCGGGGGGAGCTTGTTTGCCCCTTACCTCACCGTTAGTCAGTCCGATGGCAATGTCTTTAACTACTTCTCCTATCTGGGGGCCAACCCTGATCAAGCCGACCACATCCGCGTTTTGGGTGATACCTTCCAATTTGAGGACAGTTTCTGGGGAGGGGATCTGGACTTCAACGACCTCCAGTTCCGGATTAACGTCCAATAGGGGCGCTGATTAGGGGAAGAAGTGGCTCTGGATTTCCCCAGCTGGGGGGTCTGGAGCAAGGCAAATTTAAAGAAACTATGGGGATTGGCTCCATTGCCCAGAAAAACCTTTAAGATGGGTGGGATCTTTGCACTCTGGCCATTCCCGCCCCCGGCGATCGCCATGGGTAGGGGAAGCTTTTTCCCCCTTTTGCCGTCAATGGATTCCGTGAGTCCGGTTTGCCTTTCCGCCGTCCCCCAGGTTTATGTTGCTGAGTATCTCCAACGTTTTCATCAAAAACCCCGTGTTGACTACGGTGTGCACCATCGTTATCATCCTCCTCGGGGCGATCGCCTTACCCCTACTGCCCCTGGCCAAATTGCCAGACATGGCCCCCAAACAGGTGTCGGTAACCACCAACTATGTGGGGTCCGACGCCCAGACTGCGGTGGATAACGTCACCACCGTGCTAGAGCGGCAGATTAACGGTACGGAGCAAATGATTTACATGAACTCCTACACCGACAACACGGGCACCACCACCATCAACGTCTATTTTCCGGTGGAAATGGACCGCAACATTGCCCAGGTATTGGTGCAAAACAACGTGGCGATCGCCTCCGCCAGCTTGCCGGAAGCTGTGAACCGTCAGGGGGTAACCACCCAAACCCAATCCCCCTCCGTTACCATCGCCTATGGGGTTTACTCAGAAAACGATGACCAGGGCAAACCCATCTACGACGATGTTTTTGTCAGCAACTTTGTTGACCGGGTGCTGCTGGATGAAATTAAAAGGATTGATGGGGTAGGTTCCGCCGCCATTATTGGGGCATCCGAATACGCGATGCGGTTTTGGTTGGACCCCGATGCCCTCGCCGCCAGGGATTTAAGCGCCTCCGATGTGCTCGATGCCATCCGGAATCAGAACGTCCAAGTGGGGGTAGGGGGAGTTAACCTGCCGCCGGTGACTGACAAGCAACGTTTCCAGATTAACGCCAGGGCCCTGAGTCGTTTTACCACCCCGGAGGAAGCGGAACAAATTGTCGTCAAAGTGGGGGAAGACGGTGGCTTAATCCGCATTAAAGATGTGGGACGGGCCACCATTGGAACCCAAAACTACATTCAAACGGCCCTGTTCAACAATGCACCGGCCGTGGCCTTTGTCATCTACCAGTTGCCCGGCACCAACGCCTTAGACACCGCCACCATGGTCAAGGAAAAAATGGCCGAGTTGAAGCCCATGTTTCCGCCGGGACTGAACGCAGAAGTAGCCTTGGATAACACTTTGTTTGTAACTGCGTCCCTAGAAGAGGCGGTGATGACCCTGGTGGAGGCAATTTTGCTGGTAATTCTGGTCATCTTCATCTTTTTGCAGAATTGGCGCACCACCCTGATTCCAGCCCTCGCCATTCCCGTTTCCCTAATTGGGGCCATGGCCTTTGCCCTTGCCTTTGGTTTTAGCTTGAATCAATTAACCCTGTTTGGGGTCATTCTGGCCACCGGTCTAGTGGTGGATGACGGCATTCTCGTCGTGGAGGCGATCGAAGTTAAATTGGACCAGGGCATGAAACCATTTCAGGCGGCCCTGGACGCCATGGGGGAACTGACGGGAGCGGTAATTTCCACTTCCTTGGTGCTGATGGCCGTATTCATTCCGGTTACCTTTTTCCCTGGCACCACCGGCATTGTTTATAAGCAATTCGCGGTCATTATGGCCTCCGCGGTGGCCGTTTCCACCTTTAACGCCATCAGTTTTTCCCCCAGTATGTCGGCCATTCTGATGCGCCGCACCCAAGAATCCCATGGGCCGTTGGCTTGGTTCTTTGGAGTGTTTAACCGCAGTTTTGATTGGGTGAAGGAACGGTACGGCAATATTATTACCATGCTACTGAAAGTGAGACTGCTAGCTATCCCCATCTACATTGCTAGTATTGCCCTCACTGCCTTTGTGTATAACATGACCCCCACCGGCTTTATCCCGGAAGAAGACCAGGGGTATTTTTTCATGCTGGGTAATTCCCCCGCCGGGGTTTCCATTGAGTACACCAAAGACGTTATTTCCCAGGCCACTGAAATTGTTGCCGCCCGGGATGAGGTGGAGCACGTCTTGGGTATGGGGGGATTCAGCTTTTTAGGTAATGACAGTAGTAAATCCCTCTTTTTCGTCAAGCTGAAAAACTGGGATGAACGCCCTGGCCAAAAGGGATCGGTGTTTGGTTTGTTGGCGCAGATTAACCGAGAGTTGGCTCAAAAAATTCCTGATGCCCAGGTTTTTGCCGTCAATGCTCCCCCGGTGGATGGCTTAAGTAGTACCGGAGGTCTGGATTTTTATGTGCAAAACCGCGGTGGTATTCCCCTGGATAATTTTTTGGACTACATCCAGGAATTTATGGGGAAATTACGCCAGGAACCCGCCCTAGACCCCCGCACCGTCTTTACCCAGTTCACTTTTAATGCTCCCCTGTTGGAAATTAGTGTGGACCGGGAGAAGGCCAATGCCCAAAATGTTGATATTTCCGAGGTGTTCAGCACCATTGGCACCTATATGGGCTCCAACTATATCAACCAGTTTGTTTTGGAAGGACGACTCTACCAGGTCTATGCCATGGCCGATGGGGAATTTCGTTCCAATCCCCGGGACATTGGCCGACTCTATGTCCGTTCCCGCACGGGAGCTTTAGTGCAGTTAAGCAATCTGGTGGAGGTGAAACAAACTACCCACCCACCGATTTTGACCCACTTTAATATCTACCCCGCTGTGGACGTCCAAGCATCCCCTGCTGCTGGTTACAGTACAGGGCAAGCGATGGCGGCAATGGAAAGGCTGTCGAAGGAATTATTCCCTGAATCCATTGGCTATGCCTGGTATGGCACCGGCTATGAAGAATTGCAATCCGCCGGGGCGGCACCGATCATTTTTGGGTTGGCTTTCATCATGGTTTTCCTAGTACTGTCTGCCCAGTATGAAAGCTATGTGGACCCGGCCATCATTATGATGACTGTGCCCCTAGCAATTTTGGGCGCCATGGGGGCGATTCTCCTGCGGGCCAATTTCATGGTGGCCACCAATATGGTTTGGCCGGCGGTGAACAATAACGTCTATGCCCAGGTGGCGTTGGTGATGTTGATCGGTCTAGCTAGTAAAAACGCCATTTTGATTGTGGAGTTTGGCAACCAGGCCATGGATTTGGGCATGAAGATTCCCCAGGCGGCGGCCTTTGCGGCCAAGGAAAGGATGCGACCGATTTTAATGACGGCTATTTCTGGGTTGGTGGGTTTCTGGCCCTTGGTGATTGCTTCTGGAGCGGGGGCCATGAGCCGTTGGTCTTTGGGGACAGCTATTTTTGGTGGTTATCTAATTTCCACTGTTCTTAGTTTGTTCTTGGTGCCGGTGCTTTACACCATTGTTAAAGAAGCTGAAGCCCGCTTCTTGAAAGGGGAGAAAGGGGAAGACGGCTCCAATCCCCCTCCTCCACCGGAGGAAGATAACGGAGATCCCGTCACCAACCCAAGCTAGCAGGATCCCATGAAGGAGACCTAGACTGGTAGGGGAAAGCCCATGGCTTTTGAGGGAACTTAAACTGCGGGAGGGATTAACCCATGGCGATCGCCACTATCAATCCGGCCAATGGCCAAACAGCGCAAACTTTCACCCCCCATAGTGCGGCGGCGGTGGATGCCAAACTGGATTTAGCCCAGGAAACGTTCCGGAGTTTTCGAGCTTTACCCTTTGCTCAAAGGGGACAATGGTTGCGAAGGGCGGCGGATATTCTGGAAGAACGACGGGATGAATGGGCCGCCCTCATGACCCTGGAAATGGGTAAACCGGTCCAACAGGCGATCGCCGAAGTTAATAAATGTGCGCTGGTTTGTCGTTTCTATGCCGATCAGGCTGAGGAATTTCTGGCCGATGAAATGGTGGCCACCGATGCCAGCCAGAGTTTTATTGCCTACCAACCCCTGGGGGTAATTTTAGCGGTGATGCCCTGGAATTTTCCCTTTTGGCAGGTGTTTCGTTTTGCGGCCCCGGCCTTGATGGCGGGCAATGTGGGTCTACTCAAACACGCTTCCAACGTGCCCCAATGTGCCCTGGCGATCGCCGAAATTTTCCAGACAGCGGGCTTTCCCGAGGGCGCTTTTCAAACCCTATTAATTGGAGGCAAAGCGGCCAGCGAGTTAATGGCCGACGACCGTATCCAAGCGGGAACCTTAACGGGCAGTGAACCCGCCGGGGCTAGTTTCGCCAGCGCCGCCGCCCAACAAATTAAAAAAACCGTGTTGGAACTGGGGGGGTCTGACCCCTTCATCGTTTTGGAAGATGCAAACTTAGACCAAGCTATCCAAACAGCGGTGCCGGCCAGAATGCAAAACAATGGGCAATCCTGCATTGCCGCCAAAAGATTCATTGTCCAAGCCAGCATTGCCGAGGAATTTTTCCAACGTTTAACCGAAGAATTTCAAGCTCTGAAAGTGGGGGACCCCAGTGAGCCGAGCACGGACATCGGCCCCCTGGCCACCCCCGATATCTTGGCCGACATTGTTGACCAAGTGGAGCAAACCATGGCTGCTGGGGCCCGGTGTCGTTGTGGCGGCCAAGCCCTAGACCAACCAGGCTACTACTACCCCCCCACCCTGCTCACCGATGTGCCCCCCACTGCCCCCACCTATCGTCAGGAATTTTTTGGTCCTGTCGCTCTGGGATTTACCGTCAATAATTTAGAAGAGGCGATCGCCTTAGCCAATGACATTCCCTTTGGTTTGGGGGCCAGTGCCTGGACTAAGAATTCCGCCAGTCAACAAAAACTAATCCAGAGCATAGAAGCCGGAGCCGTATTTATCAACGGCATGACCAAATCCGATCCCCGCATTCCCTTTGGGGGTATTAAACGATCCGGCTTTGGGCGAGAACTGGGACGCATGGGCATTCTAGAATTTGTTAATGCTAAGACCGTTTGGATTAATTAAAAATATCCAGCAAAGTTTTGGGGTGAAATTGTGACCTCTGTTTCAAGATTTTACTGTCGACATACCGGGTCATAGGGGACCGTCCCCCCAGAGTAAAAAATTTTTGTATAATTCCCGGAACGGTATTATTCCCTTGCCCCGCCTGAATGGTTAAGTCCGCCCCTCCTCCTCTCCTCTCCATTGCAATTCGTGTGGCCACTGTGGAAGATATTCCGCCCTTGGCCAACCTTTTGCTCAAAAGTTTCCACCCGCCCCAAAACTGGCTGATGTGGAGCTATCCATTTTTGCGCCTAGGCATCACAGAAGACCTACGGCTGCGTATGCGCCATGGCGACAACGCTTACCATTGCCTCATTGCTGTTAATTCAGACAATGGAGAAATTCTTGGCACCGCTGAAGTTTCCCTCAAACACTGGTTCACCCGCCCCAAGACCACTGCCTACATTTCTAACCTGGCTGTGAGCCCCCAACATCGTCGCCTGGGGATCGCCAAACAATTAATCCAAAAATGCGAAGCTATTGCTGATCAGTGGCAGTGCCGTCGCCTTAGTCTGCATGTGATGGAAAATAATCTGGGGGCCCAAAACCTCTACCAAACCCTGGGATTTATTTATCAGGAAGCGGAATGGAGTTGGCGAGCCTGGCTATGGCAGAAACCCCGACGGTTACTATGGGAAAAGATCCTGACTACAGAAATTCTTTGTCCCACCCCAGTCCACCAAAGCCCATAATGACCTCCGCCGAAGCCCTATTGGAGCATCTCCAAAATAAACAATCCCTAGTGATCAACCCTCGCCGCCGCAATGGGGTGATTTTAGTGAAGCCCTACCATGCCGAGTTTGCTGGGCCAGGGGCATTTGTGGGGGGAGATTTAGACCAGGATGTGACTCTTTGTTATCCGGTGGGTAACCTTGATTGGTTAACGCCTCCGTCCCCCGCAGAACAAATTAAAGCCTATTTAATTCGCCGGCAGTGGACTGTGTTAATCAAACAAATTGTTGATAATCCCATTGCCATAGAAAGGGCCCAGGTGATTTTAAATCAGCTAGAAAATTGGTTTGATGATGCCACCGTGGCGCTTTTACCAGATGCTGCTGTGGCAACTTTAGTAGGGGTTTTGTCTTCTACTGTACGGAGTGCCCGCACCAATACGACGGTGTTTTAGCGCCTTTTCAGTCCAAACTCACTTATTTATCAGCTTGTCAATGAAAATGATTATTGTTATCTCAGGCGATAGGATTGATCTGTTCACCGACGGCCAGTCGGTCAATAAAACTCCTGGTCTATAAATGTTAATCAATTAGGTAACTTTTCCTGAAAATAAAATATAGTTTGCTAACAAATATTTTTCGATTAATAACTATAGCAAAGAACGAGATAGTTAGGACAATTCTCGCAAAGCTATATCCAATGCAGAAATTAGCGATTCTCCCTTACTAACAAGTTGGGAAACATAACGTTTTAGTCTCGCCCA
>NZ_JACJTJ010000059.1:0-24025 GCF_014698605.1 Synechocystis sp. FACHB-383 | reverse complement strand
TTTTTCTAGGTCTTTTGATTCCCATGGCGAATCTGTTATGAAATGCAATAGTCCTTGCTCATTTTCTAATCCTAATGATGATGCTATTGCTGGCAAGCTTTTTCTTTTTATATCACTTAACATTCCCACCATTAGATATTTAAAAGCTTCATATGCTCTTACTTCTGGAAATATTTCTTTGTACAGTTCACTGTACGTGTTCACACACTGTACTGTCTTTTTCGCTTCTCTTGCCTTCGTCATACTCCCTCTGGGCTTTCCAGCCTTTTTTCTCCATTCTAATTCACCCACTCTGACAGAAGAGGGATAAAAATTGATTATCCTTAGCATCTCGACAGATATCTATTTTCTCCTTGATCACATCAATAAACCTTGCCTTACGAAATAAAGACCATATAAAAATATCTCTTTTCTCAGCAGACAAGTAGCGCCTAAACTTAGGGCGACTTAACACTTCGTTTAATTCATTTACGATAGGATAGGACATCAAAATTGTTCCTGTAGTAAAAGCCAAATTAAAGGCCTGCCTGGGAACTGAGTGGGCCGAAAGAACCGCACTGACTAAAACGTTAGTGTCAAAAACATAACGTCTACTCATCGTCTAACAGCGACTCTAAAATTGCAGGGGTTAATCCTTTTTCTTCGGCCTCCCGGCTAATATCATCCATAATCTCTAATAGTGAAACATCAGAATTTAACGAGTTCTTCATCTGAAGACTAAGAAAAAATGTTAACTTTTCCTTTTCCCGAACTGATAAACTTGCGAAAGCATCTGCTGTTTTAGCATCAACAGGAATGGTCAGGGAAATAGACATTGTAAGTTATTCCTTAACTGGGCGATAGAGCCAATTCTAGCATTGCTCTTCCTAAGAGGACGCTGGATAAGCCCTCCCTTAGCCCCTATTCCATACTTTGAACAGCCATAAATAACCTAAAAATTGGCAATTAAGGTATTAACGAAATGGCTTTAACCCCCCAACAAGAACAAGCAGCCACATCGGCAACAAGCGTCGCCATTACCGCAGGGGCCGGTACGGGCAAAACCTATATGCTGGCGGAGCGGTACTTATTCCATCTGCAAACGCAAGACCTATCGCCATTGCAAATCGTCGCCATGACCTTTACCGATAAGGCCGCGATCGAGTTGCGGTCTCGGATTCGGCAAACGGTTAAGCAACAGGCGACCGATCATTTTGATTGGATAGCAGAATTAGAAGCGGCTCCCATTTGTACCTTTCATTCCCTGGCGACCCGTATTTGTCGAGAGCATCCGGAAGCGGCGGGAGTGCCAGCAGATTTTACCCCCCTGGATGAATGGGAAGGACAGTTATGGAAAACGGAACAGATGGCGATCGCCTTAGATCAATTACCCAATCAGCTTTACGCTCAAATTCCCTATTCCTTGATGAAAGCGGCGATGGAGGTCTTTTTACAAGATCCCCTCAGTGCCGAGGAAGCATTGGAACGAAGTCGAGCGGATTGGTGGCCTATCCTTCAGAAAGCTCAAGAAGCGGTGATTGAAACTTTACTGAATGATCCCTTTTGGCAGGAAGCCCATGAAATTATCAGTCAAAATCAAGGGAAAGCGGGGGATAAATTAGAAACGGTTAGGCAAGAGGCACTAATATTAATTGAAACGATTGAAAGCCATCAAGAAGATATTCAAAATGAAAACTTTCAAATGGCATTTCAAGCATGGCTTAAGTTTAAGGTCGGTAACATTGGCAGTAAAAAAAATTGGGCAGATGAAGAGACGTTAAAAACGGTCAGGCGAACCTTAATTGACTGGCGAGACTTTACGAAGAATTTTCCTAATAGTGACTTAGTAACATTGCAATGGGGAGAGTTAGACGAAAAAATTGAAGTGCTACTTCCTGCACTTCGAGATGCTTTTATTTTTGTAAGAGATTTTGTCAGTAATGCTAAAAATCACCAGCGTCTTTTGGATTTTAATGATCTCGAAATTCATGCCCTCAAAGCCTTAGAAGATTCCCAGGTTCGAGATTATTATCAGCGCCGTTGGCAAGCCTTTTTAATTGATGAGTTTCAGGATACTAACCCCACCCAAGGCAAACTGCTAGAAGCCTTAACCCAGGGCAAAACCTTAACCTTAGTGGGGGATGAAAAACAGTCGATCTATGGGTTTCGACGGGCAGATATTCAAGTCTTTCAACAATGGCGAGATCGCCTCAATAACACCATTCCCCTCAGCACCAGTTTTCGCACCCATGCCCCGTTAATCGACAACATTAACCAAATTTTTGCGCCAATTTTGGCAGACTTACATCAAGATCTTGACGGCGATCGCCGGGAGTCGCCCCATCCTGCCCCCCATGTGGAAAGTTTTGTTATTGTTCCTGATCCCGACAGTGCCACTAAACCCAGTGTTGAGCAACTGCGCCAATATGAAGCCCAACACATTGCCCATTTGGTTCAGCAAATGTTGCAGGAGAAACGCAAAATTTGGGATAAAAAAACACGGGAACATCGCCCCATTGAACCTAGGGATATTGCCATTCTGGCCCGCACTTGGGAACCACTGGAACTTTATGGACAGGCGATCGGCAATTTACAAATTCCGGTTTTACAGGCGGGGGGCGGTAATTTACTGGATACCCGTGAAGCCAAGGATGGGATGGCTTTACTGCGATTTTTAGCCGATGCACGGGATGATATTGCCCTAGTTGCGGTGCTAAGAAGTCCCTTTTTTGCCTGGAGCGATCGCCATTTATTAACCCTCCGTCAAGCTGCTCCCGATGATCAAAACTGGTGGCAACTACTACAAGCATCGAATGATCAAATAACCGTCCAAACCGTTGAAATTTTAAAAAAATTACGTCACCATCGCCAAATTGATCCCCCTAGCCGATTATTACAATTGGCTGATCGATTAACGGGTTACACCGCAGTTATCGCCAACTTGCCCAACTGTGAGCGTCGTTTAGCCGATTGGCAAGGCTTTTTGGATACGGTGCGGCGGCTGGAGAGTGGGTCCAATGAAACCTTTATTGTGGTGCGTCGCCTCAAACGTCTGGTGGACAAGAAGGTGGAAATTAAGCGTCCGCCGTTGGAAGCGGGTAATGCCATTACGTTAATGACGATTCATGGATCAAAGGGTTTGGAATGGCCCGTGGTTATTGTTCCCGATCTCAGTCGTAAATCTCAAAATGATCATTCCCCCATTCGTTTTGATCCCCAATTAGGGATTGCTGTTAAGCAAGACGATGAAAGCGGTGAACCCCAAAAATCGGCCTTATATTTACTGCTGGCCCAACGACAACAGGCGCAAGATCTCGAAGAAATGAAACGTCTGCTTTATGTGGCGGCAACTCGGGCTGGCGATCGCCTAATTTTTACCACTGGGCAAGGCAAGAATGAATCCCATTTATGGCAACTGTTACAGGTGGGTTTGCAAGGAGAGTTCAGCCCCCAGGAGATTGTTTATCAACCGGACAGTTTAAGCCATCTCAATCCTTCAGATCCCTCCTTGCCGGAACTACCATCGGAAATATTAATTAAGCCTGTATTTGGGGGCTTACAACTACCTGTAACGGCGCTAACAGATTATGATCGCTGTCCAAAGCAGTTTGATTATAAATACATCAAAGGTCATCCCGGCGAGACAATTACTACTGGACAATTTGGGCGGGAAATTGGTATTCTTACTCATCGTATTTTGGCACAGGGAATTACAATTATTAATAAGGTTTCTGCGCCGGATTTAAACTTATCCGATGACAAAATACAAGAGGCTTTCACCCTAGCAGAACAATTCCGCCATCATTCTAATTTTGCTGCGGTTCAGTCAGGACAGTGGGAACGGTTTTTATCATTAAAAATGGGTAAGATTCGCTTTAATGGCCTTGCGGATTTAATCGGTCAGGATTTTGTTTTGGATATTAAAACTGAGCAAGAGGTCAATCCCCAGGAGCATCGATTTCAGTTGTGGGCCTATGCCAAGGCAACGAAAAAATCTCAGGCTTATATTGCCTATCTTCGCCATAACCAGTTATGCCATTTTTCAACGGCTGATTTAGAAGCCATTTCCCAAGAAGCAGACCAGTTACTGACGGCGATCGCCAATAAGGAGTTTGAGCCGAAGCCATCGGTGAAAGCCTGTCAATATTGCCCCTATACTGATCTTTGCGATCAGGTTGTTATTTTGCTTGAAAATCAAGATGGTAATGAAATATGAGGTTTAGATTAGACTAAGCAGTTAATCACTTAAGTCTAATCTAAATTATGTAACCTTGTTGTAATAAAATCACGCATCATATTAATGGAATCCTTTAATTCTTCTACTGTAAAAAGTTCGTTGTGATTGTTTTCAAGATGGTGAATTTGATGCCTAATATACTCAGTTAAAATAATTTCTTCCTGACTAATTGAACCATTTCTATTAATTTTGTTATATGACCTTGTAGGTTTTCCTTCCTTGTAAACAGAAAGTACTCTTTCTGCTTCAATATAACCATATAGTTCGTTGTGATACTCATATGATGCCTCATCAAAAGCTGCATAGTTCACTTCATTTAGGCTAGGATAAGGCAAATTATGTTCTCTTACATGAAGAATTTCGTCAGAAGAGCGACCAGAAATGAGAAGTATATTTTCAAATTGAAGTCTCTTAACTATTGCTGGACTATGTGTTGTGATAAAAACTTGTGTATTTTCAGCAGATGCCAAAGATACCAAAGCATCAATTAAAGCACGCTGATGCTCAGGATGTTGAGAAGTTTCTGGTTCTTCAATT
Organism: Synechocystis sp. FACHB-383; assembly: GCF_014698605.1. Classification (NCBI taxonomy): domain Bacteria; kingdom Bacillati; phylum Cyanobacteriota; class Cyanophyceae; order Synechococcales; family Merismopediaceae; genus Synechocystis; species Synechocystis sp. FACHB-383. The sequence continues at coordinate 19,272 of NZ_JACJTJ010000059.1, read as the reverse complement.
GAATATATAATATGGGGTAGATTGACTTCTAACTGTCGTTTTTCTGCTTCAGCTCTAAAGAAGCTAATCAATACTAACCTTTTTACTCCGCTTCCTCGTTTGTTTATGGGAATGTCTTCATCCCCTGAAATTGCGACATTCTTAAACACATCTATCCACTTTAGAGCCGCTGCATCAGGTAATTGCGGATTGAGTGAATTAGCTATAGAGGGGTTCATTTCTCTTAACTTGTTTAAGGTTCTGTCAGCTACTTCATTTAAACGTTCTTTTACAGTTTCTGCTATAGAAGATAATTTATCTTTTATAATCGGATCATCTAGTATTTCTCTTACGGCTAAACGCATTGGATCTTGGACTTCACTGTCACCATCACTGTTTTTTCGATCAGATTGAAATAGAATGTACAATGGCATATAACCTTTTAATTGTTCCCAGATACTTTTAGTATCAATTTTTGTAACTTCAATATCTTGCTCTTCAAGTCGTAAATCATCTTGCCCCTGCCAAATTGCTTTGCGTAGTTCTGCGTTTTTTGTTTTGTCGCTACACTCAAGTGCCTGCTCATCGAGTAGTTTTTTCAAATCTGGATTCTTTTTTTGTAGCAGATCGCGACAGTTTTCATGTGTTGGGTGGAGCGCCCGAATAAACACCTTTTCCTTTCCGGCTTTAGGATAGCGTTTTAAGACCATCAGCGTCCCAGTTTCAGTTAACAAATATTCATTTGCAAGTGTTGTTTTATTTGTTTCATCAATCAACACAAACTCTGGTAGATCTATGAATTCAACCGCAATCTCTATGCAATCTTTACCTTCCGTAATACATTGCTTGTTAATATCATCTTTATCAAGCTTTACGCATCCCTTGTTTTCATTGAAAAAAATATCTAGTGCCTCTAGGATAGTTGATTTTCCTATATCATTTTTTCCAACTAATACGCAAAGATTATTAACTTCGACTTTCACAGAAGTAGCGTATCCGCGAAAACAACTAATCGTTACTGATTTGATTTTCATAATGTCGTTACTAGTGAATTTGTATAGTCTTTATGTGATAAACATACCATTGGAAAAGTATTTTTTTTGTTTTGACAATAGCTAACATAGAGTTAAAATTCTAATTTTTTCCAATTACCTAGTTTCGCCCAAGATATACATCCATTTTTATATTCAATAAATGCATTAATTGTTGACTCCAAAGACAAAAATTCTTTGAGCTGAAAATGCTTCGCCTCAGAACCATCTCTGTACTCAATTAAAAATTCATTTGATTCTTCATCAAAAAAATAACACTGAATATAATGATCTTCATCAATTTTTAAAATCGCAAATCTTTCTATGCCAGGAAGTTCGAAAAGACATTCACTAACAGTTTCATCAGTAGGGTTATCAAACTCTTGGATACCTTGACAAAATAATTTCATGTAGTGATTTTCGCAAAAGTGAGGTACGAGGAAGTCCATTAAAATCAATGGCTTGGCTATCCCAAAAAGACCTCATCCAAGTGAAAACTGCTATAATAGTTTCTCTTGATATGGGAAAAGCCCAGAAATCTTTACTCTATACTATAATTCAAGACCTTGGTACTTGGGGTATTAAGTTTGCTAGCATCAAAAATTTGCACCCTGAATTTTAACCGTACTGCCCCCACGAGAACTCATCATCACATCCAGACGATAGGGCATCAACTCCTTCAGCTCAGTCACATGGGACACAATACCTATCATACACCTACTCTGTTGTAAATTCACCAACGAATGTAATTGATTCAGTGATTCGCGTTAACTCTCCCAAAATATGCAATCCCGCTTGCCGAAAATGATTGGCTCCAAATTTGAGGCGATCGGCACTGTCATGGTTTCCAGGGATCATAATCACCGGAACCTTGAGTTCTAGACAAATTTTATTCAGAGTCTCGTCTAACAAATCAACGGCGATCGTCGGCGGAATCGCCCGATCATAGACATCTCCGGCAATGATGACCACATCAACCGCTTCCCTTTCAACGTAGTCAAGTACCTGATTGAGGACATGCTTTTGATCATCAATCAGGGAAACATTGTGAAATTGTCGCCCTAAATGCCAGTCAGAGGTATGGAGAAATTTCATTGAGAGGAATTAAGCTTCAGATTAGGAGGAAGTTTTCATAAAGGTACATTGTTGCTGAGGAAAATTATACTTCAAGAAAATAATCTTAACAATCTCTGTGCCTTGGTTTAAATATATTTTCTTGTCTACTATTGCTTTCAAAAACGTCCGTTAGCGTCGAAGTATAACTAGATACCAAACCCGATCGCCATCCTGGTGTTATCCACACCGGCCACTAGAATGGGCTCCTGGTTTGCGGCCTTCATCATCGGTGGTTTGGGGATAGATGAGTTGATCAGTCTCCGTCTGCACAGGCGATCGCTCCTATCCCGCATTGGACCATTGCCTTGAACCAACAATGACAAATGGACTAGATATATCTCCTCTCTCCCATCAAATTAGTTGTGATTTATTATTCTGCCAACCGAAAATTGCCCTTACCAAGGCGCTTGACCTTCATCAACTGATTATCTGCCTGTTCCACCCAATGCTTGAGTTCGTCACTCTGCTTAGCAAACACACTGACTCCCCCCATACTCAAACTGATTGTCATTGGCCCTGCGGACGTGGGCACTGGGTTTTGGGCAATGGCGGCTTGAATTCTTTCTAGGAGTAGAGCGGTTTGTTCTCGGCTGGAACCAGGCAGGATCAGCATAAATTCATCTCCTCCCCATCTTCCCAAAGCATCATAGGAACGCAGTGCGGAAATGATTAAACGTGAACTACCCTGTAGAACCTCATCGCCCACTAGATGACCGTATTGATCATTGATCTGTTTGAAGTTGTCAAAATCAATCATGACAATGGCAATGGGGGAATCTTTGCGGGTGGCGTAGTCCCACTCCCGTTGTAGTAGGGTTTCGATACCCAAACGATTCCATAGTCTGGTCAGGCTATCGAGCATGGCTACCCTTTCAAGTTCGTCCAATTCTTCAATTAATTGCATTTGAGCCTCGGACAGGGCGATCGCCGCTAGTTCGGACTCCACCATTTTGGAGAGGTCGTAGAGGATTTCCTGTTCTTCCGTTGACAAATCCCTGGGTACTCGATCAATGGCACAGAGGGTACCCACATGGAAGTCTTGACCCAAGTTGAGGGGATAACCAGCATAAAACCGGATGAAAGGCTCATCGGTTACCAAGGGATTGTCAGCAAAACGTTCATCCTGGGTGGCATCTTTGACCAAGAGCAATTCATCCTTCAGAATGGCGTGGGCGCAAAAAGCAATTTCCCGGGGAGTTTCGGCAGCGCTTAGTCCTTGAATGGATTTAAACCACTGGCGTGATTCATCAACCATCGATACAGCGGCGATGGGTACTTTGAGGGACCGGCAGACCATACGGGTAATGCGCTCAAATCTCTCTTCGATTGGAGTATCCAGAATGTTGAGTTGCCTTAAAACGGTCAGGCGTTGCTCCTCATTTTGCGGTAATTTAGCTTCCATCCCTACAGTTCCTAACTTTTTTGCTATGACTGAATTTGTACCCTACTAAACCGTAAAGAAGCTCTTAAGCATGTAGGCCTTTAGCTCATTAGCTACGGTAACTGACAGGTCTTCTAAAAACTGAATATCGTCGTCGGACATTTCCCTGGGTTTTGTGTCATAGACACAGAGGGTGCCCACATGAATGTTATCCAGCATTTTTAGGGGATGACCAGCATAAAATCGGATGTGGGGCGAATCTATCACCAGGGGGTTATCGGCAAAACGGGGATCGGATAGGGCATCGGGAATAATTAGGGTGCGATCCTCCAAAATTGTGTGGGCACAAAAGGAAATACCGCGGGGAGTTTCGGTTAGGTCCGAGCCTCGAATGGATTTAAACCATTGGCGATTTTCGTCAACTAAAGAAATGGCGGCCACTGGCATATCCAATACCCGACACAATAGCCGAGTAATGCGCTCAAACTTCTCATCGCTTGGCGTATCAAGAATGTTGAGATTCTGTAGATGGGCTAAGCGCTGCTGTTCATTGGATGGGATGGCAGCTTCTTGCATTGGCTAGGCAATTTTGATTGAGTTCGTGTTGCTGGGTAGTTAGGTTAATTGGCAACCACACCGCTGGTGTTAGACTTCTGATTTTTCTCCCTATTCAGGTTATCGCAAAGTTATGACCAATCCCTGGCCATGGGGCAAAAGCTGATGTAAAACTTTACACTGCGGTTTGGCGATCGCCAACAAAAAGTAGCACAGAACACAGTCAAGTTGATCATCCCTAGCTAGGGTAGGTGATATTGTTTCTAGGGTTCCGATTCCCGGATGTGGGGAATGGCTGGTCCGAGAGAAACAGGCTAGGTTTTGTAAAGATTTTTGCCACTAGCTACACGGCGGGACAAAAGCCCGGGAGACTTTAATGACCAGCGCTTAGGTGTCATTAATAACTCCTGGGCAAATTTTATTGTTTAGCTAGTAACTACCTATGAGCGATGCCACCCCATTCCGTCCCCCTTCTGAAGCCGAAGAAGCCCTAGTGAAGGAAACTCGGTTACCCCTAACCGGTTGGCAACAAGAAGTGGATCAAGGGCTAACCTATGGCTTAGAAGCCGCCGCCAGCATTAAGGACCGCTCCATTCCCACCTTCTCCCGTGGGGAATTGCCCCACTATGCGGGCATCAACACTTTCATGAAAGCGCCCTATCTGGAGGATGTCCGTAACGTCGGCAATTACGATGTGGCGATCGTCGGAGTTCCCCATGATTCCGGCACCACCTATCGACCAGGTACCCGTTTTGGTCCCCAGGGTATTCGTCGTATTTCCGCCCTTTATACCCCTTACAACTTTGAAATGGGGGTGGATTTGCGAGAGCAAATTAGCCTCTGTGACGTGGGGGACATTTTCACCATTCCCGCCAACAACGAAAAATCCTTTGACCAAATTTCCAAAGGTATTGCCCACATTTTCAGCTCTGGGGCCTTTCCGATTATTCTGGGCGGTGACCATTCCATTGGTTTTCCCACCGTGCGGGGCATCTGCCGCCACCTGGGGGATAAAAAAGTTGGCATCATCCATTTTGATCGCCATGTGGATACCCAGGAAACGGATTTAGACGAACGGATGCATACCTGTCCCTGGTTCCATGCCACCAACATGGCCAACGCCCCAGCCAAGAATTTAGTCCAATTGGGCATTGGCGGTTGGCAAGTACCCCGGCAGGGGGTCAAAGTTTGTCGAGAGCGGGCCACCAATATCTTGACCGTCACCGATATTACCGAAATGGGCTTAGATGCGGCAGCGGACTTCGCCATTGCCCGGGCCACCGATGGCACCGACTGCGTTTGGATTAGTTTTGACATTGACTGCATTGATGCAGGTTTTGTCCCCGGCACCGGCTGGCCAGAACCCGGCGGCTTACTGCCCCGGGAGGCTTTGTACTTATTGAAACGTATTATTCGCGAAACTAATGTTTGTGGTATGGAAGTGGTGGAAGTTTCCCCTCCCTACGACATCAGCGATATGACTTCCTTGATGGCCACCAGGGTAATTTGCGACACCATGGCCCACCTCGTAGTCTCAGAACAACTACCCCGTAAGGAAAAGCCCTCCTACATCAATGCTGAAGCCAATATGGAAGTAGATGAGCCTTGGCAATAATAACTGCAACTTAACTAATCATTGTCGAGTTTATGACTCCAAAATAATCGGCGATCGCCTTTGGGAGAGGTAAAAATGCATGAAACAGACATGACCAAAGCCCTGATTATGACTATTCAGGATTGGTTTGATCAACAAGTTGAAAAGCCCCAAATTACCAAGATCCACCTTCTTGTGGGTCAGTTCACCTGCGTGGAACCAGTGAGTTTACAATTTGCTTTTGAAGTGCAGACCAAGCAAACCTTCTTGGAGGGGGTGGAATTAGTAATTAAAGAGGTGCCTTTGGTTGCTTATTGCCATCCCTGTCAAACGGAATATCGCCCCGAAATTGGTTTGCAATATTCTTGCCCAACCTGTCGATCGCCCATGGAGGATATTCGCTCTGGGCGAGAGCTGAAAATTGACCGGATTGAACATCATCAGTGCACTCCGGTTTAGCCCCTAACCCACCGAGACCAAATTTTTTTATTTGTCCACTGTTACTGCCAAGAAACTATGCACCAATCCATTGACACGGTGATCGGTCTGAATTTGCTCCATGCCAACCAGGCTGGGGCAGACCATAATAGAGCCCATTTCGATGACTGGGGAATTACTTGTCTGAACCTAATGAGTAGCCCAGGAGCAGGCAAAACCGTCCTGTTAGAAAAAACCCTGGCGGCCCTCCAAGGTGAGTTAAAAATGGCCGTAATTGAAGGGGATATGACCACCGAATTAGATGCCGATCGTCTGCGGCAATATGGTAGTCCTGTAATTGCCATTAACACCGGCCGTTCCTGTCATTTAGACTCCAAAATGGTGGCGGGGGGGATCCATCGTTTTAAAGAGGATTATAATCCCCAGGAATTTGATTTAGTGCTGGTGGAAAATGTCGGAAATTTGGTATGCCCAGCGGAATTTGAAGTGGGGGAACATGCCAAAGTTGCTCTGTTGAGCATCACGGAGGGAGAGGATAAACCCCTGAAATATCCCATCATGTTTCAGGAAGCAGATTGTTTGTTAATTACCAAAATTGATCTAATGCCCCATTTAGACATTGATTTAGAAAAATTAGCCGCCAACGTCCGTTCTATGAATCCCCATGTAACCATCATTCCTGTGTCGGCTAAAACCGGAGAAGGTTTAGCTACTTGGCTTAGCTGGGTTAAACAGCAAATCAAAATTCCAGTCATAGCTAATGTTTAAATCCGATTTAAAAGGTCAAAATCAACACAGTAAAATCTTGCTTTTTAGCTTTAAATAATAGCAGTTATTAGTGGAGAAACTTCTGATGCCGAGACGTAGTTTAATTTCTTTAATCTTAATTTTTTGTAGTACGATATTGTTGACGGTTAGTTGTGCCCAAACGCCAGAGCAATCCCAGACCCCTAGCCCCGCAGTAGAAGGGCCCCCCATTGTTATTGGTTATAGTAACTGGGCCGGCTGGTGGCCCTGGGCGATCGCCGAAGAAGAAGGCCTATTTGCCAAAAACGGGGTCAACGTAGAAATGAAATGGTTTGACGGTTACCTGGAATCCATGCAGGCCCTGGCGGCAGGACAATTGGACGGCAATAGCCAAACCCTGAACGACACCATTTCCTTTGCGGGGGAAGCAGTCAACGGAGAAGTGGCCGTACTGGTTAACGATAACTCCGCTGGCAACGACAAAATTATTGTCACCGCAGACATTAACTCCGTCCAGGAACTCAAAGGCAAAACCGTGGCGATCGAAGAAGGGGTAGTGGATGATTTTTTGCTTAGTTTGGCTCTGGAAAGGGAAGGTATGACCAGGGACGACGTCGTGATCAAACCCCTAGAAACTGGGGCCGCTGCGGCAGCTTTTGCCGCGGGACAAGTGGACGCAGTGGGGGCATTTCCTCCCTTTTGGTTAACCGCTTTGAAACGAGAAGGCTCAAAGGAATTAGTCACTTCCGCTGAATTTCCCGGAGCCATTCCCGATCTTCTAGTGGTGACGGAAAAATTAATTCAAGAAAAGCCAGAGCAGGTTCAAGCATTAATCAACACTTGGTTTGATATTCGTAAATTCATGGAAGAAAATCCTGAAAAATCCGATGAAATTATGGCTAAACGGGCAGGGGTGAGCCAAGAGGAACTGCAACTATTTAAAGATGGCACCCGCTTTTTAACTCTGGAGGAAAACTTAGAAGCTTTTAGTCCCGGAGATAGCATGGTCCATATGCCCTTTGCCGCCCAAAAAATGGCAGATTTTATGATTAAAGTCGGCTTTATTAAACAGTCTCCTGACTTAAATAAAATCCTTGACTCCCAGTTTGTTAAAACATTAGCTGGCCAAGCTTAGCCTTTGGTTTAAGTTGCCTCCTTTAATGAGTAATCGGAGGGATTTTGATTTTTCTTTGTGACAATTTGTTCACTCTGTTAACCAATCAACTTCCCTAATATTATGACTATTGCCCAAGATAAGTTACCAAATTATTCCCCTAAAAAATCTCTACAACCCACAGTTTTTTGGCGCATTGGTGGAGAGATACCGGAATCGCTCAAATGGTCCTTAATGTCCTTATCGATCATTATTCCCTTGGTATTGTGGGCCTTGCTTTCATCCTTACCTACTGTGAGTGATGTTTTTCTCCCTTCCCCCCAGTCAGTAGTTCAAGCCTTAATAGAATTGTTTAATGATGGATTTTTAATCCGAGATTCCCTGACTAGCTTTGGTCGAGTGGTAGGGGGATTTTTTTTAGGGGGGTTAGTGGCTATTCCCTTAGGGATTTTAATGGGCACATTTCCTAGCATACGCAGTTTAACGGAGCCAATTATTGGCGTGGTGCGTTATATGCCAGCCCCAGCTTTTATCCCGCTGTTAATTATTTATCTCGGCATTGATGAAGCTTCAAAAATTGCCTTGATTTTCATTGGGACAATATTTTTTAATACCCTGATGATTATGGATGCGGTCAAGTTTATCCCCAAGGAGTTAATTGAAGTTACCTATACCCTGGGGGGATTACGGAAACAAGTTTTATTTAAGGTTATTACCCCCTACATCATCCCTAATATTCTTGACGCATTCCGGATTAATATGGCGGCAGCTTGGAACTTGGTGGTGGTGGCGGAATTGGTGGCGGCTGACAATGGCTTAGGGAAACGTATTTTGCTAGCTCAGAAATTTTTGAAAACCGATGAAATTTTTGCTTGCCTAATAGTGCTGGGCTTAATTGGTTTTGCTTTGGATTTATCATTTCGCCTCATCCTCAGACTCACTTGTAAATGGTCTCTGGAACAGTAATCGAGCATTTTTGTGATCATTGCCCAATCATCAAATTAATTGTAACTAGTAAAAATTATGCATCTAGAAATAACTGACTTAAATCGGATTTTTGTCGGCAAACGGGGTTCGGTGGTGGCCCTAAAAAATATCAATATGCACATTGAAACCGGGGAATTTGTTTGTGCAGTGGGGGCTTCTGGTTCCGGCAAATCGACTCTTTTGAGGTTGATTGCTGGCTTAGATACTCCCACTTCCGGCACCATCAATGTGGATGGACAAAAGGTAACGGGGCCAGGGGCGGACCGGGGCATGGTTTTTCAACATTACAGTCTTTTTCCCTGGATGACGGTGCAGGAAAATGTCGAGTTTGGCTTGAAACTCCAAGGCTGTTCCCAAAAGGAAAGGTTTGACACCGCTAGCTATTATTTAGACGTGGTGGGTTTGGTAAATTTTGCCCAGGCCTATCCCAGGGAATTGTCAGGGGGCATGAAGCAACGGGTGGCGATCGCCAGGTCTTTAGCCTGCCATCCGAAGGTCTTGTTAATGGATGAACCTTTTGGGGCCCTAGATATTCAAACCAAGGAAAGGATGCATGAATATCTAATCGACATTTGGCAAAGACTGCAATGTAGCATTCTGATGATTACCCACGACGTAGAAGAGGCCGTATTTTTAGCCCAACGGGTCTATGTATTGAGCTCCCGTCCCGGTACCATTCAACGGGAACTGACTATCAACCTACCGGGGGATGAAGAAACTCCGAAAAATCGCACCTATAAAATCAAGCGGGAACCAGAATTTTTTAAATACAGCGATGAAATTTCCAGTTTATTAAGGGGCAGTCACACTGAGGAAGCAGAGGCGATCGCCCAATAAACAGTAATTTATAGCTTAATTTTATGACTTTAGATGGCGCACCAGCGCTTCCCCCACCCTGGCCGCTTCCTCTGGAGTAGTGCCAGAGGTTAAGGGGGGACAGATGTGACGGGGACACCAAGTTTCCGCATTAGGAAAAGACTGGCCGGGACACACATCTTTGAACACCGGCTGTAAATGACAGGGAATTTCGTACACCGTACCCCCCAAATAAATTTCTTCCGCCGCCAGAGCCTGCTTCATTTGGGCTGGGGTTTTACCCTCCGGCAGTAGAACCATTAATTTGTACTGGCTAGCCCTGTCCATATGGTCGGTGGACACAAATTCAATGCCCGCTTCCCTCAGGGGAGCTGTGATTAGTTCGTAGGCCCTTTGTCTGGTGGCCAACATCTTCGTTAACTTGGCCAGGTGAATTTGTCCCAGCAGAGCGTGGATTTCCGTCATGCGGGTACTATTACCAAAATCCGTGTGTAGGCCGCCAAAGTTCATGCCCCGTTTGCCCTGATTGCGCAATGAACGGGCAATGGTGTCTTCCTCGTCATCATTGAGGGTGACCATGCCACCTTCAAAGGTGGTCATCACCTTGGTGGGGAAAAAGGAAAAGGACGCTCCATCGGCCAAGTTGCCCGCCTGTTTTCCCTGAAATTGACTGCCGTGGGCATGGGCCGTATCTTCCCAAACATGGAGCCCCTGACTATGGCAGTATTCCACCACTGCAGGGAATTCTGGGGAAATTACGCCGCCAATATGCACCCAAAAGACTCCAGATAGGGGTTTGGGATAACTTTTGTCCTCCACCGCTTCCTTAACCATGGCCAGGGAAGGAGCAAAGGTTTTGGGGTCCATGTCCAAATACTGCACGTCACTGTTCACCCGTAATACAGAAGCGACAGTGGCAAAGTTGGTGTTGGTGGGTACGAGGACGGTGGTATTTTCCGTTCCCTTCAGCCGCAGGAGAATTTCCAGACCAGAAGTGCCACTATTAACGGCAATGGCGTGTTTCGTACCAACATACTCTGCAAAGGCAGTTTCAAACTCCTGGGTATGGTTGCCGAGAATTAGGGTGCCGGATTTGAGGATTTGCCTGGCCCCGTCCAGAAAAAATTCAATTTCGTCGTCGCTGATGTCGAAGTAAAAGGGCTTAATTGCGGCGGCCATGGCTAGGGAAAAAGAATGGTAAAGAAACAGTTCTGGTCATTTATTAGGTGGCGCTTTGGGCAATCAAACACCGTCTTAAATAAAATCTAATTCCTGTTTTAGCAATTCCAGTAATTTGGGTTTGGCGATCGCCCCTTCATGGGCCATCACTAGTTCATTGTTTTTAAACAAACGCAGGGCCGGTACCCCTTCCACTTTGCACTGAGCCACGGCGGCGGGGTTGGGGTCCACTTCCAACTTGAGCACTTTGAGATTATCACCATAATCCTTGGCGATCGCCTGGATAGCGGGGGCCATCAACCGACAGGGCCCACACCAAGAAGCCCAAAAATAGACCAACACGGGCTTAGTTTGCCCTTGGGTTTCTTGCTCAAATTCAGCGTCGGTGATTTCCAGTAAACTCATGGTAGTGGTCAAGAATTTTCTTGGTTATTTGACTTCAGGCGATCGCGAAACTGCGCAGAGTGCCAGTCCGATTCTCCATCATGCCACGAAATCAACCTATCACCAGACTGGTTTTGCTTTGGCTCCTAGGAACTGGGTCTGCATAGTTTTAGTTTGCCCCCGACATCGACGCCCTACGGATCTGGTAATACCAAAGAACTTGCTTTTGTATATTTTCTCCCAAACTCGGAGGGCAAGGGGGCCTTTCCATCAAAGCAAGTAAACCAAGATAAACAGAACAATCCAAACTACATCGACGAAATGCCAGTACAATTCCGCCGCTTCTACCCCAAAATGGGATTTGCTGGAATAATGCCCTGGTTGGCGCGATCGCCAGAGTACAGAAAGAATTAGTAACAGTCCAAAGGTAACGTGGAGGCCATGGAAGCCGGTGAGAACATAAAAACAACTGGCAAACAAATTTGTGGTTAGCCCCATTTCCAGATGGAAATATTCATACATCTGGCCGGCTAAAAAGATAATGCCCATAATGGCCGTGAGGCCAAACCACTTTTGCAACCCAGCATTGTCATTATTGCGAATGGCCGCTTGACCTTTGTGCATAACGAAACTACTGGAAATCAAAATAATACTATTGACCCCAGGCAAGAGTAATTCCAACTCCGGCGTACCTTCAGGGGGCCAGGCGGGCATCACACTGCGGTAAATCAAATAGGCGGTGAACAGGCCCAGAAAAATGGCACTTTCTGCCACGAGGAAGAGGACAACCCCAAACATCCGTAGATCGGGGTGGCCGTGGTGGGTATGGGCTTCCCCTGAGGTATAGGCGCTGTTTAAATCGGAGCTAATAGCAGTGGTTTGCATAGGACTGACAATTATCGTTGCTGAATTTCTAGGATTTTGCCGAAAACTTCTGGCTGACGAGCCCATGGGGGAAATTATTGAACTAAACATCCCCCTAGGCCCCGAAGTTGAAGGAAGCTAACTACCTGCCGCATCGGCAATTAGGGTTTGGACTGTTTCTTCCTCGTCCACTAACTCCGTGTCAATACCAAAATCGTAGGGACCACACCAGAGCACTGGTTCTTCTTCAAAGTTTTCGATGATGGGGGGAGAGGCAGTTTGCCATTCTAGAGTTAGGGCTCGCCAAGGATTACGGGCCGCTTTTTCCCCTTTAAACAGACTCCAAAAGACATTAATTACAAAGGGAATGGTGGAAGCGGCTAAAACGTAGGCTCCGATGGTGCTCAACACGTTTAGCGGCTGAAATTCAACATCGTAGAGGGCAATGCGGCGGTTCATGCCCATTAGACCCAGTTCATGCATGGGCATAAAGGTCAAATTCATGCCGATAAAAGTGAGAATGAAGTGGAGACGCCCCAGGGGTTCATTGACCATGCGGCCAGTCATTTTAGGGAACCAGTGATAAACCCCAGAAAACAGGGCAAAGGCACTGCCACCAAAGAGCACGTAATGGAAGTGGCCCACCACAAAATAGGTGTCGTGGACGTGGATGTCGAAGGGAACAGATGCCACCATTACCCCGGTTAGCCCACCAATCATAAAGCTAGACAGGAAGCCAAAGGCAAACAGCATAGCGGAATTGAGTTGGATTTTGCCTCCCCAGAGGGTGCCGCACCAACTGAAAATTTTGATTCCCGTGGGCACAGCAATCAACATGGTGGTGGCCATGAAGAACATCCGCAACCAACCGGGGGTGCCACTGGTAAACATGTGGTGGGCCCAAACAATCAAGCCCAAAAAGCTGATGGCCAAACTCGAATAGGCGATCGCCCGGTAGCCAAAGATGGGTTTGCGGGCATGGACAGGGATGACCTCAGAAATGACGCCAAAAAAGGGCAAAATCATGATGTACACCGCCGGATGGGAGTAAAACCAGAATAAGTGCTGGTAAACCACCGGGTCTCCCCCCCCCACTGGGTTAAAGAAACTGGTGCCGGCAATGAGGTCAAAGGAAAGCAGAATCAACGCCGATGCCAACACCGGGGTGGAAAGCAAAATTAGGGAAGAAGTGGCCAGCATTGCCCAGCAAAACAGGGGCATACTGTGCAAATCCATGTCCTTAATGCGCATTTTCAAGATGGTGGTGACAAAATTAATTGCCCCCAAAATGGAGGAGGTACCCACTAAGAGCAGACTCAAAATCCAGAGTTCCTCTCCCCATTTGCCACTGAGCAAACTTAAAGGGGGATAGGAAGTCCAACCAGCCTGGGGTGCCCCGACAAAAAAGCTGGAGATGAGCAAAATGCCCCCCGGCGGAGTTAGCCAAAAAGCGACGGCATTTAAGCGAGGAAACGCCATATCTTCTGTGCCCACCATCAGGGGAATGAGATAGTTGGCAAAGGCAGCCCCAGCCGGCACAATCCAGAGAAAGATCATGATCGTGCCGTGGAGGGTCATCAGTTGGTTATACATTTCCGGCTGGACAAAGTCCGGGGAGGGAGTGGCTAATTCCGTCCGCATGGCTTCCGCAAAGGAACCACCGATGAAAAAGAAAAGAAAGGATGTAACCAGGTATTGAATGCCAATCACCTTATGGTCAACGCAAAAGGTAAAATAATCCGTCCATTTGCGGCGGGGGTGATTAGCCGTTAGATTCTCAGCGGCAGTAGTCATAAAAAGTTTTCTACTAGATTTGTCAAAATTTACAGAGTATTAGGGCAAAACTGACCAGTCATACCAAAGGTTAGTACTCCAGCCAAATCAAAGCAGACCTTTGACCGGAGAGACTTGATCCTTCAACTGGGCCAATGCCTTGGTTTCCACTCCCATTTCCTTCACATAGGGGGCCAAGTATTCTTCGGGAGTCATGGCGGTGGTCGCTTTGGGCAATGTCATTGCCATTGATTCCGTCGGAGCCGGAGCATTGGCCGCTACCCAGTCGTCATACTCTTCGGGGGTATGGGCGTAGAAAACCGATTTCATGCCTCCATGGTAAGCACCACACAACTCGGCACAGATCACCGGATACTGCCCAGGGGTACTGGCATTGAACACCAAAGTACTGCCTCGCCCGGGAATCACATCCTGTTTTAATCGCAATTGGGGAACCCAAAAGGCATGGATCACATCCCCCGCTTCCATATTCAATTGCACCGGGCGATCGATGGGGGCGTGCAGTTCCCCGGAAATAATTCCAGTCTCGGGATAGGTGAAAATCCAGGCATACTGAATTCCCTTAACGTCCACCATCAGGGGTTTGACTCCTTGTTCTTCGCTATCCAAACCAATACCCAGGGCCACATCTCCGTCCCCAGACATAGCCACCATATTACCCATACTCCCCATATGTCCCATGTGGTTATGGGCCATCTGCTGACCGGCATTATCCCTAGAAATGGTTGGATCCAAACCGCCCAGGTTGTTGTACACCTCAAAGCTATACACTGCCAAGGTAAAAACAATTACCGTAGGAATGGCAGTCCAGAGAATTTCTAGGGGCACATTACCTTCAATCGGAGGGCCATCGGTTTGGTCGCCCTTGCGACGGCGAAAGCGGATCAGGCAGTAAACCAAGACCCCTTCCACCAAAAGGAATAATCCCGTGGCAATGGTCATCATGTAATTAAAAATGCCATCCACTTCTTCCGCATCGGCGGAGGCGGCAACGGGCATCAGACCATGATTTTGTCCGTACCATAAGCTAACAACTGTGACCACAACACCGATGAGAAGGGTTATGACACTACCGGGAATTTTCACAGCAAACCTCTATCTCTCGGAAAACAACAAAAATTACAATTCCCTACAGGGTAAAGCAATTCTCCAGACCGGGGTCAAGCTCCAGCCAAATTCTTCAGAGTTCTTTAACAATCTTGTCGTCTGTTTTGTCAACCCGAGCGCTATAGTAAATTTAGCCTGTAGAAAATTATAGGGTTCCACTGATGAGCCAATGACACTCAAACTTTTGGTTAGCTGTTTTAGTAGTCCTGACTCTCCCAGAATTTCTTCTGGGGTTTGATGTTCTTCGAGCAGCTCGTCTAGTAAGCTATCGACGCGATTTGGTTCTTGTTTTTCGCGCACCATAAGGGGTTTCCTCGTTTTGCTTGGATTCTAATCCCCTTACACAAAATTCTGTTCAGTCCCCAATGAGTGGCTCAATATAACGTAAAAGTTCCGGCAAATTTTTCTTGATAACAGTCCAAACCTCATCAATATCAACCTCGTTGTAATCGTGGGTAATGATATCTCGCATTCCGGCTATTTGTTTCCATGGTATTTCGGAGTGTCTATCCCGAAAATCTAATGAAAGTCGCTTTGTTGCTTCGCCTATGATGGTAATACGTCGTAGAATGGTATCTTGTTTTTCAATATTTATCTAAAAGGCTTCAAAGTCTATATTTTTTGTATAAAAAAGAACAATTTTAGTGGATTCTGTTGTGTCTATTAATGCTTCTTGATCACGCAACATAAATCACCTGAGCGGAATCGAGGATATTTTTACGTCTAAGCCAATTATGACTTTTTTCAATAGCATTTTTGCTAACTAAGTCAACATTACGATTCAGTAAAGATGATAACTCTTCTTGCATTTGTATCTTTTCAAAAAATCCCCGTTTAGCAGTAGGTAGATAGGAAATAAGCATATCAATGTCACTTTTAGAATTAAAGTCACTTCGTAAAACTGAGCCAAAAAGTGCCAGTTCAGCAATCTGCCATCGCTGGCAAAATTCAACCAGTTGCTGTGAGTTAATTCCCAGCCGCGATTCAAGTTTAGGACTTAGTTGTAGTATTGCCATAACGCAGTCTAGCTCGTTAGCTTACCCTTTACAATAATTGCCTATATTATGCTAGTAACACCATGATAAACCTTGAAATTTTTCGTTTGTCTACCGGAGACAATATCAAAACTATACGATGAATACCTTTAGCTATTGATTTGAACACAACGGCGATCGCCAAATTTTGTGAACAGTATCATATTTACATTATTACGAACATCTCAAAAAAATGGTTACTGAAATGCTAGTCAAATAATCTTTGTTATAAAAAACGAACTAGCTAGATTTTTTGAGTATCATAGGCGGTTGAACTTACCAATGGGCTATTCCCCCAAAGCTCCGTGCGATAATGGATAACTGCCCAACCCCCAAGTGAAGACCATGCCAGTGCCCGTCGAAACCTTGATTAATGCCGAGATCCATAAGCCTGCCCGGTATCTAGGCAACGAATTGGGGACAGTGCATAAGGAATGGGACAGTGCCACGGTGCGCTGGGTGTTGACCTATCCTGAAGTTTACGAGCTGGGGGCTTCTAACCTGGGGCATATTTTGCTCTACAACATCATCAATGCCCAACCCAGGCAATTGTGCGATCGCACCTATCTCCCCGCCGCCGACCTGGCAACAAAACTGAGGGAGACTAATACTCCTTTATTTGCTCTGGAATCCCGTCGTTATCTGCCAGAATTTGACATTCTAGGCTTTAGCTTGAGCTACGAGTTGGGGGCCACCAATATCCTGGAAATGTTGCAATTGGCCCAAATTCCCCTCACCTGGCAGGAACGGAAAGATGGAGATTATCCCTTGGTTTTTGCTGGGGGTCAGACTGCCACCTCCAATCCCGAACCCTACGCCGACTTTTTCGATTTCATTGCGCTGGGGGATGGGGAAGAATTGTTGCCAGAAATTGGTTTGGTATTCGAAGAAGGCAAACTGCAAGGACTAAGCAAGGAAGATTTATTGCTTGATTTAGCCCAAGTGCCGGGGGTTTATGTGCCCCGTTTTTACGACATGGCTGATGATGGTTCTGTGCATCCCCATCGGGAGGATGTGCCCAAACGCATTATGCGCCGGGTAGCCACTCCCATTCCCGCCTACTCCATTGGTTTAGTGCCACTTATTGAAACTGTTCACGATCGCCTAACGGTGGAAATTCGTCGGGGTTGTACCAGGGGCTGTCGTTTTTGCCAACCGGGAATGTTGACCCGTCCGGCCAGGGATGTGGAACCGGAAGCGGTGATCGATGCCATTGAAACCGGCATTCGGCAAACGGGCTATAACGAATTTTCTTTGCTTTCCCTCAGTTGTTCCGACTATTTGGCCTTGCCGGCGGTGGGATTGGAAATCAGAAATCGCCTCAAAAACGAAAATATTGCCCTCACTTTACCCAGCCAGAGGGTAGACCGCTTTGATGAAAACATTGCCAATATTCTTGGTGGTACCAGACAGGGGAGTTTAACTTTTGCTCCGGAAGCGGGTACCCAACGGTTACGGGACGTAGTTAACAAAGGGTTGACCAACGAAGAATTGCTGCGGGGCATCAAAACGGCGGTGGAACAGGGTTGGGATAAGGTGAAACTTTATTTCATGATTGGCCTGCCGGGGGAAACCGATGTGGACGTGTTGGGCATTGTGGAAACGGTGCAATGGTTGCGCCAGGAATGTCGTTTACCCCAACGTCGAACTTTAAATTTCAATCTGACCATTTCCAATTTCACCCCTAAACCCCACACCCCTTTCCAATGGCACTCTGTTTCCACCAGTGAGTTTCGCCGCAAGCAGGATTTATTGCGACAGGCTTTTAAAGGGATGAGGGGAGTGAAAGTAAACTATACCGATGTCCGCATTTCCGCCATGGAAGATTTCGTCGGCCGGGGCGATCGCCGTTTGGGGCAAGTGGTGCGTCGGGCCTGGGAATTGGGGGCGGGCATGGATGCCTGGTGGGAAAGTTTGGACAAAGCCTATGGGGCCTGGGCCCAGGCGATCGATGAAGCGGACTTAACCTGGAAATATCGCCTCGTAGAAGATGGGGAGTGGAATATTTTCCATGGTGATACCCCCGATGAAAACGTTTATGATGCCCCCCTACCCTGGGATCACCTTGATACGGGCATTGATAAAACCTGGCTCAAAAATGACCTATTCAAGGCCCTGGAAGCGGCCACCGTCCCGGACTGTTCCTTTGATGGTTGTTCCCATTGCGGTGTTTGTGGAGTGGATTTTGGCCATAACATTATTGCCCCAGTGCCCCCCATTCCGGTTTTTGATGGGGACTTTAAACCCAACACTGACCGAGTACAGCGATTGAGGGTCTGGTTTGGTAAACAAAATTCCATGGCTTTAGTTAGTCACCTCGACTTAGTGCGACTGTTTGACCGGGCCATGCGTCGTACTGGTTTACCCATTGCCTTTACCGGGGGATTTCATCCAGGGCCCCGCATTTCCATTGCCAATGCCTTACCGTTAGGTTCCAGCAGTAGTGGGGAAATTGTCGATTTTGACCTCGCCGAAAGACTGGATCCCCATGAATTTCGCCAACGATTAGCCGCTGTTTTACCAGCAGATTTACCCCTTTATCGGGTTTTGGAAGTGGATCTTAAGGCTCCAGGAGCAACCCAATCCTTAATCCAAGCTAGTTATCGGGTGCAACTAATAACTGAAGACCCGGTGACATTGACTCAATGGCAAGCCTGGACGGAAGAGATTCTAGTCCGAAAGGAAATCTTGTGGGAAAAAACTACCAAACGAGGCAAAAAAGTAAACCTTAATTTACGGGAACAGTTACTTGATTTGTCTCTGCTTGAAATGACACCAGAGGGCATCACTGTGGATTACACCGGAACCTGCCGCAATGATGGTACCCAGTTGCAACCCCGCAATTTAGCCTATTTGTTTGAGCAAATAAGTGGAGTTAATATTCAACTAGGTCAGATTCATCGCCTGGGGTTAATTGTGGACAGTGACGAGTAATTTACTATTGATTTTTCGAGGAGCATTTTAACCTTATAAGTTTATTTGTTCTAAAATATATAGCCGGTAAGGTAGTGGATTATTTTTGGACTCACTAAAAATAGAAATATATAGCAAAGAACGAGATAGTTAGGACAATTCTCGCAAAGCTATATCCAATGCAGAAATTAGCGATTCTCCCTTACTAACAAGTTGGGAAACATAACGTTTTAGTCTCG
>NZ_JACJTJ010000058.1:0-68366 GCF_014698605.1 Synechocystis sp. FACHB-383 | reverse complement strand
AATCTGTTGAAAAGTTAGCAGAAATTGGTGTTATGCTGAATTCTGCTACAACTAGACAGAACTATTTTACTCATTGTTGTTACTGTGCCAGCTAGATGCGGAATCCGCCGTAACAAGAATTTCGTAAGTCAATCCTAGTGACGAAAAATCTAAGCTCGACTTTGTCCATTTAAAAAACCTTGGCGATTATTCTAAAAGTCTCTCAAGGTAATGCCTCTGACTTTTCAAACGCCGCTGTTTGATGGCAATGTTGAGAAAGTCTAAAGTAATGCATCGAGAAACCTCACTCTCTCGTTTGGGTTTTAGAGAATTTGGACAAAGTCGAGCCTAGAGCAAACTATCCATTAAATTTAGAATTTCTCTGCTGGCTGGACTGAGCGCCTTGGACTCAGAGCATTCTTGCTTTTGCTGATGGGCAGCCCACAGGTCTCGCAGGGCAATTAACTTGAGACTATTTTCTGCAAAGGCTTTGGCGATCGCCTGGGCACCGGATAAATAGCCAGTGGCGCCTAAATCCATCATGGCGGAACGCCGTAGTTGTAGTTCTGCTCCCCCTAGAGCGGTAATGAGAAGATCACCGTAGTGGTTATCCCCAGTTAACTGGAATAGGGCTCGGGCGGCGGCGTATTGAACTTTCGGGGAAAAATGATCTAAAAACGGCTTAATTAAATCAATGGATTCAATGGCACAGAGAGCACCTAAGGCTTCAATAATGGCCTCGTAGGGTTGGGCTAAATGGGGTTTACCTTCCACAAGCTGGGCCTTTTCTAGCCCTCCGGTTAATTTGGCCATCAGAGGGTCAATGGCCCGGTTATCCCCTAAACCTTCCAACGCCTGGGCCGCGGACTCCCGCACATAGTAATCTTCACAGTCCAATGCTTTGATCAAGGACGGCACCACCTGGCGATCGCCTAATTTTCCTAAGGCTTTAGCTGCATTGCGTCGCAGGGGATAACCACCGTCCGGGGAGCGATCAGTCTCATCTTCCAGGGCTACTAACAAAGCGGCAATGGTTTCCGGTTGGGCGGCCCGAAAACGGCCAATCCACCAGGCCGCATAGTATCGGGCACTGGTATCTTCTGTTTGTTGTAAATTGGCGATCGCCTGGTCGAGGGTGTAGGCGGGGTTAAGGTTGGGTTCACTCATGGACAGGGAAAAATTTTCGGTCAACAGGGGACAGGAACGGCGGGCAGTTAATAGTTAGCCATCGGCTTCCAACTCCACCGTTTCCAGTAACTCTGGGGCAGGTAAAGGGGGCGCAATGATGGTATTGGTTAAATTGCCAATGCCCTCAATTTCCACCTCTACTTTGTCTCCTATCTGGAGAGAACTAATGCCCTCTGGAGTACCGGTCAAAATTACGTCGCCTGGGTACAGGGTCATCACCTGGGAAATGTAGCTCACCAATACGGGGGGCGCAAACACCATATCGCTGATGGCCGTGGCTTGCCGGGGAGTTTCCTCATCATTAACGATGGTTTCCAGATGGGCCTCCGGATCAATGTGGCGCACCACCCAGGGCCCCAGGGGACAAAAACCATCAAAGCCCTTTGCCCTCGTCCATTGGGAATCCTGTCGCTGCAAATCCCTGGCCGTAATATCGTTGGCAATGGTGTAGCCCCAAATGGCACTAACCGCTTCTTCTTCGCTAATGTTTTTCACCTGTTTGCCAATAATGACGGCCAATTCCCCTTCATAGTCCACCCGTTGGGATTGGGGAGGGTAAACAATAGCTTCCTGGTCAGCGGCGATCGCCGAAGGAGGTTTGAAAAACAAGAGAGGTTCCGTTGGCACATCGTTACCCAATTCTGCCGCATGGGCCCGGTAATTGCGCCCCACCGCCACAATTTTAGAAGGCTCACAGGGAGCCAATAAGTGGTAATCCCCTTCACTGACAGCCGTATCTAGGGCTTGACCCCCCAACCAAGGTGCCGCACTTAACAAAATCACACTGTGATCCAATTGGAACAAACCATAATGGACGGTGCCAGAGTCAGCCTGGATACGAACGTAGCGTTGGACCATAGTGGTGTCAAAGAAAGTGATTAGGGGGACAGCCAATGCTCAACTTTTGTCTAAAGTCAAAGCTGGAGCAGGATGTGAGTCCACGGATAGGCTAGTGGTTAGGGTTTAACTGTGACATTGACCCCTAGCTCCCCGGCCACCCTAACGAGTATGATAAAAGATCCTTGCTTTTACTCAAACTTTGGTGTCAGCTAGCCATGGGTTTAGCGGTGGTGACGGTTCTCCCGGTGGGGACTGGCCAATGCTGACTATGGTGGTCGCTGCTCCACGCCTGAGTTTAAGCCCTAAAGTCCATAAGGAGTCATGTGCTTGTGAATAGTTACGAACTGATGGTAATTCTCCGTCCCGACCTCAACGAAGAACGGGTCAGCCAAGAAGTTACCAAATACCAAGAATTTTTGACCAACAACGCCGCCGAAGAGGTTTCGGTCAAAGTCTGGGGCAAACGTCGCCTCGCCTACCAAATCCGTCGCTTCAACGATGGCATCTATGTTTTGTTTAACTTCAACGGTGAGGGCCAGCAGATTGCTTTAATTGAGCGGGATATGCGTCTTAACGACAATGTGATGCGCTTTTTGAGCATTAAGCTCACCCCAGAAAAACCAGAAAAAGAGAAAAAAGCTAAAGCTGTGGCCGTAGAAGCCTAACTCTTCAATTCCGAGTTTCCCCTGGCTTTATATTTCCCCCAGTACCAAGGGGCGGATCTTGGCTAAGGCTTCAGCTTGGGCCATGGCGGTCAGGGGGGATAAGGTTTCCCCATAGTCAAAGGTAAAGGCCGGAATCAATATCCACCAAGCCTGCACCTCAACGCCGTAGAGGATTTTGGCTAGGGCCATCAACTCCAGCGGACTGCCCCGGTGTCCCAATTCCCCAGATATTTGCTCCGGCGGCGGCAAATACAACGGTTGGCATTGCACCAATGGTGAACTTTGGTCTTGGTGCCATTGGGCGTCGATGAAAATTACCTGCTCCACAGCGGCGATCGCCTCGGCCAATTCCGGCGTCAGTTGGTGGGTGGAAATAACCCGACAATGGGGCCAATTCTTTTGAGCAATTTCCTCCGCTAGGTAACGCCCCACGCCATCGTCCCCCCGCAGGGTGTTGCCGTAACCGATCACCAAAGTGGGCCGAGGGGATGTAGCTGTCATACCGTTGCCATTAATGTCCTGGGACGGGTGGGGAAGACTAGAAAAGATCCTAGAGTAGGTTTGCAAAACTTGCTCACCCCACAGGTTTGGAGGAAAACTAGCTCAAAATTCCCCATTATGGGGAGATTGAGGAAATAAATTTAAACCCCACTAACAGGCCCCTAGCAAGGGAGCAATGGGGTCAGGATAAAATTTGATTATCAGTCTCAGCAACCGGATTACTGTCGTGATTAGCAACGCCGCCACCAGCACCCCCGATCGCCTAACTAGCACAGTCCGCAAAACCTATCCCAACTTTAAGGTAATTGTCCTGAACGACGATTTCAACACTTTCCAGCATGTGTCCGATTGTTTGATCAAATATATCCCCGGCATGACTGGCGATCGGGCTTGGGAATTGACCAATCAAGTACACTTCGATGGTTTAGCTGTGGTGTGGGTGGGGCCCCAGGAACAGGCGGAATTGTACCATCAACAACTACGGCGGGAAGGTTTGACCATGGCTCCCTTAGAAAAGGCCTAAGTTTTAGTTTGCCTTCTACATTGACTTACTAAAGTCTCGGCGATGCTGGAGGCATTTTCTCTAGTTTTCCCCCAAGTTTGGAGACGTAGGGGGAGTATTAAAAAAGTTTCTAGCCTTATCTTTCCAACCTTTTCACGCTCCCCCCAGTTGCATTTTTAGCCAGTCTTTGATGATGTCGATCATGGTGATGCCGCCATTGAAGAAAACATAAATCACGGACACCATTAGCACTCCAATCAAAACGGAAAAGATCATCCCCGCCCCAGTGATTAAACCGTCGTCCTCCTGCAGACCAAAACCAGTGATGAAAATAGTCATGGCCGGTAGGGTATTGGTGCCCGGAATGGGAATCATCATGGAAATGGCCATGGAGCCAATGGTAATGCCCATGAGCACTCGACCCAGCCGACTTTGACAAACGAAGGGTAAGCGGGGGTGGGCGATCGCCTCTAATCTTTTCAACCACGGCACACCGGCTTTGACAATGCCTTGGGCTTTGCTGGTTTTAATGGTTTTGCTTTGCCAGGACAGGGGTAACCATAACTGCTGACGACCGGCGATAAGTTGGATTGCCACCAGAAAAATTAGTACCCCAAAGGGGGTGGAGTAACCGGGGGCTGGTAGAGGCAGAGCAGAGGGCAGAGAAAGAATAACCAAGACAATGCCAAAAATTTTCTCCTTGGCGATCGCCAAAACCTGGGCCAGGTTCACCGTTGGGCCACGGTCTTCCTTAAAAAAGTAATCCTGCAATTCCTGGGACAAACGGGCCATACTGATGACAAATAAAGCTTTGGAGGTGAAAAATTTCGTTTCGTTTTTTAGCGGATAGTAAGCGGTGATTCCGACGGATTACCGGCAACCAATCTATGCGTGACTGGAGCGGCCGTGGTAATCCAATGCCAACTGCAATAATCGATCCACTAAGCTAGGAAATTCTACCCCAGAAGCTCGCCATAGTTCGGGATACATACTAAAAGCGGTAAAACCGGGCAGGGTGTTAATTTCGTTGATCACAATGTGCCCTGTGGCCGGTTGATAAAAAAAGTCCAACCTTCCCAAACCAGCGGCGTCAATGGCTTTAAAGGCCTGGATGGCCATGGTCTGAATTTTACTCACCACCTCCGGAGGTAAATCGGCCGGGATGTGCATTTGCGAGCGCCCATGGGTGTATTTAGTTTCATAGTCGTAAAAGTCACTGTCGTAGGTAATTTCGCCAATCACTGAGGCCTGGGGATTTTCGTTGCCCAACACCGCACATTCCACTTCCCGGATATCCATTAAACCTGCTTCCACAATGATGCGGCGATCGTAACTGGCGGCGTTATCCAGGGCCACTTCCAATTCGGTGCGATTACGGACTTTGGCAATGCCGACGGAGGAACCTAAATTAGCCGGCTTAACAAAACAGGGATAGCCCACCTGGGCTTCGATTTTGTCGCATAGGGCGGGAAAAACACAGGGATTAGACCAAACTTCCCCCCGTTCCACCCCCATGTAATTCACCTGGGGCAAGCCCGCCTGTTCAAAAACCATTTTCATGGCCAATTTATCCATGCCCACACAGGAGCCCAGCACCCCACTGCCCACATAGGGCACTTGCATCAAACTAAATAGTCCCTGCACAGTGCCATCTTCGCCGTTGGGGCCATGCAAAATGGGGAACCACACATCCATTTGGGCTGCTGCGGAGGGAAATTGCCATCGTTGTTGGGGCGTAACGGGTTGATCGCCTAGGGGAAGACCTTGACTTAGTACATTCTGGGAAGCTTCCGGCCCTAGCCAAACGCCATTTTTTTGAATGTAAAAAGGGGTTACTTGGTATTTTGTTTGGTTATCGCCGTTGGCCAATGCTTTGGCGATCGCCTGGGCGGATTTGATCGAGACTTCATGCTCCCCAGAACACCCACCAAATAACAGCCCCACACGCATGGCAATCCCCTGAAAAATTAAGCTTAGATTGATTTATTCCGCATAGCCTATCACAAAAGTCTAAGCTGTCAGTGACGGAAAAAAATCCCCCTTTTGTGCTTAATTAAACTGGCGCTCTCCTTTGTGGTCCATGCCTATGCCCCCTTTGCCCCCCGCCGTTGGCCTCATCTGCAAACGTTTGGCGATCGCCGTCATTACCCTGTTGGGCATTAGTTTAGTAATTTTCAGTTTGCTAGCCCTCGCTCCCGGTAATCCCCTGGGGGAATTAGCCACCAATCCTTCCATTTCTCAGGAAGTGCGGGACAATTTGCGCCGCAGTTTAGGGCTGGATCAACCGTTACCGATCCGTTATTTAAAATGGCTCTGGAGTCTTTTGCAGGGGGATTTGGGCTATTCCTTCACCAGTCGTAGTCCCGTCATGGATTTAATTGGCCAACGACTCCCCACTACCCTCTGGCTAATGGGTACTGCCTACCTGATTAGTTTGGCGATCGCCATTCCTTTGGGGGTGACAGCGGCAATTTATCGGGGGCGATGGTGGGAACCTCTGATTAGCGGCATTAGTTTGATGGGCTTTTCCCTACCCACTTTTTTAACGGGGCTGTTATTCATTCTCATTTTTAGTGTGCAACTGGGGTGGCTCCCCTTCATCTACGACAGTACCCTGGCAGTGAATAGCATGGCCAGCTTGGGGGAACAAATTCGCCAGTTGTTGATGCCGGTGGCGGTGTTAGTGTTTTATCAGTCGGCGGTAATTCTCCGGTTTGTGCGCTCAGCGGTCTTGGAAGAATTGCCCCAAAACTACATTCGCACTGCCTACGCCAAGGGTTTGGGTACCTGGGGAATGCTCAAAAATCACCTCTTGAAAAACGCGTCCTTACCCCTAATCACTCTGATTGCCTTGGATGTACCCACCATTTTTACCGGAGCCCTGGTAACGGAACAGGTTTTCCGGGTACCCGGCATTGGGGCGTTGCTCATTGAATCCATTTACCGCAGTGACACCCCGGTGGTGATGGCAGTAACCTTTCTCTATGCGGTTTTAATTGTCTTTTTCAGTAGCCTGGCGGACTTAATTTACCAACTGGTGGATCCCCGCATTCGCTGGTGATGGGGGAATATCACCATTGTTAGCCCGGCTGAAAAGGGCTATAAATCAAAGGTGACCCCTTAAATTTCCTTAATCACCATGCTGGATAAAACTACTTTGCAAGAAAGCATCCTGACCATCAAACAAAAGCGTAAATTCCTCGAAGACCTGGCGGAGCAACCTAACTTAGGCATCCTTTCCCTGGACGTTTCCCAAGCTTTGGCGGAATTAGATGACTTGATCGAAGATTTTGAAAACACCTTCCCCGATGCCTAGGCTGACCCTTTGTTTACAGTTAGCAAATAGTTAACTTCATAGTATGCGTATTTTTGCTCCCCATCCCCTGTGGCAAACCCTTGTGTTCACGGCGGGTATTATGTTGGCGGCAGGCATGGGCTTTGGCATGGCTCTACGGTCGGCTCCCCCTAGGGTAGTGACAGATGCAGATCCTACAGTGCCTACGGAACCCCAGGACGGCGGCGGAATGTTCCGGTCTGAGCAAGGTTTCCCTCCCCAACCGGACTGGAACTTAGATTCCCAGGGGGAGGATGAGAATCAGGGTGGGGCACGTTATAATTCTTTACAAATGCAACCATAGAAAAAGTCCATGCAAAACCAAGTCCTCCAGGCCTTTTTTCTCGGCCGTGCCTTTGCCGAAGTCCTCAGCGAAAAGGTAGAAGACGGCGTCACCAATGCCCTGAGTGAGTTGGGCAAGTTTGATGCGGAACAACGGGAAAACCTCCGGCAGTTCATCACCGAAGTACAGTCCCGGGCGGCCAATGATGTCACCCAGGAAGGGGCGGCGATCGCCACGGTGGATGGCCCCGTAACCGCTGACGAGTTGCAAGAAACATTAGATAAACTGCGGGCGGAAATTGCCAGCTTGAAGTCTGAGTTGAAAACCTACCGGGATAGCCAGGGTTAACCAAACTTTCATGGCTGAAACTGTTTACCTAGAAACCAGTATTTTTGGCTACCTGACTGCGAGGCCCAGTCAGAATTTAATTTTGGTGGCCAACGTAGGGGTGACCAGGGAATGGTGGAGCCTAAAAAGAGCGGATTTTAGCCTTTATGCTTCTGAGTTTGTGGTGGAAAAAGTTTCTAAAGGGGACCCTGAAACGGCCTCAGAGCGGTTGAAATTACTTAAGGGAATAACCCTGTTACCTGCCACGCAATCTGCTACAGATCTAGCCATAAAGTTTTTGAACCAAAGTAGCCTGCCTCCAGATGCTGATGTTGATGCTCTTCATATTGCCATTGCTTCAGTTCAGCGCCTTGACTACCTACTAACATGGAATTGTAAGCATATTGCCAATGCTCAAATTCAAAAAAAGTTGGCGCAAATAAGTGGCGATTTTGGCTTCAAGCTACCAATATTATGTACCCCCTATGAACTTCTAGGAGATTAGCCATGTTTAAGGATGAAATAGTTGAAGAAATTCACAGAATTCGTCGAGCCTACTCCGAGTCATTTAACCATGATTTACAGGCAATGTACGAAGATATAAAACGGAGGGAAGCTACCAGTGGTCGCACCTATGTAACCCCTAATTTTTCCCCTGAGTCTGAAGAAAAGGAATCCTCAGTTTCCGAAGTCTGACTTTTGTTCGCTTGTCTATCTTCCATTTAGCCCTTTCTTAATATCAGTGTGTCTGCCCTATCCACTAAGCTTGAGCCCACAGCATCCTATTCCAATTCCCCACCTCCTCAACGGCGATCGCCCCTAGAAGCAGAGGGTCGGTATCGTTGGAATCGGGGTAACTATTCCATCACCCGGCGGCGCATTGACATTTGGGGCTTTGTGCTGACTTTGCTGTATCAATTTTGGTTAAACGGCAAAAAATGGAGCTATGCCGGGGGCTACACGGAAGAAAAACTCCAGCAACGGCAGCGGCGTCAGGCCAAATGGATTCGGGAAAATCTCCTCAGCCTTGGCCCCACTTTCATTAAAGTGGGCCAGCTATTTTCCACCCGTTCCGACCTGTTTCCGACGGAATATGTAGAGGAACTTTCCAAACTACAAGACGAAGTGCCCGCCTTTAGCTACGAACAGGCCGCCAGCATTATCGAAGGGGAATTAGGTAAACCGATCACCACTCTCTACCGTAGTTTTGACCCCGTGCCCCTGGCGGCGGCTAGTTTAGGGCAGGTGCATAAGGCCCAGTTACATACGGGCGAAGATGTGGTGGTGAAAGTGCAACGGCCAGGGCTGAAAAAACTATTTACCATTGACCTGGCCATCCTGAAAAAAATTGCCCAATATTTCCAAAATCATCCCAAATGGGGCCGGGGGCGGGACTGGAACGGGATTTATGACGAATGTTGCAAAATTCTCTGGCAGGAGACGGATTATCTCCGGGAAGGGCGCAGTGCTGACACCTTTCGGCGTAATTTCCGGGGGGAAGATTGGGTTAAGGTGCCCCGGGTCTATTGGCGCTACACCTCCACCCAAATTTTGACGTTGGAATACTTGCCCGGCATTAAAATTAGCCATTACGATGCCCTAGAAGCGGCGGGGTTAGAACGAAAAGAGCTAGCCCAACTGGGTGCCCGAGCCTACCTGTTCCAATTGTTAAACCATGGCTTTTTCCACGCCGATCCCCACCCTGGTAACTTGGCGGTGAGCCCCGAAGCTGGAGCCCTGATTTTCTATGACTTTGGCATGATGGGGGAAATCACCCCGGACACAAAAAACAAACTCATGGATACCCTGTTTGGGGTGGCGGAAAAAAATGCCGAGCGCATTGTCAATTCTCTAGTTGCCCTGGGAGCCCTCAAGGAAACGGAAGATATGGGGCCCATCCGGCGATCGGTGCAATTTTTATTGGACAACTTCATGGATAAACCCTTTGAAGAACAGTCCATTACTAAAATTAGTGACGACCTTTACGAAATTGCCTACGATCAGCCTTTCCGTTTTCCCGCCACTTTCACCTTTGTGATGCGAGCTTTTTCGACCCTGGAGGGAGTGGGGAAAGGATTAGATCCGGATTTCAATTTCATGGCTGTGGCCCAACCCTTCGCTCTCCAAATTATGAACAATTCCAATGGTTTTAACCCCGCCAGTAACATCATGGATGAACTGGGTCGCCAGGCGGTGCAAGTGGGCAACAGTGCCCTGGGGTTACCCAGGCGCATTGAAGACAGCCTCGATCGCCTAGACCGGGGAGATATCCGAGTCCGGGTTAGATCCACAGAAACCGATCGCCTCCTGCGACGAATGGGTACCATGCAAATGGGCACCAACTATGTTTTATTTACCTGTGCTTTGGTGTTGTCGGCCACGCTATTGTTTGTAAATAATTATTTTGTAGCGGCGGCGGTTGTGTTATTAATATCATTGGTGCCAGCCTTTGCCCTCTGGCGATTATTAAAACGCCTGGAAAGACAAGACCGGATGTTTTAAAAGACAAGCACTCTCTCTCTGCCAACCAAAACTAATCCAATTTTCTAAGGCCTGTGACAGAAGTGAATTTATCAGTTGTTAGTAGTAGTTCCACGGGGCAAACGGATCCCGGTCTGGTTCGTCAGTACAATCAGGATAATTTTTACCTTGATCCGGAGGGACGATTCTACATTGTGGCCGATGGCATGGGGGGACACGCCGGCGGAGAAGAGGCTAGTCGCATTGCGGTGGAAAGGGTGCGGGATTACTTAGACACCTATTGGCGATCGGAGATTACCTCGGAACAATTGCTCAGGGATGCCCTGATGGATGCTAACGAGGGTATTCTCGAAGACCAAAAAATCAACCTGGAACGGCGGGATATGGGCACCACCGCAGTGTTAATTGCCTTTAGGGACGATGGCGCTTGGCGGGCCCATGTGGGGGATTCTCGCCTGTATCGTTTGCGGAATCAGCAATTGGAGCGGGTAACGGAGGACCACACCTGGGTGGCCAGGGCCCTAAAAATGGGGGACATTGACCCTACCCAGGCCAAAGCCCATCCCTGGCGTCATGTGCTGTTTCAATGTTTGGGGCGGCAGGATTTGAATTTTATCGAGGTGGAAGCCCTGGATGCCCAACCGGGGGACACTTTTCTGATGTGTAGCGATGGCTTAACGGAGGAAGTGCCCGATAATCTGATTGAAAAAATCCTCGCCAGTCAAGGGGATTGTGATCAGCAGGCCGCCCAATTAATTGAAGAAGCCAAAAATGCCGGTGGCTCAGACAATATCACCATAGTGCTAGTGGATTTGGCTGAGGATACCCCGGAAAGTTAATAGATTAGTATGTCTTAAGAAATAAAGAGTGAGTGATTCCATCAATTTAACCATTGCAGAGGAGACCTTAGCCCTGTTGGAATGGCCGAGGCTCTGTCAGCATTTGTCCACTTTTACCCAAACTCCCCTGGGGGCGATCGCCGCCCGCTATTTGTTGCCTCCCGACCAATGGCAAGAAAGTCAGGCCTTGCTGGCCCAGACCCAGGCGGTGGAGCTGATTGAAAATTCCCCGGAGAGCAACTGGCATTTTAAAGGCATTGCCGATATCACTGAACCGTTAGCCCGAGTAGAACGGGGCGGCTTGACCACGGGGCTGGAACTGTTGGCGATCGCCAGCACCTTGGCCGGGGTGAGAAGATTGCGACGGGTCATTGAAGAACGGGATGACCTGGAAATTTTGCAAACCTTGGTGGCAGAAGTAAGAACCCTGCCGGAGTTGGAACAGGCCATCCACCATTGCCTTGGGGAAGATGGCAAAGTGGCGGAGCGGGCCAGCCCTAAATTAGGGGAAATTCGTCAAAAATTAAAAGCCATACGGGAGCAAATCCAGCAAAAACTGCAAAAAATTATCCAGCGCCAGGGCAATGCCCTCCAGGAGGCGGTGATTACCCAACGGGGGGACAGATTTGTTTTACCCATCAAAGCGGGTTACAAAGAACAAATGCCCGGTATTGTCCACGATAGTTCCGCCAGTGGTAACACCCTTTATGTGGAGCCTCAAGCCATTGTGGAATTGGGCAATAAGCTACGGCAAACCCGTCGCCAAGAGCAAACGGAAGAAGAACGGATTTTAAGGCAACTCAGTGACCAAGTGCTGGAAGTGTTGCCGGATTTGGAACATCTGTTGGCGATCGCCACCCGCTTGGATTTAGCTACGGCCAGGGTTCGTTATAGTTTCTGGCTGGGGGCCCATCCCCCCCAATGGTTAACTCCAGGGGATAACAAACCAATTACATTACGACAGTTACGCCATCCCCTGCTCCATTGGCAAGCGGAAAAGGAAGGGGGACCAGCGGTGGTCCCTATCACGTTGACCATTGATGCCCAAATTCGGGTCATTGCCATTACGGGGCCCAATACGGGGGGAAAAACCGTTACTCTCAAAACCCTGGGCTTAATTGCCCTGATGGCCAAAGTGGGGCTATATATTCCCGCCAAGGAGCCGGTGGAATTACCTTGGTTTGCCCAGATATTGGCAGATATTGGGGATGAGCAGTCTTTGCAACAGAATCTTTCCACCTTTTCGGGGCATATTTGCCGCATTATCCGCATTTTGCAGGCTCTTCCCCATCAATCGGATGATGTTGACCAGGCAATTGAATCCCCAGCCCAGGTTGTGTCCCCTTCCTTAGTTTTGCTGGATGAAGTGGGGGCCGGCACCGATCCCACCGAAGGCAGTGCCCTGGCGATCGCCCTATTGCGTCACTTGGCCGACCAGCCCTGTTTAACGGTGGCCACCACCCATTACGGGGAACTGAAGGCGCTGAAATATCAAGATGCCCGCTTTGAAAATGCGTCGGTGGAATTTGATGACCAAAGTCTTAGCCCCACCTACCGTTTACTTTGGGGCATTCCCGGCCGCTCCAATGCCCTGGCGATCGCCCAACGTTTGGGATTGCCCCTGGCCATAGTTGAAGAGGCTAAGGACAAATTAGGCGGTTTTTCTGAAGACATTAACCAAGTCATTGCCGGGTTGGAAAGTCAGCGGCGGGAACAGGAACAAAAGGCGGCCAATGCCCAAAAATTACTCCAAGAAACGGAAATCTTTTATGAACAGGTTTCCCAAAAAGCGGCTAGTCTGCAGGCCAGGGAAAGGGAATTAAAGTCCTACCAAGACCAGGAAGTGCAACAGGCGATCGCCGCTGCCAAGGAAGAAATCGCCAAAGTTATCCGCCAACTACAACGGGGTAAACCCAGCGCCCAAAAGGCCCAACGAGCCACAGAGGCCCTGGGGGAAATCCAAGCTGAGCAAAAGGCCATGGTGGCCATTAAACCCTTGGGTTATCAGCCCATGGTGGGGGAAAGAATTCGTATTCCCAGCTTTGGCCAAACTGCGGAAGTGACCCAGGTCAATGGCGCTGCCCAAACCGTTAACGTCACCCTCGGTCTGATGAAAATGACTGTGCCCATGGCAGACATTGAATCCCTCGACGGCAAAAAGGTGGAACCTCCCCCCAAGCCGGAACCGACACCGAAAAAAGTTAAAGCTGGGCCCCAAGCAACGGAAGCTAAATCCCCCCTGGCGGTGGTGCGGACAGAAAAAAATACCCTAGATTGCCGTGGCGATCGCCTAGAACGAGCCGAATCTCGGGTGGAAAAGGCCCTGAACCAAGCCTTAGATTCCGGAGTATTGTGGATTATCCATGGCAAAGGCACCGGCAAATTACGCCAAGGGGTGCAGGAATACTTGTCACACCATCCCCTGGTGAAAAGTTATGCCCTAGCGCCCCAGAATGAAGGGGGATCGGGAGTAACCATTGCCTATTTGCGGTAGTGGGTTTTGAGAAACTCAGTAAAGAGTTTAACTTTGGTGGCCAGGTGGCGGTTAACCGGATAAACCATGGAAACAGTTAATTCCCGTAGGCAATAGTCCGGCAAGATGACCTGCATTTTTCCCGCTTCCAAATAGGGTTGGACAATAAACTGGGGCAACAGCGCAATGCCCAAACCCTGGGCCACGGCGATCGCCAAAGCCTCCCCATTATTGGAGCAAAAACTACCGGAGACCGATACGATTTCTTCCCCCCCTTGATTGAGCAACCGCCACTGACTGCCCGTGCTGAAATAACCATAGAGCAAGCAATTATGGTTTTTCAAATCCCCCGGAGTTTCAGGCATACCTGATCGAGCTAAATATTCCGGTGACGCACAAAGCAGTAACTTAGTCTGGCACAAGGGCTGGGAAATCAAACTAGCCGATGCCATCGGTTGGGCAATGCGAATTAAGAGGTCGTATCCCTCGGCAATCGCATCCACAAATCGATCCTCCAAAGTTAACTGGACTTCTACTTGGGAATGTAAAGCCATAAACTTCGCCACCAGCGGCGCAACGTACATAGTGCCAAAGGTCATGGGCGCATTAATCCGCAACAGACCCTTCGGTTCCCCATGGAGTTGGGACACTGACAATTCCGCCTCCTCCAAATCTGCCAAAATTTGCACCGATTTTTCATAAAAGGCTAGCCCTGTGGGAGTAAGGGTAACTTTACGGGTACTGCGGTGGAGAAGCTGTATTTTAAGTTCATTTTCTAGGGCAATTACCATCTTATTCACTGCCGATCGCCCCAAATTCATTTTCCTCGCCGCCGCCGCAAAACTGCCCTCCCGCACCACCTGGGTAAAGGCATAAATACTTTCAAGTTTGTCCATTGATTTCCTTATTGTCCCTATTCTAGATACAATCTGCATTTAAATTAGCATATTGTCTTTATTGGAGATGCAAACTAGAATGGGAACCAAGGTCACAAACCTCAACCGACAAAAATAACGGAGGTCACCATGATCACACTCCGCCCCTCCGAAGCCCGGGGTCGTGGCAAACTCGACTGGCTAGATAGTTATTTCAGCTTTTCCTTTTCCCATTACTATGACCCCGCCCACATAAATTTCTCTAACCTGCGGGTCATTAACGAAGACTACATCGCCCCTGGTAAGGGTTTTGCCACCCATGGCCATCAAGACATGGAAATTATTACCTATGTCTTGGAAGGGGAACTAAAACATCAGGACAGCATTGGCAATGGTTCAATTATCCGTCATGGGGATGTGCAGCGCATGAGTGCCGGCACCGGTATTCTCCATAGCGAATTTAATCCCTCCCCCGACCAGTCTGTTCATCTATTGCAAATTTGGATCACTCCCAACCAATTGGGGGTGGAACCCAGTTATGAGCAAAAGTTTTTTTCCACCGAGGACAAACAGGGCAAATTACGACTAGTGGCATCCCCCGATGGCCGAGATGGTTCCGTCACCATCCACCAAGATGCTTACGTTTACGCCTCGGTCCTAGGAAAGGGGGAAACGATTAGCTACAGCCTATCGAACCGTCAGGCTTGGCTACAGATTGTCCGAGGTCATCTGACATTAAATGGGAAAACCTTCAAAACCGGGGATGGAGCAGGCATTAGCGGAGAGCAAACCATCACCTTTACTGGCCAAGAAGGGGCAACGGAATTTTTGCTGTTTGACTTACCTTAGTTTTGTCAACTTTAGCCAATTTCACTAACATCCTGAGAGGAGAAAATAATGACTGAACCAACAGTTGCAGATACAAAACCCATCGTTATGGAGCTTGAAGCAGGAGACTATTATTGGTGTGCCTGTGGCAAGTCTGCCAATCAACCTTTCTGCGATGGCAGCCATAAAGGTACGGGTTTTACTCCGAAAAAGTTCACCCTGGAGGAATCCCAAAAAGTCACTCTCTGCCTTTGTAAACACACAGATAATCCCCCCTACTGTGATGGTAGCCATACCAAACTTTAACCATTGATCAATTGACCTAGCCACTAATTTTTTTGGTACATCTTCTATTTTTGAGAATTAACCTTGCAAGGGGAAGATGTGCCCCGGCGGGTCGTCAAGGTTATTGTAATATTGACTATGCTGCTCGATTCTTCTCTGTCTAGATTAGCAACGATGGCTAGTTTCCGTCCAATAGGATATTGAAATATTTCTGCGATGGTGAGCCCTAGAATTATGATTTGAATGGAGCAGATTTTTTCTGCTTGTTCCTGACGTAAATTGCCCTATTTTTGCGCTCAATTTCAAATAGGTCGATCGCTTCAAACAAACTACTTAGTTTGGCGTAACCATAGTTGCGGGAGTCAAAGGATGCCTGATTTTTAATGTGGCCACCGATTTCCGCTAAGCTTGACCAGCCATCGTCATCAATGGTGCTGGAAATAGCACTCCTGAGTAAACTAATTAATTTTGCGTCCTGTTTCAATTCCTTCCCAGTTTTTTTAACACTGGTGGAATTTTGGAGGGCCCCTTCAGAATTTTCAATTTGATCAATACTTTCTAGGTATAAAAATGTTGAACAAGCATAAACAAAGGGCAAAGGCGTTTTTTTCTCACCAAATCCATAAACCTTGAGTCCATTGGTCAAAATTCGCATCACTAAGGGGGTAAAGTCACAATCACTTGATACAATGGCAAAAGCATCTAACCGCTGGGTATAGAGTAAATCCATGGCATCAATAATCATGGCAGCATCAGTGGCATTTTTACCCTTGGTGTAATCAAACTGTTGCACGGGACGAATGGCATATTCATGTAAACACTCTTCCCAGGCTTTTAGGTTAGGGCTTTTCCAGTTGCCATAGGCTTTACGAATATTGGCCACTCCATACTTGGCAATTTCCGATACGATCGCCTCAATTTTGGACGCAGGGGCATTATCCGCATCAATTAGCAGGGCAATGTTTGATTCCGATTGCGGCATACTTCTCCAAAAAGGGACAATTACCTAGGAATTCTAACTCTAATAATAGTCAAGCAATTAATGGAATTATCTGAAAGCCTATGTTTTTGTCGTCCTGGAGAGGTTTAGAGCAAAAGTGTCTGGGCGGGCGGTATGTCCTACAGTCTTTACTGGGCACTGGCGGCTTTGGGGCAGTGTTTCTGGCGGAATGCGTTGACGATCCGGCGATCGCCTGCAACACCCTCAATGCAACGGTGGTAATCCACGGTGCCATCAAATATAGACCCCACAGAAAGCCGGGCTTTAGCCGGTTATACTTTCCCGCCAATCAGCACCCATAATGCGCAGCCGGTTATCGTCATACCGAATTACTGGATCTTTTTCTCCAATGGCGATCGCCAGTAAAATTTCGGTATGTTTGATAATCTCTGTAAATTCCTCGCCGAATCATTTTCCGAAGACTATGCCGCGTGGTTGTTGGGACGACCAATCAAATTGACCAAGCTCAGTCCGACGGAACTATCTTTGGAGCCAATTCGGGCTGATTCCCTGATTTTGGAGCAATCGGAAGACTTAGTGTTACATCTGGAATTCCAAACGGAGCCTGACCCCACCATGGGTTTTCGGATGCTGGACTATCGGGTGAGGGTATATCGTCGTTTTCCCCAGAAGACGATGCACCAATTTGTCATCTACCTAAAACGTAGTAGTAATGACTTGGTTTATCAGGATAGTTTTCAGGTAGGGGAGACTTTGCACCGTTATCAATCGATTCGGCTCTGGGAGCAGCCATCGGAAGCATTTCTCCAAAGTCCAGGACTATTGCCCCTAGCGGTATTGACCCAGACCTCTGACCCCGCATTAAAATTAAGGGAAGTGGCGACTGCACTGGATCAGATTGAGGATAATCGAGTTAAGGCAAATCTTATGGCAGCAACCTCGGTTTTTGGAGGAATTCTGCTGGCCCCTGAGCTTATTAGAACAATTTTAAGGAGTGAAATCATGAAGGAATCTGCTGTCTATCAAGAAATCTTACGGGAAGGGGAACAACGAGGCTTACTCAAAGGCAAATTAGAGGGCAAACTGGAAGGGAAACTAGAAGGTCGGCTGGAAGCAAAACTGGAAACCATACCCTTGCTGAAGAAATTAGGCCTGACGATCGCCGAAATTGCCAAGGAATTAGATATTGATGTTGAACTGGTTAATAAATTCGTTGCTAACCAAAATAATTAAGGGTTGAAATGGTCATTCGCCGGAATATGGCTTATTTATCTTTTGGCGATCGCCTTTTCAATGGGGAACTCAGAAAGACTATTCCTTAGTTTTGGCCACAAAAAGCCATACCTTCCCCCATTCCCCTTGTTCGACTACCATGATGCAGACAGTCAACTAAACCAATCCATCGTCCCTGCCCCTAATGTCCCTGTTAGTCCAGAAACCCGAAATTCCTTCCTGCGCTTGGCAACGACCCATTGGTAAGGATTGGGAAAAGCCCTACACTGTCCGCTACGCTAGTAACCTTGACGATGGCCCGGACCATGGCATGCCCCTAGGGGGGTTTGGGGCCGGTTGCATTGGGCGATCGCCGACGGGCAAGTTTAACCTCTGGCATCTGGACGGGGGTAACCACGTTTTTAAAAATTTGCCTGCCTGTCAGTTTAGTATTTACGAACAGGTGGCAGGGGAAGAAGCCCAAGCCTATGCCATGGCCACCGAAGCCCCGGAGGATGGGAGTCTAGGCCGTTGGCAATGGTATCCCAACGAGAAAGGGCGATACAGCGCCCTCTATCCCCGCAGTTGGAACGAGTATCAGGGCGTTTTTAAAAGTGAATTAATCTGTGAACAGTTTTCCCCGGTGTGGGGCGGCAATTACCAAGAAAGTAGCTATCCCCTCGCCATTTTTGACTGGACTGTCCATAACCCCACCGATAAAACCATCACCCTGAGCATTATGCTCACCTGGCAGAACACCGTGGGTTGGTTTACCAATGCCATCAAATCCCCCACTGTCAAACTGCGGGACGATGGTAGCCCTGAGTATGAATATCAACCCCGCTGGGGCGACAGTACGGGCAATTTTAACCAGTGGATCCAGGATGGTTTCCGGGTCGGCTGTTTATTTAATCGGGTGCAACCCCACGACGCTCTCCGGGAAGGGGAAGGGCAAATGTGCATTGCCAGTGTCAGCAATCCCAGCGTGGAAGTGTTTTATCACAATCGTTGGAATCCCAGTGGGGACGGAGCGGACGTGTGGGACTGGTTTGCGGGCAATGGTTCCTTACCGGATATCCAGGATGAAACGGCGGCGGAACCGGGGGAACAAATTGCGGGGGCCCTTTGTTTACGGTTCACTGTGCGACCGGGAAAAACCAAAAAAATTCCCTTCCTGTTGGCTTGGGACTTACCCATTACCGAATTTGCAGAGGGGGTGACCTATTACCGTCGCTATACGGATTTCTATGGCCGCAACGGCAAAAATGTTTGGTCCGTGATCCGCACTGCCCTGAAACATAGCGACACTTGGCGGCAAAAAATCGAGGCTTGGCAGGGCCCTATTCTGGACAACCCCCAGTTACCCAATTGGCTCAAAATGGCCCTTTTTAACGAATTATACCTGTTAACCCAGGGGGGAACTCTGTGGACAGCGGCAACGGAAAATGATCCGGTGGGACAGTTTGGGGTCTGTGAATGCATGGACTACCGCTGGTATGAAAGCCTAGATGTGCGACTCTATGGCTCCTTTGGGCTATTGATGCATTGGCCTAAGTTGGAGCAGGCGGTCATGCTGGCCTTTGCCCGGGCCATTCCCACCGCAGATCCGAAGGAACGGGTAATTGGTTATAACCTTTCCCTCGCTCCCCGCAAAGTGAAAAATGCTACTCCCCACGACCTGGGGGCTCCCAACGAGCATCCTTGGGAAAGGAGTAATTATACTGCTTACCAGGACTGTAACCTCTGGAAGGATTTGGGCAGTGACTTTGTTTTACTGGTCTACCGAGATTTTTTACTTTTGCCCGATGCGGATGGGGAGTTTTTGGGGGAATGTTGGCCTAGTGTCACAGCGGCGTTGGATTATTTGAAGGAATTTGATCTGGATAACGATGGCATCCCGGAAAATTCCGGCGCCCCGGATCAAACCTTTGATGATTGGCGTTTACAGGGCATTAGTGCCTACTGTGGTGGTTTATGGATTGCGGCCCTGGAAGCGGCTTTGGTGATGGGTAAATATCTGTTGGCAAATCCTCCCCAACAAACGAGTTTGGACACCGGAGCAATGGCAACGGCGATCGCCAGGTATGAAACTTGGTTAGCCCAAGCCCGTAGTTTGTATCACGACACCCTTTGGAATGGCGAATACTACAACCTGGATAGTCAAAGCGGTTCCAAGGTGGTGATGGCGGATCAACTCTGTGGGCAATTTTATGCTCGGTTATTAAATCTGCCGGATGTGGTGGAAAATAAGTACGCTGAGAAAGCTTTGGCCAAAGTGTACGACACCTGTTTCCTCAAATTTTCCCATGGGGAACTAGGGGCCGCCAATGGTCTTTTGCCCGACGGTTCCCCCCAAAATCCCAACGATACCCATCCCCTGGAAGTATGGACGGGCATTAACTTCGGTTTAGCGGCCTTTTTGATCCAAATGGGCAAAAAAGAAGAAGCTTTAAAAATGACCGAGACGGTGGTTAACCAGGTGTATAGCAATGGTTTGCAGTTCCGCACTCCAGAGGCAATCACTGCGGTGGGGACTTTCCGGGCTAGTCATTATCTGCGGGCCATGGCAATCTGGGCTGTGTACGGTTTGCTGGAGGGTTTTGCCAATTTACCCATTGCTCCAGCCGATGACGAGGTGCCCACTAGCGATTTTTATTGAAATCCGCAGGCAAAAGTCCAGTAATTAACCCCGCCCTTGTCATTTAATTCCATGGAAAAATCCCGTCAGTTTGACCTCGCCCCCTACATCGACCACGCGGCCCTAGACCCCGCCACCACCAGTGAGGCGATCGCCGCCTGTTGTGCCCAAGCTCTGCACCATAAATTTGTTGCGGTTTGTCTTTACCCCAGTGCCCTACCCAAGGCAGTGGAATTGTTGCGGGGCAAAAAAGTGGAAATTTGTGCGGTGATTGGTTTTCCCTCCGGGGCTAGCACCAGCAGCAGTAAACTTTATGAAGCCCAGGAAGCAACGGAATTGGGGGCCACCGAATTGGATGTGGCAATTAATTTGGGGCTATTGAAAGACGGCAATATGGAAGCCGTTTACAACGACATTGCCCCCATTGTGGAATCCACAGGGCTAACGGTGAAAGCCATTCTAGAAATGGGTAGGCTAACGGAATCGGAAAAAAGAGTAGCGGCGGAAATTTGTTTGGATGCGGGGGTGCAATATCTCAAAACCAGCACCGGCTGGGGTAAAGGGGCTACCGTTGCCGATGTGCGATTGTTACATCAAATCAGCCAAGGACGGGTCGGAATTAAAGCGTCCGGAGGGATTCGCACGGTGGAGCAAGCCATAGACTTAATCGAGGCTGGTGCCACCCGCTTGGGCACTTCCCGGGGAGTGGATTTGATTCAGCAGCAACGACAATTATGGGAACAAAGTTAACTAAACCTAGCCCTCCAGGAATGCTACCAACTGTTGTAGTTTGTCCCAGCCGGCCCCTTGCTTCAAAATATCTTTGGCCAAATCAATACCTTGGCCATGGTCGCCCCAGGGCACAGCATTGCCCACCTGGAAAGCTAAAGAAGCATTGAGGGCCACCGCATCAATCTGGGCCTGGGTTCCTTTGCCTTGCAAAACCTGGCTGAGGATGGCCTCATTTTCAGCCAATTCCCCTCCCTTTAAGGCGGTCAAAGGAGCCGGAGTTAAACCAAAATCCTGGGGATCCAGCACTTGGGTGGTTACTTCCCCCTGGTTGAAACTAGCTATGTCTGTGGGAGCCCCCAAGCCGGCTTCATCTAATTTCTCCCGACCATGGATCACCAAGGCCCTAGCAGTACCCAAATTTTTTAAGGCGATCGCCATCACGGAGAGAAAATCCGGAGAATAAACCCCAATTACCTGGCCGGTGGGACGGAGAGGATTAACTAACGGCCCCAACAAATTAAATACGGTGCGAACTTTAAGCGTTTTACGAATGGGAGCCACACTTTTAAGGGCCGGATGCCAACCCGGCGCAAACAGAAAAGTAATACCCACCGCCGACACCGCTGCCGCCACCTGCTCGGGCCCAGCTTGGAGGTTGAGACCTAACGCTTCTAAGACATCGGCAGAGCCAACTTTGCTAGAGGCGGAACGGTTACCATGTTTGGCTACTTTTACTCCTCCAGCGGCCACTACAAAAGCCACCGCCGTGGAAATGTTAAAGGTTGAAGAACCATCTCCCCCGGTGCCACAGGTATCCACCAATGGATCTACCATCTCCGGTCTTTGGGCCCCCTGGGACTGTCCCTGGAGTACCTGGGCCATGCCCGTTAACTCTTCAGGATCTAACCCCTTAGCTTGGATCGCCGCTAGTATGGCTCCGGAAAGGGCCGGGGGAATAGCATCGTCAAGCCAACCCTCCATTAATTGCACTGCCTGTTGGCGGGTGAGGGACTGCCGGTCCAACAACTGCTGGAGAAAGAGGGGCCAATGGGGGGAAGCCGTGGTGTTCACAACAATGAAAAAAATACGAGAAAACTAATTGCCACCCATTTTACGGGGTTAGGCGGCCTTTACTGTGGGAGTGGCAGAATTTCCAGGTGACTTCCAGGTAAATGACAGCCATTGTCCATACCTTCCGCAAAAAAATTTACCTATGCTGAAACAATTAACCGGTCAAACCTACATTCCGCACGTAGTACACCTTCGTCTGAAGTCGAGTACGACGGCAAGCCTATTTCGGAGTTTGCCTCTTGACCCCCAGTCAGCCAATACGCAAAAACTACGCTATCTGTAGTGTTTTTCCGAAAATTTAGTAACTATTGGTAGAGCCTGCGGAATGTAGGGTCAAAAGGACAGGATAGACCCCAAAGTATCTGCTTGCTTCAGACCGTTGCGCTAGTTTTATTTATTAATTGATGGAATCCCATGAACAATAGTTTATTTATCATCTAACCCTATTGGTTAGGCCATACTTGGCTTTTTGATGCACCGGAGGTTGGGCTTTGGGCAGAACCATTTGTGGCTGGAGCTTATGCAGTTTTAACTCAGTTAGCCAAAGCTCGTCTCGGCCTTGAATCAAGGGATAGCTCAACGTTTCAGTTGATTTTTAGTGCCCAGGGTTTTCCTGGTTATCATCTGCAGTTTGAAAATCGAGAAGAGGAATATGGAGGCTATTGGTACACCAGCAAAGATAAGGATTGGGGCTGGCTTTGTCTGGCGACTCTACATTTTTTTACCAATGGGCATTCGGAAAATTTATACATTAGGGTTTGTCCCATTTTTGATAGCCGCAAAATTGATGCTGTTTCTGCCAAAAAAAAGCTTGATTTCCTGTATTTAAAATACGTTCTGTAAATTTAAAGGTGGCCATCTATGCTTCTGATTTTATAACTTATTAGGGAGATGATTTAAAATCAAAATTTAATCAGTAATAAACAGAGGGAGGCCACTACAATAAACACCAGACCACCAACAAATAATTGCCCAGCACGGAACCTTGCCAATTGAAATACTTCAGCCTGCTGAACTTCCACCAGTAAGGCAAAGCGATAAGTTGGCAACCAACGGTAAACTCCCAAAACAGGAATTTGTTCATAGTTTAAATACAAGCCTTGACCACTTTCCATTCCTAAAGCATTATTAATACCATCGCTTTTCAAGGTGGGAATTGAGATAGTATTTTCAGCAAAATTAATTTGATTTCCCTCTCGATGAATATTATGGCTGACGAAGGTGTTAGTAGTTAAAGACAATTTTCCCACTAAGTAACTATCTATTTTTCCTAATAATTCGCCGACATTTTTCTTCGGTTTTATAGGTTGGCGAATCCACCGGTCAAGATCAGATAAATTTAAATCTATGGTCAACACTCCAATTCTTGTTTCTGACTGGTCTAATAATGGACTTGCCAGGGTTATCATTGGCAGTTGGTCGGTGGCAGACTGGTAAAAATTTGGTGTCAAATCATCAATATTTTCCAGCTTAAAATAGGTTGTAGTATTTTGTAGGGGACGATATTGTCCTTCCTGATTAGGGTCAGTGGAAAAAATCACTATGCCACTATTGGTAATTAAGGAGGTAGCTAGGCGTTGCTGATATTTTTCACTAAAGCGTTTATGTAGGTAGTGGTAAGCTTGTTGATAGTCTGGACTAATATTCAGTCTTTCAGTTAATAAAACAATGGCATTTTCTCTGACTTGAGTATCTGTTAAATCTATTTTAAAATCAGTTTTTAATTGACCAAACCAATGATTTGATTGCTCAATTTTGGCTTCTGTTACCTGTGCTAAAAATTCAAAAGTGGGTTGAATTACAGCTTGGCGTAGACTAATGTAGGTAATGAAAGCAGTAAAACTAATGCAGGATAAACAGGCTAGAAGCATATAACTTAGGAACCTGCGTCGCCAGCTTTGCATAGGGAAATTATTTCCATTGACTAAAAATATCAGTTATTTTTTCTATGGCTTGGTCAGCTCCTTTTTCAGGCGTTATTTGATTGGTAGCAATGGCATGGATAACTTCTCCCCAGACGTTTTGGGCTAAGACTTCACTGTAGGCCGGGTTAAGCACGACATAAGAACTACGGGCGTTGTCGAATTGGGTGATGGCCACTGCAATATGGGGATCTTTTCCACTAGACCAAAATTCATTAGCGGCGATCGCCGGCATGACAGGTAAAAATCGTCCCTGGGCTCCCTGCAAATATGCTTCCAAATTTTCTGTTTCGACCAAGAACCCCACCAAACTTTTTGCTTCCTCTAGGCGATCGGTCTCGGCTAGGATAGCAATTTGTTTAATAGAGGTGACATAGCGCATGGGGGTATTGTCCGGCTTATTAGGCCAGGGAATTGTCCGCATTCTTCGGAAATAATTAATTGGATCTCCCTTTTGAGAGCCAGGAATTGAGAGGGAACCGTTGGCAGTCATCAAGGTACCATTGCTCAGAAAATTAATATTATTGTCCGGGTCTCC
Organism: Synechocystis sp. FACHB-383; assembly: GCF_014698605.1. NCBI lineage: Bacteria > Bacillati > Cyanobacteriota > Cyanophyceae > Synechococcales > Merismopediaceae > Synechocystis > Synechocystis sp. FACHB-383. The sequence continues at coordinate 43,892 of NZ_JACJTJ010000058.1, read as the reverse complement.
CCATTCTATGGCATTGGGAGGAACAAAATTTTCTAAATAGGGATTAGTATAGGCTTGCAATGCTTTAATAATGCCTTGACGGACTTGGGGATCATCAAAGCGGAGCTTGCCTTGATCATCTAAAAGTTGCACATTGTAGGCTTCTAAAAACTGTTCAAATACCGTAAAAGTATCGGTTGCCACCGCGGACATAGGCAAACCAATCGCGTAAATGTTGTTAATATTCTGCTTAGTCAAATTTGTTTGAGCAACTTCCCAGAGGCGCCAAAAACTATCCCACTCCTTAGGAAGCTTATCATTACTAACTCCTGCCTGGTCTAGTAAATCTTGCCAATAATGGATGTAGGTTGTTTGTTGAGAAATGGGGACAGCGTAATAGGAACGCTTTTGAATTTGATTATTGAAATAATTGACGTTTTTAAGCGCTTCTGGATCATAGGATTGTTTAATCGGCTCAATGATGCTAGAAACGTCTGCCAATTTTCCCTCCCAGGCTAGCCGGGGTAAGAGCACCAGATCAATACTGTAACTATAGATAATATCCGGTGCATTGCCTGCTTTAATAGCATTTTCTACCTGTTGCACTAAATCTTTTTCACTGAAAAAAGTTATTTGAACATCAACATTATTTTTAGTTTGCCAGGCATTAATTGAAGATTGAATTGCTTCCGTTTCTTCTGGATAATAACCTTCACTCCACCATACATTTAATACGTTATCATCAACAGGGGTTAAAACCGTGTTAACTGAATTAGAATCACAGCCAAATAAAACGAAAGAACTGAAAGTTACCAGGCAAATGGTAATAGGAAAGGATAAAAATCTTGGTAAAGTTTTATGCAAAATGTTGATACCAGTCAGTGATTAATGGAGAGTTTTAGGTAACCAAACTTACCAAGTGGTAAAACCCCATAGCCAGAAAGGCAGGGTGAAAAACAACATCAACGAGCTTAGCCCCAAGCACGTTACTACCAAATCCCGGTCTAGATCATAAGCTTCTGCTAATATGAGGCTGGCAAAAGCAGAGGGCATGGCGGATTGCAACACCAGGACTAGGCGAGGCGGTCCACTCAGTCCAGCGGTGGTCAGGGCCATGGCTATAACTAGGGGAACTAAAAGCATTTTAATCGAGACGGCGCTGAAAGCGATCTTAATGTTGCTCCATGAGTCAAGTTGTTGTAGTCTCATACCCATTAATATTAGGGAAAGCATGATTATTGACCATGCAAACCATCCTAGGGAAATATCTAGCCAGGGGGGAAAGACTATAGAACGCAAGGTTAAGCCGAGAATAAAAGCAATTAGAGTAGGATTTTTAACTAAGATGACTAGGTTATTTTGTAACCAGCGAACAATTTGCAATATAGATGATTTGATGGAATGGAATATAGTGGTTTGATCAATGGAAACTATTGATAATCCAGAGCCAAAGTTTATTACTTTATTGCGGGTAAGTAAATTGCGACTTGCTAAAATCGTCCCCAAACCATAAGCTGCCAAGAAGGTTCCCAAAAGATCATATAAAATTGCCCAACCAAAATAATCTGGTCCCAGTTGGGGAAGCAATAAAATAATGGGAAAGCCGATGTAGCCAGTATTGCCTACTGTGCTAACGAGAGTAAAACTAGTTTGGGAAGCAAGGGAAGGTTTTGGGAAAAGGGTTTGGATCCAGAGCCAGCTTAAAAAGAGTCCCAGTAAAACCGCGCACCACGCCACGATGGGAGAGAGCCAAATTCCTCCAGATAAATTTGCTTTGTGAATGAAATTGATTACCCCGAGGGGAACTCCAAACCAAAACAGGAACTTACCTAAATAATTAGGAATAATTAAAGAAAGATGATTATTTTTGAAAATTTTTACCTGTGATTTTTTAAGCAAAAAACTCAGTAAAATACCAATTAAAATTGCCACACCGATGGGTAGATAGAGACGGAAAATAATAATCAATAATGAATTCATTAGTTAACCATAACTAGTGGTAAACAATTAATGGTTCTTGCAAGAAAGCAATACGTAAATCTTGAGACTGGTGATTATAATATTGCCCATAGCTGATTGCTAACTCCAAACATTGTTGGGGTGAGTAAACCTTTAAATCAATGCCCCAAATACCTAGTAAATTTAGATGAATTTTGTGTTCACTTAATTTTTTTCTTAACGCTGAAGGAAGATAGTTGTCCAAATTTGGATCAAGCTTTGCTAAATAATTTAATACGGTTTGATTATCTGTGGCCAGCAAGAACGTTTCAAATTTATGCAGTAGCTTTAAACACCGCAAAGCCCTTTGCCCCCCTTCTCCTAAACCCTCAGAAAATTGATAATACTCTTGGAATTGATCAATTTTAGCAATCACTGCCATTAAATTTTGCTGGTTAAGATAAATATCAAGTAATTCTTGAACACATTTTCCTTCTTCACTGTAGTCACTGGCATAATTTGCCAAAGTTGCCTGCAGAAATTCCCTAGTATTAATTTGATGTTTAGATAAGCTGGATAGTTCTTGGATTATCAACACTAGATTCTTGACCATTACAAGAAAATCATCAAATTCACTAATCAATTGTAAATGGTGATGCCAAGCGGTCAAAACTTGTCGACGGTAACTTTTTATAATACCGATAGCATCGTCTAAATCTTTACAAATCTGTAACTGTTTATCAAGCAAATTTATTTTATTGCAAACTATTTTTTGTAAAATATCTAATTGTTTTTTTGTCCCCTGATTACCAATGCCGCCATGGTTTTGCTGTTCTCGACAAGGGTTAAATAGTAGGGCAACTCTTTGACGTGGAGTATCCGCTAACAGACAATTTTCCTCACTATCCCACTCGCAGAAGTATTGTAGAGCCCTAGCCCCAGCTAAAATATCCGTACCTTTCTTCTCGTCTGTATCCGCCACCAAAAGATGAATTTTTTCAGGTAAGTGAACAGTGTTACTTTCTTTGGCGATCGCCGTGAGAGCTTGCCGATTTTTATCCTTTTGACCGAACCAAAAACCGTTAATATGCTGATTTTGCAAGGAAACAATGGAAAAACCAAGGGGATAGGTACGGGCAAGGGAAGGAGTATGGGTTAATAGCGATTGATTAAAACACTCCACTAAATGATCCAAGGTATGAACGAAGGCATTTTCTGCTGTGTTGAGGTTGATTGGCGCACTAAGCAAAACTTTAGTGCTGTGACTACGGCGAATGGCCTGAATATTGGCTAAACCCACCACCAACATTTTATTCAAGCCGCCACTTCCGCTCCTTCTTTCGTAGGGGTGTAGCTCTGTGTCTCCTGCCACAATGGTGAGATGGTGTTGCCATAATTCTTCAGGCAAGGAAAGATAATACTCTTGGGATAGACTTAAATTGTCAAATAAATCTGTGGTGATTGGTTGAGATTCTTTATTTAATTCATTCGCTTGATTAGTGAATTCAAATTGATTTTTTATTAATAAATTTTCATCTAAATCCGATAAGTTAACTGTATTTAAATGAGCTATCGTTTGATGTAATTGTTGTTGTAATTGGGTAGTGTTCCTATTCAAACTGGCAAAGCTATAATCAGAAACTTCGTCCAGCTTTAACTGGTCTTGCACCTTAATTTCAACTTGAGGTTTCACTGGAGAAATTGTAGTTTGTTGACGAATAGCAACCCCTAGATCAATCAGTTTTTGATAACGCTCCTCTCCCAAATATTGGCTGACACTTTCGTCTCTCATAGGGGGATGGGTACCTAAACCAAAAAGTATAGTAAATTTTAAATGGTTATAGGTTTCTTTGAAGTAAAAAATAACGTCTAAAAGTAGACGGGTGGCAATGGCAGTGCGGGTGTGGTCAGGAAAAACTAGCAGTAATTTAGCTGAAGTATTGCTGTCTAACAGTCCTAATTTTTCTAAGGCTTTTGCCAGATAATCAATGCAAGCATTAAATACTTGATTATGGTTAAACTGTTCATACAAATATTTTCTAGCCGTTAAATAATAGCCTCCTTCAGGCAAACTTAAACTAAGTCCTGGAAAACTTTGCAAAGTAATAGGCCGCTGGCTATGACATTCTTGCAATGGCTCTGGTTGGCGGGGGGCAATTCGGCAATAGTTTGGCAGAGGTAACATCGCCATGGGTAGGGGCGCAATAACAAGGGAAGGACTACAGTGGCCAAATCAAATATTCAAATGTTAGGAATTTTTGTAATTATTCAATTAATTTGCTTCCCATTGCAATATTAGCCATTGCCTGGGGAGTCTAGGTTCATCACCAAACAACTAATATTTTTATCATCCCTCGCTTCATAGGTAAATTCATCTACGCTTTGCAGGGCCAAAAAAATTCCTAATCCACCAATGGGTCGGTCCTCGGCCTCCAAGCTCAGAATTGATTGATCAAATTGGCGATCACGGGGATCATAGGCGAGACCAGTATCCACCATAGTGACCTTTAATTTACGCTCATCCGCTTCTACTTGGATACTAATTTGATTGTGTCCCGGTGCATTAGCATAGCCATAATTAATAATATTAGTTGCCAATTCATCCACTGCCAATCTCAACTTATAAGCTCTTTTTTTTGGTAATCCTACCACTTGAGCTTGATCTAAAATATGTTTTCCAATACTATTTAAAGCGTCTAAATCAGCGGGAAAATTTAAAATAGTCATGGCACTTAATTACGATAAACAGCAATCATAGTAATGTCATCGAACTGAATGGAATCATCAATATGACTGATTAATTCTTGTTTGACTATGTCTAGAATTTTTGTTCCTGTCGAAAAATTTGTTGTTAACGTTTCCGCTAGTCTTTTGCGTCCAAAAAATTCCTTAGTTGGCGATCGGGCATCGGTAACACCATCAGTATAGCCAATTAATATTTCTCCAGGGTCGATTGTTAGACTATCAATTGTGAAAGTGGAGTCGGGCATCATCCCCACAGCGGGACTAGTGGATTTTAATTTGTGCTTAATACCCTCAGAATTTAAAATAAAAACTGGTTCATGACCAGCATTGATATAACTTAGATTGCCATTACTAATATCAATTACACCAAAAAATAAAGTGGCAAACATGGCCATGTCTCCATGTTCAGTGGCAATGTAATCATTAGTAAGTCGCACTGCATTTAAAAATTGTATAATAACCTTTTTTTTGTCATCACTATCACTGACACTACATTTATAGTTAACGTCACGAATACAGGTATCTCCTGGCATGGTTTCTCCAGAAAATACCCTTAATAAACTACGGAATAGACCCATAAACATGGCGGCTCCTACTCCTTTGTCGCATACGTCACCAATGACGATCGCCAAATAGCCATTGCCTAGCAAAAAAGCGTCATAAAAATCGCCAGAGACGGTTCGAGCCGGTTCAAAAACAGCATTTATTTGCCATTGGGGTAACTGGGGTAAGCTAATGGGCAAAAAGTTCTGTTGGATTTGTCGGCCTTTTTCCAGCTCCAAGCGGTTCATACCATCTTTAATTTCCTGGGCAATCAAGGTTTTAATTTGATTTCTCATATGGATGAAGCTGTTACCCAAAATGCCTATTTCATCCTTGCCCTGAACTGTGATGGGATAGTCCAAATTTCCTTCGGCGATCGCCTGGGAGGCCTTAGTAAGTTCTAAAATAGGAATTGTGCTGTGGTGGACGACACTCCAGGAAGCATAGGCCACAATCACCCCAATTACTAAAAGCAACAGATAGCCAATTCTATTAACATTCAAAATAGCTGTTTGAATATCAGATTCTGAATTTTCTACAATTAGCCCCCAGGTTTTTGTTCCACGTAAATGAACGGGAGAAAGATAAGAAAACCGGCCTTGGCTATAAACAAATCCACCTTGGTTATTGAGCAATTGATTAACAAGAAGAGAGTTTTTTCTGTTTTCTAGTACGCTATAGTTTTTGATGTCGGTATCGGCATAAACATATCCTTGGTAATTGACTAACAAGATACGCTCAAGCTCAGCATCCTTTAGAATTTTTTGAACAAAATCAGCAATAATTGGTAGGGGAACACAGCCCACAACAATGCCAATTTGAGTTTGATCATTTTTGTTGTGGATAGGCACAATTAAACAATCCTTACTCTCTGCATAGGTCTTTCCAGGAAATAAACGGTTTACATGCCGCTTTGCTTCTTTTACCTCTTCAAACCAACGTTTCAGAGGCAATTCTTTTTCTTGATTGGCACCATCACTGCCGGCAACTAACTCTCCCTCTTGGTTAGCAACGACGAAGAAGCCATTCCATTGATGAAATTTAACGAACTCGTTTAAAAAATACCGGGATTCTTCGACATTGAATTCAGTTATTACTGGTTCGGAAGCAACAAAAGCAGTACTTTGTTGCCGCTCCCGATCTGCACGGGAAATTAATTGGGTAATCAACCTTGCACGGCTTTGAAGATCTTTTTCTGCAATTTTTTTTAATTGTCTTCCCGTATAGGAATCGATGAGAAAAATCCCTCCCAGTGTAGGAGGAATCAGACAAAGTAGTAGAAGCCCAACAATGCGAAACCGAATTGATTGCATGAACGGTTGAATCAGTTTCATGGGGTGCTGTACCAAGAATAATTTAGGTTTCTACCAATGCGGTTTCTACTTTATTGTTAGGCAATTAGGTCCTCTCTCCCCGAGTTAATAAAAGGATTATGGGTATTTAGCGGCCTCAGACTGCAAAATCGTAACTATCTACCATGTGAAAGCTTTGATGTAACCCTGTTTGCTCAATGGTATCGTTAACCATTTCCTGGGTTCCCACCAAAAAAATCTCTACCCCCATTCCCATTTTTTGTTTGGCGAACACCAAAACCCTTAAACCGGCGCTAGACATGTATTCTAACTGATCCATCATCAAAACTAATCTGGTGATATCAGCTTGGGCCGCTGTTTCGATTTGTTCTTTAAACAAGGGAGCCGTACCCCCATCTAGTTCGCCGATGAGGGTTAATTTTGCCTGACCATTAATGGTTTCCAATTCAATGCTAAATGCCATGGTTAATAAGAAAAGAATAATTGAATAAAAGTAGATTTGCCTTGGCAATTTACTTCGCCAATAAAATTACTACACTCCGATCGCCAATGAGCATGGACGACTGGCATTCCAGAGGGGGTTCCTGGCCAGGGGGATGAATATCTTCCGGGGGCATAGCTCCGGTGTTGGCAAAAACGTGCCAAGTAGTGCCCACCGGGGGGGCTGGCAGTTCAAACCAAAGACTTTCGTAGTGCATATTCATGGCCACATAAATTTGATTGTCCTTAACTTTGCCTCCTTTAGCATGTTGACCACAGAGCATAAAAGCTAAAACCCGGCTATCGGCGGACCAATCAGCATGCCAAGCACTTACTCCATGCCAACTGATATCAGGAAAACCCGCCCCTAGGTAATCGCAGTTTTGGAAATGTTCACTGTTGCGCAGCACAGGATGGGCCAAACGGAAGGCAATACAGTGTTTAACAAACCGGAACCAGTCCTGATTTTGTTGGAGTAAATTCCAATTGAGCCAATTCAAGGGGGAATCATGGCAGTAGGTATTATTATTGCCCCCCTGGGTTTTGCCCATTTCGTCCCCCATCAGTAACATGGGCACTCCCTGACTCACCAACAAAATGGCGATCGCGTTACGCATTTGGCGCGCCCGCAGTGCGAGAATTCCCTGGTCATCCGTGGGGCCTTCTACGCCGCAGTTCCAACTGTAATTATCGTTGGCTCCGTCATTGTTATTTTCCCCGTTGGCGTAGTTATGTTTGTAGTTATAGGCCACCAAATCCGCTAGGGTAAAACCGTCGTGGGCCGTAACAAAATTGATGGAAGTGGAAGGAGGTCGCCCTGCCCCTTGGTAAAGATCGGGGGACCCCTGGAGCCGTTGGGCCATTTCCCCAATGACCCCTACATCCCCTTTGATAAATTTCCGCACCGTATCCCGGTATTTGCCGTTCCATTCCGCCCAGCGGCCATAACTAGGAAAACAACCCACTTGGTATAGTCCCCCTGCGTCCCAGGCTTCGGCAATTAATTTAGACCGGGCCAAAATGGGATCAAAAGCCAGGGTTTCCAATAGGGGCGGATTGGCCAAAGGATAGCCCCAGGGATCGCGACCCAAAATGGAGGCTAAATCAAAGCGAAAACCATCAATGTGAAATTCCGCTGTCCAGTAACGCAGACAGTCCAATACCATGCCCCGCACAATGGGGTTATTGCAATTGAGGGTATTGCCGGTGCCACTGAAATTGAAATAGTAACCCTCCGGAGTGAGCATGTAATAGGTTTTGTTATCTAATCCCCGAAAGGAAATGGTGGGGCCCCGTTCATTGCCTTCCGCCGTGTGGTTAAATACCACATCTAAAATCACGGAAATGCCCACTTTATGCAGTTCTTTGACTAGGTTTTTCAGCTCGTCAATCTGCATGCCAAATTTGCCTGTGGCCGCGTAGCCTGCTTTGGGGGCGAAAAAATTAACGGTGCTATAGCCCCAGTAGTTAACCAAAAACTCCCCTGTTTCTGGGTGGTAACGGCTATGTTCAAACTCGTCAAACTCAAACACCGGCATCAATTCGATGGTGTTGATGCCTAATTCCTGCAGGTAGGGAATTTTGGCCAGAATGCCAGCAAAGGTCCCCCGATGGTTTTCCTTAACTCCGGAGGAAGGGTCTTTGGTGAAGCCCCGCACATGCATTTCATAGATGACCATGTCTTCCAGGGGAACCTCTAGGGGAGAGTCATTTTCCCAATCAAAATCGTCAAAGCTTAGGCGTCCCCGGTGTTGGTAAACGTCATCCCAATTGGGTTGGGTGCCCCAGACGTCCCGGCCGCTGACTACTTTGGCGTAGGGATCAAGCAAAATTTTACTGGTATCGAACCAATGGCCTTGCTGGAAGTTGTTGGGGCCGTCCATGCGGTAACCGTATTCCAGATTTTCGAAATCCAGGTCAAATACCACCATGCAGTAGACATTGCCAATGCGAAAAGATTCTGGAAAGGGAATTTCCACAAAGGGTTGGGAGCCCTGTTTCTCGAATAGCACGAGGGTACAGTCGGTACTATGGCTGGAATAGATGGAAAAGTTAACTCCCCCCGGCACAATGGTGGCCCCAAAGGGGAAAGGCTGGCCACAGCGGAGCTGATAACCGTTAATGGTGTGGGTCGGATGGACATCAATGCGTTCCATGGTGGCCTAAGAAAATGCGTTCTTGCCTTCAGCAAGGGTGGGACAAATCGAAAAAAAGTCGAGAAAACCAGTTACGGCCATGGTGTCCAGCAGTTCCTCCGACAGGCCGACTAGAACCAATTGGGCGGAGTTACCTTTTGTTTGGCGATAGAGGTAGAGCAAAAGCCTTAACCCGGCGCTGGACATGTAGGGCACCCCGGTCATATCCAAGAGAATTTTTGCCCCTGGCTGGGCATGGGGAAGAATGGCTTGGTGGATTTGAGGCGCAGTGTTGGCGTCTACTTCCCCCCCTAAGGTGACAAGGACAATGTCTTCCTGTTGGTCAATCTGAATGTCCATGGATTTCGGTTAGTTGGTGGGAATTAAACGGACTTTTACTTTGACCCTTTCCTGGGTGTCGGGAAGCTGGACTGTCAGCTGTTGGGCATCAAAATTTTCGTATGGTTGGCCGTCAATTTCCACACCGGCGATCGCCACACTGCCTGGAGGAAGGATATCGGGGGAGACCCTCAAAATTCCGTCGGGGAAACCATTGGGTAGGGGCTTAAAGTAAAAGTCCATGGGGTGCTTGGCGATCAAGAAATTGGTGTACACCGCCGCCAGATAGCACAATTCAAAGGAGTGGTAACCACTCATGGAATGACTCCCCTTAGCCCGTTCGTTACCACCAGCTAGGTAGGGAATGCCGTTGGCGAGAACGTTAAAATAAATGCCCCCATCTTCCAAATCTAGGAACCAAGCATTGTAAAAAGCCGCCGCTTCCCGACCATGGCGATGGTATTCGTCGCTATCCAAAGCTCCCCCCATGATCAGGTAAGCCAAAATGGCCTGTTCCTGCTGCCACCAGGCCTTGCGGTCATGCCAAACAAATTGATGGTAACCACTGTTGTTGTCCAGGAGGCGCTCCACTACGTCATACCAGCCGCCCCGCTGTTGGTCACTGCCCACCCCCGGCATAAGGTCAGAAATTTTCTTGGCCAACTCCACATATTTTTCCTTGGGTTTGAGGCTATTCATGCGCATCAAATTCCAGGCAATTTTGAGATTATGGCCCACCACGGCCCGATTTTGCTGCCACCCCCAGGTAGTGTCATGGCTCCAGTCCTCGTAAAATCTTTCCTGCACAAAGGGGCTGTTGTCGTAGTCGGGAAAGTACTTTTCAATGGTGTCGAAGGTATATTCCAACATGTCTGCATATTTTTGTTCACCCGTGGCCAGCCAAAGGTTAATCAAATAAGCCGGAGCATGGTCCCCGACGGAATTCCAGTTTTTTCTGGCTTGGTTGCGCCCCAAGGATTCACTGCGGGGATCTAACATTAACGGGTCGAGGTGGGAGAAGTAACCACCATATTCACTTTGATCGAGGAAAAATTTATCGAACAATTTGATGGTCTGTTCGGCATCGTGGAGAATGCGGCGATCGCCAGTGCAACGGTAGGTTTGGATTGGCCCAGCCAAAGCATAGATTTGTTCGTAGGCGGGAATGGCATCGTAGTCATCACCAAATTCCGAAGCAAAGATTTTCTGTTCCTTTTCCCCCTGCACATCAATGGCATGGTACCAATAAATAATATCTTCGTCCTTATCGACAAAGCGCATATGCTCCCGCAAATATTCCGTCCCTTTCTCCGCCGCTTCGAGGAATTGGTCTTCACCGGTCATCATAAACGCCGTGGCAAAACCATAGACTAGGCGAGAAATGGTATCGGTTTCCTGGCGAAAATTAACGCTGGATCGTTGCCCACTGACGGAAAGATCAGTGCGGTAATAACGATAATCAATGGCATCTTCGCCAAATTGAGCCTTGATATAAAACTTACCCAGGGCATAAACCTGTTTAATCCACCAATCTTGTTTTTCAAAAACATATTCCTCGGCTTTTTTCCCTGCAAAAACCACCTGTTTACCGTCAAAAACATCGCTGTCTGGATAAAAAACACCGTAAACAAACAGAAATCTGCCGGGAGTTAACCATGCCCCCATGGTCCCCGTCGCATCAATATAGGCCTCATCAAAGTTTTGGATTACTTTGGCATAGGCCATGGGACTGAGCTTAACTTTGAATTCCCGGCGATCGGAGGTGTGGAGGACAAAAATGCCATCCTCGGCGTCATAGCTCACCACATAACCAGCAATCAGATCAGAAACGGGGAAATTAATTTGAGCATTCATGGGGATTCAGTACCGATTTAAAATCTAAGCTTCGATTTGCTCAACAAAAACTTTGACAAATTGTTCAATCATGCCGGGATGTTTGCCGGTAATTAGATCGCCGTCAATCACTAATTCGGAGGTTTGGTCTCCTTCGTACACCACATCAGCCCCAGCATTTTCCACGTCACAAATAATGTTATGGGCACAGGTAACCTTTTTCCCCTTGAGTAAATCGGGATCAGCACAAAATAGCCACAAACTATGGCAAATGGTGCCTAATTTCAAACCTTTAGTGCCCACCGCTTTGCGTAGAAAAACCACCCCTGGGGCCTGATTTTTTTCTCCTTTTTTTACCGTGGCTTGGTAACGCAGGCGGTCCATGGCATAGGCCCCAATGGCAATGATGCCTTTGTAATCTTTGGGGTCTATATCATTGACTTCCGTTGTGACGGTGACATGGTATTCCACTTGATCATTTTCTGGGTTAGAACCAAATTTAAGTTCTGGTTGACCCCAAAGGTGGCTGATGTATTCAACTTCATAACCATGGGCGGGAAAATATTCGTTGAACCAGCGGTATTCAGTGCCGTCAAAGTGTTCTTCGATCAAGACACCAATTTTGCCTTTTACTGTGGTCATAATTATTGTTTTTCTATGAGCTAATAAGCTAATTAATTTAGTTAGGAATCCGTTTCAAAGATCGCCTTTAAAGCAGCAAAAGCACCGGCGGCTTTATTAAATCCACCATAGACACACATCAATAAAAGCACCTCTTCAATTTCCTCTTTGGTTGCCCCTTGTTTAAGGGCCATATCCACATGGGCTGGGAAGGGAACATCAAGGGTCTGATTTGCCACATCCACCGCAATCAAAATCAAAGCTTTGGTCTTTTGATCAATTAAAGGCAATCCCCAGGCTTCTCCAGCAACCCTGGTGCAGAAGTCACCAAATTTAGGATTAATGCCGCTTAAACCTGCCTGTAAATCCTGATCGTCCAACACGGCATTTTTAAACTTGCTCATTGGGTCCAACTCCTATCCTAGGTGGTAATAAGTTTCAGCAAATTATCCGGAGCAAACACATCCCGGTAAAAGGTCAGTTGCTCGGTTTTTAAATAACAACCGCCCCGGTGACCTCGACGCACCCAGGTGACATTCCCCTTCGCAATGGTTTCATGGGTTTCGTCGTCCACACACTTCCACTCAAAAAAAGTATGCTCGCCATAGAACATGACAATGGGCCAGACCATAGTTACCCCGGGCTGGGCTATGAGGGCCCACCAGTGCTTTTCCCGTTCCTGTTGTTGTTCCAAACCGGAGTAAGGGCCGTCCTGGCAAAAATACACCAAATCCTCTCGATACTCCCCGGTGAGAATATCTCCCCGGCCCTGGCGGAGAGCTTCACAGTGGGTAGGCCACCAGTCTTTATTTTCCTGCTCAATGATTCCTAAGGTGTAATTGGCATCAATGGCGGGCAAGGTGGCTTCTTTCATGGCCACATATTTGAGCCCTTCTTCGATTAACTCCTGCCGCAGACTTTCTGGCACCAGCCCTGGTTGGGAATAGTTAGCCTTCAGGTTTAAATAGTAATTTCTTCTTGCTGGCATAGATGACATAAAGATAACCCAAAAGAAATCTAATGACGCGAACAATAGGGCAGAAACAGGATTTTGTCTTCCCTGTCAGCCGATGGTTTGTTGAAAAGCATACCATGGCTTTTTACTATGTGCTCCACTGTGACAAAATGTTACCAAAGCTTCCCCTGAACTGAGTTCATTTACCTTGGATTTCTTCTGCTCAGCCCTACGCCGCAGTCCCATTAGTCAGGAAAGTTTGACTTTGGCGATCGCCGAAACACTTACCTCCAGGACAAGAATTATGGCTAACTCTTGAAATAACAATAAGCTATGCTGATTAATGTGAAAAAATGTTAAAAAAATAATGCCTGTTTAAAGTTTTTCTTATAATGGCTGGGGACAGCCAAGCGTGTTATTGTTTTTGTCAAAGCTCTACGCAGGGTGCCCTAACCCTAGAATTTAAGGGGACGCGGGAAATCCTGAGTTTTCCCGCACTATTTATGTTACTTGTTTTCCGACTGACCTTTAACTACTTTTGCAATTATCGATGCCATGAAAACTAGAGCTTTATTCCGTGGTCAGGGGATGTTGGTCGGGGTACTTTTGACCCTAGTAATTCCACTGTTTTTTTTATTAAGTATCCTTTTTCTTCCCTTGCCGACTTTAGCGGATGGTGATGGCGGAGCCAATCAGTCTATTATTGTGGCGGGTAACATCAAGGTAAAACCGGAGAAAAGGGAAGAATTTATCGCCCTATCCCAGACTTTTATTGGACCTTCTCGGTCGGAACCCGGTTGTATATCCTACAGCTTTTATGAGGATGAAACAGAGAATAACACGTTTCTTTTTTTTGAGGTATGGCGAAATCGTGCGGCCTTAGAATATCATTTTCAGACCCCTTACTTTCACGAATTTGTGGAAAAATCTCCAGATTTACTGGCTAAGGCAGCAGAAATTAAAATTTATAAAATAGCCGAATTTGAAACATTATAAATTTCTGTCAACCTCCATAAAAACATGAAAAGCTTTCCTCTGTTGTTGTCCCAATTATTGCTGGTACTATTGATAGCTCTGGGGAGCCTGACCATAATTTGCCCCAAAGCATTGGCGATCGCCACGTTGGATAATTTTCCTAGCCCTAACATCGAAAAGCCAGAAAAAATATTAGGGCCAGCGGGGGAAATTTTTGAGTTTTCCACCTGTAATGCCGAGGGAATTGGCTTTACCATTGCCAATGCCCAAATTCCAGCGGGGGCTGGCCCATTGCCCCACATTCACCACTACACCAATGAGTGGTTTTGGACTCCCCAGGGGGGCTTGGAATTATTTCAAAGCACAAAAGAATACCCCGATCTAGACAATCCCGCCACTGTGACCCAGGGGGGAAATGCCACCATTTACACAGTGCAAACCGAGCCTAATCAGATTGTCTATGGTCCCAAATATCGAGTGCATGGTTTCGTCAATATCACCTCGGAAACCCGTCCCCTTACTTTCATCTGGCGACAGGATCCCACTTCTCCAGAATATGAATTCCACGACGGTGGTATTCGTGAATATTTCAAAGATGTGGGTATTCCAATTAAAAATATGAAAAAATTGCCGAAAATCACCGACCAAGCCAGGGAAAAATTCGTTACCCATGCCCCTGACTACGGCATTAACCAAAGCTATTATTTTCTTCAATATGTTAATAAGCTTGATAATCAACCACCGGCGGCACTAGCAAACCTCAAAGATGATCAAAGTTTAAACGAGATTATCGAGACAATTAATGCCTATAATCAAGGCGATACTTCTGTTACTTGTTTTTAGCCTTTCGAGAATTTCTAGGGAAAATTTATGAATAAGGAATTAGGGTTTGCTATTCTTGGTGGTTGGATTTTGGGAGTGATTTTTGGTTTTTTCAAATTACCCTTACCCGTTCCTCCTTTTGAAGGTTTGGTGGCGGCGGCGGCCTGTCTTTTGGGTCAAGTTACTTACACCTTAATCAAGCAGAAATTTGGATTTTAGAGATATATTTCTTGACAACTTATCTTTAATTTAAAGGAAATCAACTATGTTCAAACTTAGGAGTTGGGGTTGGGCTCTGGTGTTGGCGATCGCCGTGGGAGGAGTAGTCTTTAGCCAAAGCTTGGCGCTATCCAAAGATTCACTGACCCATAGCATTGAAAATATTCCCATGCCGAAGTTGGAGAATCCATTGCGAATCCTAACCCCCGCCAACGAAATTTTTGAAATTGCCTCCTGCTCCACCAAAGACTTTGGCTTTGCCATTACCAATGCCCAAATTCCCCCCGGTGCGGGCCCTTTGCCCCATGTCCACTACTACATCAACGAATTTTTCTGGCCTCCTCAGGGGGGGATCGAAATTTTCCATAGTGAACGTAAGTTTCCCGACATGGGCAAGCCTCCCACCATGGAAGCCGCTGGCCGAGCTTCGCTTTATGCCATTACCCCCCAACCCAAGCAGGTGATTTATTCTCCCCATACTTTTATGCACGGCTTTGTGAATCCCACCGATGAAACCTTGCCAATTACGATGATTTGGGTGCGGGATGCAATTGCTCCAGACTTTGAATATCACGATGGCGGTATGCGGGAGTATTTCTCCGCAGTGGGGGCCCATATTGAAGACTTGAATAATTTACCCACATTGACCGAGGCACAACGCAATGCTTTTGTCACTGAAGCCCCCAAGTTTGGCATTAATCAAAGCTCCTATATGATGCAGTATGTTTCTGCCATTAGTGACGAATTTCCGAGCAATTTGGCCAAACTAGAAAATACACAAGCCTTGACTAAAGTGATTGAAACAATTGAGGCTTTTAACCGTGGCGATAAATCGGTAACTTGCTCATGATTGCCCCTCCCCAAATCAAATTTGGAGTTCATACCTTTATCTGGAAAAAAGAATTCCTTGGTCAAGAAGAATATATTTTTCGAGATGCTAAGGCCTGGCAGTTTGATGGGGTTGAAATCGCCAGCCATTTCTTTGATCAAATTGATCCTGGACTGCTGAAGGATTTTGCCCACCAATCGGGTTTGGAGTTAACTTTTTGTACTAGTTTGCCTCAGGGCCTATCCCTGACCACCGAGGATGAGGCCCGTTGGCGGGATTCCATTGCCTATCTACAAAGGGCAATTGTATTCTGTCAGCAATGTGGCATCACCCAACTGTCGGGGCCGTTTCCCCATCCCGTGGGTTATCTCAGTGGGGAAGCTCTACAAAAAAAGGAAGCCATCCGCATGCAGGACGCATTTAAGTTGGTGGCAGAAACCCTAGTGAAAACCGATCTTAAATTGGCGATCGAGCCGTTGAATCGTTTCCAGGGTTATGCTCTCAATACCGTTGAGCAGGGTTTGGCGCTACTTGATGCGGTCAATTGTGACCAAGTGGGGCTTTTACTGGATTTATTCCACATGAATATTGAGGAAAAGGACGTACTCCAAGCCTTTCGGCGAGCAGGCAACAAATGCTTTCATATCCATGCCTGTGCTAAAGACCGGGGCACACCAGGTAGTGATTCCTTTGCTTGGAGTGATTGGTTTAAGGTTTTGGAGGAAATTAATTATCAAGGCTGGGTAACCATTGAAAGTTTTAATTTTGAAGATCAAGAATTAGCTTCTGGAGCCCGTCTTTGGCGGCCCCTCGCCCCCACCAGTGCAGATATTGCTAGGGATGGAGTGAAATTTCTGCGGCAAACTTACCAAAACCAATAAATTTATCAAGTACATCACCATGAATCAGCCCTATATTCCCATTACTTTGCCCTCTGGTTTTGACCACACTTATACCACCGTTGGGGATGTCACTCTCCATGCCATAGAAGGGGGAAGGGGAGAACCTTTATTATTATTGGGGGGCTGGCCCCAAACTTGTTACGTCTGGCGACTTTTGTGGGAACAATTGGGGCAACATTTCCACGTTATTGCCTTGGACATGAGGGGTCAAGGGGATTCAGACATTCCTGATGGCCCTTACGACTGTGGCACTGCGGCGAAGGAAATCAAAGATTTTTTAGCAAAAAAGGAGATTAATTCTTTTTACTTAGTAGGTCATGACGTAGGGGCTTGGGTTGCCTTTACTGTGTTGAAACTTTTTCCCGATGCAGTACTGGGGGCTGGGCTCATTGATGCGGCAATTCCTGGCCTGGTCAGTAATGATTTCTTTTCTGTGGTTAATGCCCCCAAGGTATGGCAATTTTATTTCCATATGGTGCCGGATTTAGCCAGTAGCTTGGTAACGGGAAAAGAGAGGGAATATCTCAGTTGGTACTTCACCAACAAGTCTAAACGAAAGGAGAATCTTACCCCGGAAGTGATGGATTACTATGCCCGTTACTATAGTCGTCCTGGGGCAATGAGAGCTGGGTTTCTGTGGTATGCCGCTTTGGAGGAAACAACTAAAGCTAATACGCCGACGGCAGATACCCATTTCAGCCAGCCTATTTTTGCTATGGGGGGAGAGTTTGCCACTAAATCTTTAATTTATAACGGTATTTCTCCCTATTGTGATGACATTACAAGTTATGTAATTGAACAATGTGGTCATTACATTCCTGAGGAGGCACCGGAGGAGATTTTGAAAGCTATTGTCAACACCTTCAAACCCTAAAAAATTAACTTTATTATTAACACAATTTAGTACTAACTATGAGACATTCACGGAGAAATTTTTTAGCTTTGGCTGGGGCCAGTTCCCTGTTGGCGATCGCCGCTCCGAAGTTGTTAGCCCAGGGCATCCCCCAGGAAATTTTAAATAAAATCCTGCCCCTTCCTGGGAAATATGGAGAATATTATGGTCAAGCAAAAATTAGGGCTTTCCACCTCCATAACCAACCCGATACTAGCCCCTTACATAAAGCTTTGGAAGAGTTATGGCTGGAAGTATTTAAGCAAACCGATGGAGAACTATTTGTCTCCCCCCTGCCCGAGGATGCTTCCCTTCCGGCGGGCGATCCCCAAGCAGTGCAATTTATTACTGGCGGACGTTTTGAAATTGTTAGTGTAGCTGGCCCCATTATTGACAAAGTCTGTCCCGATGTTATTGGCATTCAAAATATTGGACTTTTTTATCAATCACCCCAAGAAGTTTTTGAAATTATTAATCAGCCCTTATTTGCTGAAATTCTTAATCAATCCGTCTCCCAATACAATCTCACCTATTTGCCCAATGGCACCTTTGACAATGGCATGAGAAGTGTTACGTCCATAGAGAGCAAACCAATTTATCAACTAGAGGACTTTCAAGGCCTGATAATTCGTACTCCTCCTTCCGCTGATATGATGGCGACCATGGAAGCTTTAGGTGCGGTCCCTAAGCAATTTACCATGAATCAAGTTTTCGAAGTTCTTAAAAATGGTAATGTCCAAGCTCAGGAAAATCCCATGTCTGTAGCCCTAGGCTTTAAGTTATATGAAGTAACCAAATATTTAAACATAACCAACCATGCCTGGTCGGGGTATAACACATTTTTCAATACCAACTTTTGGAACTCTCTCTCTGCTTCGACCCAAGGCGTAATAAAAGAACTGCTCCCCATCTATCAAGCTAAACAAATCAAAGCCCAGGAAGAATATAATCAACAGGCGTATGAACAATTGACTAAAAAATTAGGCATGGTGGCAACTAATCCGGATTTATCCCAGGGCACTGAGAAATTAATGAAAGTTTATCAGTCCCTTTATAGTCGCTTAAATCCCCAAGCCCAATCATTGATCCGAAATAAATTAGAGGAAAAAACTGGCATCAAATTCAGCTAATTTCTGTAACTTTATAAAATTCAAAAATATGAACGAAATATTGAACGTTCTTCCCTGGGGGAAATTGAGGCACAACAAAATTGATTGTTTATTGTTTATTTTATTTCTCCTAATCAGCTTTTGGCTCTTTCCCCACCAGGAAAAGGCCTGGGGACAGGAAAAAGACTTTGTTGTTAAAAAGATTGATCTTAGCCAGTATGGAACATCAGCTTCCATCGCTCAAGATCCTAAGTCGGAACAACTGGCGATCGGTTTTAATAACTGTAATTTGATTTTTTTAGATAATAGTTTAAACTGGAAAGACGAGCTATTTCTCAAGGATTGTAAGAGATTTTTTCGGGCCAGATATGGAAATCTTGAGGGAAAATCATTGCTAATTTCTTCCATTTACACAGGCAGTAGTGTTCTGTCCAACTCCCAAGCAAAATATGATATTCCCCTCCATAAAGCGGCGGTTACTGACTCTCTAATTATCCAAGATTATTTACTATCTTCTTCCGACGATGGTACTGTACAAATTTCCAGGATCATTGATCTTTCTCCGCCCCAAGTCAACACATTAAAACTCTATGAGTCCATTGGTGTAGCTAGAAATCTCGCCTTTTTTCGTGCCCCCAATGCCGAAGTTGACAAGGTAGCTGTTAGCTATGACAGTGGTGAAATTACCATTTTCACCATCGACCGCAACACGTTGCGTAATCCCGTCCAACCAACTACCTTCAGAAATATAAATAGTCGGGTTAACACGTTTAAATTTACCCCTGATGGCTCAAAGCTACTGATTGGTTACTTCACGGGGGAACTGGTGGAAATAGACCTAATTAGCGGTGCCAGTAGGACTCTTTTCAAAGTGGATTCCTGGCTAAATGCGTTAGACATTAATTCCCAAAATTTAGTGGCGATCGCCGATGATCAAGGCTTTGTGAGAATTATCTCTTTAGCCACAGGAAAAGTAGTCGAAGAACATCAAATTTCCTCGACCGGAATTAATGCAGTAATTTTCACAAATGATCAAACTATCCTGGCCGCCGATGCCGCTGGGATAGTCTATCAAGGAAAACTAATGGGTGGTCATTAATTTTCTTCAAAACATTTTTAAGGAATTAAACGGGGCTTGATTTTTTCAATACCTTGGAGGGCACAGGCTTGGTCTAAGTTTCCATTGGGGGAACCAGAAACGCCGATCGCCGCCACTAATTGGTCTCCGACTTTAATGGCCAGGCCGCCGGTGCTATAACTCAGACCGGTGATGGGATTGGGAGCCAGAGGCACGGAACCCACAGGCAACGGAGCTGGGGTCATTTTTTTTGCGATCGCCTCTGTGGAATCTTCTTTGGTGATGGGTCCTAAGGTGATCACAGTATAAGCTTTATAAAGGCTATTTTCTATGGTGTGGGGAGTGGCTCCGTCCCCTCGGATAACAGCTTGCACTAAACCTTCTTGATTGACCACTGTGGCGGTAACGTTATAACCATTTCCCTGACAACTGTTAACAGCTTCCATGGCCGCTTCCACTGCCAAAGAGAATGGCAATTGATAAAGGGTTTTTAAGGCAAAGGCTCCAGGGGAAAACGCCAAAGATAGGCCAAGGGAAACCCCTAATACCAAAAGGGGTTGAAAAACTACTTTTTTCAATTTCATGGAAAGCTCTCTGTAGTGAAACAATCCTAATTCTACTTACATTTACGACCTTATTTTCTGGATCTAGTGCCCACCCAATGTGGTAAAATTCGTAGGGGGTATATTAACAAGGGTTCTGAATATTTTGTTTTTTGACAGCCCGACAACTTGTACTACTGCATTGGTCCCTGCTCAGAAATTTTCTTCCCTTGACTGGAGTCATTTCCAAAAGGGCGATCGCCACTCAGAATTTACTCCCATTGCCATTTTTTCTGCTGATTTTCCCAACATCTAGCAACTTTTGGGACTCCACACTGATGGTTTAAGTTTTCAAATAACATTTCTGGAGATATGCCAATGACTTGCGATATTGCCAACAAAATCATTCTCGTGACCGGTGCTAACCGTGGCATAGGGAAGGTGCTGGTGGAGTCTTTTTTGGAGCACGGAGCCGCTAAAGTTTACGCCGCCGTTAGAAACCTGGACAGTGCCGCCCCCCTAGTCGAGCAATATGGCGACAAAGTAGTCCCTATTTTTATTGATCTGGCGGACCCAGAATCCATTGCTACCGCCGCCCAAACCGCCGCAGATGTGGAGATTGTCGTGAACAATGCCGCGATACAAAAAGTAGCATCTCCCTTGGACGAAGGGGCGATCGCCTGTCTAAAATCTGAAATGGAGACCAATGTGTATGGCTTAATTACCATGGCCCAAGCCTTTGCGCCGGTGCTCAAGGCTAATGGGGGAGGGGCCTTTGTGCAACTTAACTCAGTAGTTTCCCTAAAATCATTTTCCAATGTGGCCACCTACTCCGCTTCCAAAGCTGCTGCCTATTCCATCACCCAGGCATTGTGGGAATTGCTTGGTAAGCAAGGCACTCTGGTTCTGAGTGTCCACCCCGGCCCGTTGGCTACCGAAATGACCCATGCTTCTGGAAGAGCCGATATTGCCGAGCCCCCCACCTTAGCGGCAGATGCCATTATCGATGCCCTCAGATCCGGCGAATTTCATGTTTTTCCCCACGATACTATGGCCAAACAAATGGGTGCTGCCTATCAGAGCTTTGCCAAAAGTGTAATTGAGGTTAATTATGGCTAAAAGCTAGAGTGCTGGTGAGGATTTTAGTTTTTCACAACAACGGTTCAGGGTCAAAATATAGCCAAAATGTAAATTTCATCCATCCATGAAACATTCCCGCAGAAATTTTCTTACTTTGGCTGGGGCCAGTTCTCTCCTGGCGATCGCCGATGATCAAGGTTTTGTGGGAATTATCTCCTTAGCCACGGGAAAAGTGGTAGAAGAACATCAAATTTCCTCGACGGGAATTAACGCTGTAATTTTTATGGATGATCAAACTATCCTTGCCGCTGACGCCGCTGGTATGGTCTATCAAGGAAAACTAACAAGTTCTAACTAAACTAACTGCCGACCAAATGTCCGATTCTGATCAATACTTCCCCGAGACAATTCGAGGAAATTCCTGAGCCATGGTTTATGGCCACTGGTGCGGTGAGGAGGGCAGGGCCCTGGCCATGATCATTTAAAATTCTAGGTGACTTTGTGAATTCGTTGCTGAGAAAGGAGTGTGTAACCAATGGCTAAATATGTACTTTGGGGGACCTATTGCGACAATGTGGAAGAAAAAAGAGCGCCCCATCGTCAAGCCCATCTGGACGGACTCAAAGCCCAAAAGGAAAGTGGCGTGTTGGTTACCATTGGGCCCACCAAGGATTTACGGCAGGTTTTTGCTATCTATGACGCACCAGACCAGGACACAGTGGAGAAGTTGGTGCAAGGTGACCCCTACTGGCAAAACGGTATCTGGACGCAGTACGAGGTCAAGGAGTGGATTCAAGCTTTTTAGCGTTGCTACCACTATTACCCCAAGTCAAGGGTAGGGGCCCATTCCCCCAGGAAAAATTCTAATCTTCGTGGTCATCGAAGGGATCACCCAGCTCGGCGGAGGGAGGACCAAAGGAGGTGTACACTGCCAAGCCAGTGATGGCAATGAGAATGACAGCAAAAGTAATGCTAAGAACTGTTGCGGATTCCATGGGGTAAGATTGATAGTTGTTTCTGTTGTCTTATATTATTACAGAACATTACAAAAACTCATTTAGTCATTTTTACGGGAAATCTATGGCACAGCGCACTCGGTTAGGAGATATCCTCAGACCCCTCAACTCGGAATACGGTAAGGTCGTACCGGGCTGGGGCACCACTCCTGTCATGGGGGTATTTATGGCTCTTTTTCTGGTTTTCTTACTGATTATTTTACAGATTTATAACTCTTCTCTGATTCTTGAAGGCTTCAGTGTGGACTGGGCTGGTTGATTTGGGGTTGTCGACGTATTCCTGACCCAATTTAATCTCAACCTAATTTTGGTTAATCTTTTTTGCATCCCGCCCCGTCGGGATTTTTTTGTCTTCTAAGGCACGGGGGGAAGAAAATTGTTACCGGCAGATCAAGAAATGTAGCCCAAAGCCTTGTCTAGATGGGCTGGTGCGTTTTCTGTCATAATCGAACAGGACTTGTTACATTTTTTATTGCAAATCCCCGGGGTGACGGTAACTTAGCCGGTCTGCCTCTCTGTAACGATGTTGCCGGGCTTCCTCCGGTGAATGTTAGTAAAAATCCTTAAATTTAGACGGTTCATTATGACACAGATTTCTGGCTCCCCTGATGTCCCCGATTTGGGTCGGCGTCAGTTTATGAACTTATTGACCTTTGGTACGATCACTGGGGTGGCGGCCGGAGCCCTCTATCCAGCGATTAAGTATTTGATCCCTCCTTCCAGTGGTGGGACTGGTGGCGGAGTAACTGCGAAGGATGCCTTGGGTAATGATGTTAAGGTGACGGAATTTTTGGCTTCCCATAACGCTGGCGATCGGGTATTGGCCCAGGGTTTGAAGGGCGACCCGACCTATATTGTAGTCCAGGGGGATGACACGATCGCCGACTATGGTATTAATGCGGTTTGTACCCATTTGGGCTGTGTGGTGCCCTGGAATGCCAGCGAAAATAAATTTATGTGCCCTTGCCACGGTTCCCAGTACAACGCCGAAGGTAAAGTGGTGCGTGGCCCGGCTCCCCTCTCTTTGGCTTTGGCCCATACCACAGTTACCGACGATGACAAATTAGTGCTCAGCCCCTGGACGGAAACCGATTTCCGCACCGACGAAGATCCCTGGTGGGCTTAGGTTTAGCTTTGCTATCCGTTGAGTAAGCAACACTGTTGTAATTTTGTGTAATTGTCTGAGACTGGTCTTTTTCCCCTACTGTTTACCTAAACCTAATCCGTTCAACTTAACGATGAGAAACCCTGATACTTTGGGGCTGTGGACGAAAACCATGGTTGCTCTGCGCCGCTTCACGGTGTTGGCGATCGCCACAGTCAGCGTCTTTTTAATCACCGATGTCAGCCTCCCCCAGGCCGCCTCTGCCTATCCCTTTTGGGCCCAGGAAACTGCCCCTTTGACCCCCCGGGAAGCCACTGGTCGCATTGTTTGTGCTAACTGTCACCTCGCCCAGAAGGCGGCCGAAGTGGAAATTCCCCAAGCAGTTTTGCCCGACACCGTGTTTGAAGCGGTAGTGAAAATTCCCTACGACCTCGATAGTCAACAGGTGCTGGGAGATGGTTCCAAGGGTGGCTTGAACGTTGGGGCCGTATTGATGTTGCCCGAAGGATTTAAAATTGCGCCCCCCGATCGCCTGTCGGAGGAACTGAAAGAAAAAGTTGGTGGCACCTACTTCCAGCCCTATCGGGAAGATATGGAAAATGTGGTCATTGTTGGCCCTTTGCCCGGTGAGCAGTATCAGGAAATTGTTTTCCCCGTCTTGTCCCCCGACCCTGCCAAGGATAAAAGCATTAACTACGGTAAATTCGCTGTCCACCTCGGGGCTAACCGTGGTCGGGGCCAAATCTATCCCACCGGTTTGCTGAGCAATAACAATGCCTTTAAAGCGCCCAAAGCTGGCACCATCTCAGAAGTTAACGCCCTGGAAGCTGGTGGCTATCAACTGATCCTCACCACTGCTGATGGTACGGAAACCGTAGATATTCCCGCCGGCCCCGAATTGATCGTCAGTGCTGGTCAAACTGTGGAAGCAGGGGAATTTTTGACTAATAACCCCAATGTGGGCGGTTTTGGCCAGAAAGATACGGAAGTGGTGCTGCAAAATCCCACCCGCATTAAATTCCTGGTCCTCTTCTTGGCGGGAATTATGCTTTCCCAAATTCTGTTGGTGTTGAAGAAAAAACAAATTGAAAAAGTTCAAGCCGCTGAACTTAATTTCTAGTTCATTTCTCCACCGGATTATCCCACCATAGGGGCAGAGCCTAGGTTCTCCCCTGGGGGCCATCGAAGAATGCTCAGCTTGAGTTATGTCGTCGGTGGCCCCATTGATTTTTGCAGAACTACCCTAGCTCGATATGCTGGTAGGAATAGACAACTTTTAGATTTTGCTGACTCTATGCGTGTTTACGTTCTTTTATTCAACGCAGGTACGGATAATGAAGGCATCCACACCGTACAAATGGGGGGACGCAATAAGATTTTGATGTTCGCTTCCGAGGATGATGCCACCCGTTACGCCCTGCTTTTAGAGGCCCAGGATTTTCCGCCGCCCTCCATTGAAGCCATGGATTCCCGGGATATTGAAGAGTTTTGCCAAGAAGCTGGCTACGATTGCGAAGTTGTGGCGGAAGGTATGCTGGCCATTCCCCCGGAAAAAAATGTGGCGGAACCGGAATGGGACCCAGATGGGGTTTTGCAGGCAGCCCGGGAAGCTCAGAGCAATGACCAAGGCCAGGAGGAAGAAAAACCAGACACTGAATTTTCCGATGCGGAGCTAGAAAATATTCGCCGTCGCTTAGAAGGATTGTTGTAGAAAAACTGTGGGTATGCTTGTCCTGACTTTAACTGACCATGGTTTTAAAGCTTAGTCCTGGTTGGTTCACTAAATTTGGTTTGGTTGATTTTGTTTAATTTCTAATTTATTTTTTTTTTACCTAATAACCCTGCCCCCAATCCCCACCCATACCCCATGCCTAGTACGGAAAGCATAGAAGAACGCGGCCATCTATTAACAGAGCAGGCCAATCCCCAAAGCCAAAATTTGGACCAGTTGTCTAGCCTGGAGTTGGTAGATTTATTTAACCAACAGGATCAACTGACGGTAACGGCGATCGCCGCAGCGAGGGAAGATTTAGCGGCGGCCATTGAAATTATTAGTGGGGCTTTGGCTAAAAAAGGCCGTCTTTTCTACATTGGGGCTGGCACCAGTGGCCGCCTGGGGGTGTTGGATGCGGTGGAATGTCCCCCCACTTTTTGTACCCCGCCGGAGTTGGTGCAGGGTATTTTAGCCGGGGGAGCTAGTGCCCTACTCCGCAGTTCGGAAGGGTTGGAAGATATTGCGGAAGATGGAGCCCGGGCGATCGCCGACCATCGCATTACCCAATTGGACGTGGTGGTGGGCATTACGGCCGGGGGAACCACACCCTATGTCCATGGAGCTTTGGATGCGGCCCGGGCCAGGGGGGCAAAAACAATTTTCATTGCCTGTGTGCCGGAAATCCAAGCCCCCAGGCCAGCGGATGTGAATATTCGATTGTTGACAGGGCCAGAAATTTTAGCTGGCTCCACCCGTTTGAAAGCGGGCACGGTAACTAAAATGGCGTTGAACATTCTTTCCACCGGTGCCATGGTCAAATTAGGCAAAGTTTACGGCAATCGCATGGTGGATGTGGCTGTAACCAACCGCAAACTAGAAGACCGGGCAGTGCGTATTTTGCAAGATTTAACTGATTTAAATCGGGAGCAAGCGGGCCAATTACTGAATGCCAGTGGCCAACGGGTTAAGTTAGCGTTGTTAATGCATTGGTCCGGACTCAGTCTGGAAGCCGCCGAAGCCCAACTGCTCAGCCATGGTGGTAATTTACGCCAGGCCATGGATGCCTTGCCCCAGCCCCCTAACCTTGCCCAGAGATAGTTCCACTCCCAACTCCCAACATTGCTTTACCCATGCCCACTACCCTAGACCAGTTTTTAACCCCCATTGTCTTCGTCATTTTTGCCCTGGCGATCGGTGTTTTAGTCTGGGGCTACCGGCGGGCCAAACCCTTCGGTAAGCTTGGCAAACTTGCTTGGCTACAGTCCGTGGTGCTGATGGCCCCTTGGCTGTTGTATTTTGTCCTTTTTAGCTTAGGGTTGTCCCTCAGTTTGCCCGCAGTATTAATTCTGCTTTTGGTATCGGCGGGAATTTACATCTATCTCGGTCGGCAAATGCGGGAAGCAGGGCAAGCGGAACTATTGCGCCAAAAGGCGGCCCAAAGACTGCAAAATTTGGCCAAAGATCAAGATCAGGGCACAACTGCTGGGGATGTCAATGCCACCACTAGCCTCGAAGAGGATGCTTCCCCCATTCCACCGGAAGATTTGGCAATTATTAAAGGGATTTTTAGCATTGATAGTTTTTTTGCCACGGAAACCATTGCCTACCAGGAGGGGGCAATTTTTAAGGGCAATTTACGGACGCAGGCGGAGGAAGCCTTTGGCAAACTTTCGGCTAAACTCAAGGATTTGATGGGGGATAAATACCGTCTCTTTTTGGTGGAAGGTAGCGAAGACCGGCCAGTGGTAGTTATTCTCCCCAGCAGTAATGACCCCCAGCCCAGCACCCTGGCCCAGAAAAATTTGGCGGTGGTATTACTGGTGGCCACCATTGTCACTACGTTGGAGGCAAGTGCGGCCCTGTTGGGCTTTGACTTAGTAGACAATTGGCAACGGGTGGGGGAAACGGTTCCCCTGGCGATCGCCGTGGGCATTATTTTGCTCGCCCATGAGCTAGGCCATCTCTGGCAGGCGAAAAAGTGGGATGTACGCCTCAGTTGGCCATTCTTTTTACCCAATTGGCAAATTGGTTCCTTTGGGGCCATTACCCGTTTTGAGTCCCTGTTACCCAGTCGTAATGCCCTATTCGACGTGGCGATCGCCGGGCCGGCGGTGGGGGGCTTAGTGTCCCTGTTATTCCTGATAGTGGGTTTAATACTTTCCAGGGAAGATAGCCTTTTTCAGTTACCAGTACAGTTTTTACAGGGTTCATTGCTGGTGGGCACTGTGGCTAAAGTCATCCTCGGCGATGCCCTGACTAAGGACATTGTGGCCATTCATCCCCTCACGGTGCTGGGTTGGTTAGGTTTAGTCATTAATGGTTTAAATCTGCTGCCAGCGGGCCAATTAGACGGTGGCCGCATTATTCAAGCTATCTACGGCCGCAAAGTAGCTCGGCGGACCACCATTGCCACGTTGATTATTTTGGGGGGCATCACCCTCTTTAACCCCGCTAATCCCATCCCCCTCTACTGGGCGATCGTGGTTTTATTTTTGCAACGGCAACTAGAACGGCCCAGTCTAAACGAGTTGACGGAGCCCGATGACACCAGGGCCGGCCTGGGACTGCTGGCTCTGCTATTGATGTTACTCACCCTGATTCCCTTTAGCCCCAACTGGGCCCTAAGGTTAGGTATTGGAGCGTGAACTACCCCGATTCGCTTGCGCTGAAGTCGAATCTTTCTACCCCAAGGAGTAGCTAGTCTTACATTCTGACAATAGGCGGAATCCCCCGTTCCAGAGTTAACGGACTTAATTTCGTGAAAATTTCAACATCAATGCCCCATCGCTTAATGCCCGACCAGTGTTTGAGCAAACCCGCCTATCGTCTCTACCAAGCGGGGGTCTATGGTCGTTGGCTGGTGGTGGCGTTAATTTGGTGTACCCTTATCCCCTGGTCCCTCTGGCAATTCCGGGAAGACATTGTTCTATTACAGGACCATTTCACCTGGGTAGCAATTCGTTATGGTTTTGCTTTTCAGTTGGTGCCGGCCTTTACTTTGTTTGCTAGCATCGGTTTCACTGGGGCGGTGTTAATCCGGCAAAGCTGCCATCTTCTTTGGGGTCTATCCATTAAAGAAAGGAATAATCTGATCCGGGGCACCGCCAGAATTCGGAAAATTGGCCCCCGTCATCCCCTCTGGCGTTGGTTATTTCGCTAAAGTTTGGGAGATTGCCGAGATTTTTACAGGATTGCTGAAAGAGCGCAGGGAGAACTGATAGAAGTGACGCAACTCAGTCTTAGTCGGGCTCACCAGGCCCAGATTTATCGCCATGGGGAACTGTGCTACCCGGAGGAATGCTGTGGTTTGTTACTGGGAAAGGTAGTTACTCAAACAAATGGCGCACCGCCCAGCGGATCTCTGCGAGATCGCCATTGGCAAGTGTTAGAAGTTCAACCGACGGAAAATTGCTGGGGAAAAGTGGAGGAATTTGGACAGGATCATAATCAAGGCAGCAAGTTACATTACTTTGCCATTGACCCTAAAGTTTTGCTCACTGCCCAAAAGGATTGTCGCTCCAGGGGTTTAAGCATTATTGGTATTTTCCATTCCCATCCCCATGGCCAGCCCATACCATCCGAATTTGACCGGGCGATTGCCTGGCCAGAGTATGTTTACCTCATTGCTGCCGGTAAGGATGGCAAGTTCAGCACCAGCAGAAGTTGGTACTTAAACGAAGCGGGAAATTTTCTGGAAGTGGACTCAATGTTGTTGCTGTAACCAAGTGGTAATGCCGGTCGCCAAAGCTTGCACCAATTGTTCCTGGGCTTGGGCGTTGGTAATCCACTCAAATTCCCGGGGGCTGATCATAAAACCCAATTCCAGTAGCACCGCTGGGGCGATGGTGGGACGGGTTAAGGCCAAATTGTTCCAATAAACCCCATGGGAGTTTCTACCCAAATTCTCCACTAAATAACGTTGTAAAAAGTTAGCTAAATCGGCGGCCTGGGCATTGTACCAAAACGTACTAATACCGTCGGTTTCATTGGGATTACCGCTATCGGGCAAAGCGTTGTAATGGATAGAAATGGCGATCGCCGGTTGCACTTGGTTAATTTGGGTTTGGCGATCTACCAGGGACACAAATTCATCTCCGGTGCGGGTCAGATGGACATTGGCTCCCTGGGCCCGGAGGCGATCGGCTAATCGACGGGAAATCAACAAGTTAATATCTTTTTCAGGATAACCAGTGGGGCCCACTGCCCCCGCTTCACTGCCCCCGTGGCCTGGGTCGAGCAAAATTTTTACCCCCTGCAAGTTACCTGGTTGGGAAGAAATACGGGGGGGATGGCGTAGGGACAAAATTAACGTGGTGCCCTCATAACGGAGGTCGTAACCCCACTGTTGATCGGTTTTAAAAGTAAAGTAGTAATCAATGCGGTCTGGGCTAATTTGTTGCCAAGTTAAATTCCGGATAATGGGGTCATTATCAATGCGAATAGTATCAGTTTGAGCAGTGGTGTTATAAAGACTTAAAGTGAATCCTGTTTCAGTCTGATGTACTGTGACCGGCACCGGTAATTGCAGGGGGAAACGCATTTCTGTGCGATCGCCAAAAACCTGATAACCCACACTGCGAATGATGGAACGGGGCGGAGCTTGACTGGGTAGAGTGGCAGTTTCATCCGCTTTAATCCAGCCGCCATACTCTAAGCGCAACCAGTCCCCATCCCGGCCAGTAACACTGGCTTGACTCCCCTGGGGCAAAGGGGTCAACCGGGAATAATCAGTGCCAGGTCCTGTGCGGGCCACCCCGGTCTGACTGGTCACTGCAACTACCTGGGGGCGATCGCCGTTAAGTAAGGTAACGCTGCCAAGTCCAGGGGTAGAAAAATTCTGTCCCCGCCATTGCAAATTAAATTGGGGTGTGCCCAAGGAACTAGGAAAATTACTAGCACTGAATCTTTGACAACCTTTATACTGATCCGCTGCCCTTACTTTGGGCTGGTTTTCTCCGTGCAAAATTGTGTTATTGGCCGGCAACTGTACCACATTGCCCTGGGGGGTAAGGGGAATGATTTGGCCTGCCAAAGTTACTGTAGCCGTGGCATCGGTGGGGGCGATCGCCGTAAAGCAAATCGGTTCATCGGCGGGGCGACTAATGGACACAGCGGGGGTAAGGGAACCGGGGGCAAAACCACCCTGGGCCGGCAACGTAGGGCCCGTAGTAATGCGAGTAATGGTGCGCTCAATCCGTTGGGAGCCCGCCTGAAAGATAAATTGATTTTCCCCCATCTGGAGAGGAATAACAGGGGCAAAATTGCCTTGGGCACTGCGTTCAATGGGTTGACCATTCAAGGTAACCGTCACATTGGGAGCGGCGGAACCAATGAAGAAAATTGTCGGGCTACTGGTTTGGTGATTTTGCGGTGGATAAGCTAAAAATAGGGACTGGGTTTGGGCTACAGCCGGCATAGTGAAAACCACCGCTACTCTCGTACCAATCATTGTTCCCAACCAAGATTCCATCACCATTCTTAACAATCTCCTCGATGCGATAACTTTCCAGAAGTTGGCCTGTTTGTTGACAACCATATCACTAGAGCGTTGCAACATTCTGACGTTTTAACGCTATGATGTCAGGTAATTGCTAGATTTTGGCATCGTACTATGAAAACTTTATCAAAAAGATCAACTATCTATTTCGAGCCATCTATCCATCAAGCTTTAAAAATAAAGGCGGCTTCTTCCCATGTTTCCATATCGGAAATTGTGGATGAAGCGGTGCGATTACTAATGTCTGAAGACCAGGAAGATTTATCTGCCTTTGCAGAACGAAAAGATGAGCCGGAATTAAGCTATGAAGCTTTGATTAATGATCTAAAAGCCCATGGCAAAATATAAAATTACGTTCAAACAATCTGTAGCCAAAGATCTTAGAAAAATTCCTAACAGTGATGTCAAGAAAATTCTGACGAGAATTGAAGCTCTGGCTATCAATCCTAGGGGTGAAGGTTGTGTAAAATTAACAGGGGAAGAAAAATATAGGGCACGGCAGGGAACATACCGCATTATCTATGAAATAAGAGAAACGGAGTTAGTGGTGGCTGTAATTAAAGTAGGTCATCGTTCCAGTATTTATAAGGACAAGTGATAATATTTATCGGGCATTACTCCTAGATTAATTTGCCACAGTGTCAGATTTTCTAAAACTTCCTACAATTAAAATTTAAACCTTTCCCTTTTAGCAATGGTAGTCACTGCCAATTCCCTTCCCCTCATACAACAGCCAGATTTACTAGAGCAAAGACTGCAACAAATTCCCCAGGAGCCTGGGGTTTACTTCATGGGCGATCGCCAGGGGGAAATTCTTTACATTGGTAAGGCAAAAAAATTGAGAACCAGGGTGAGATCCTATTTTCGGGATTCCCAACCCCACACTGCCCGCATTGCTTTGATGGTGCAACAAGTGGCGGAAATTGAGTTTATTGTCACTGATACAGAGGCGGAAGCTCTAGCCCTCGAAGCAAATTTAATTAAACAACATCAACCCCATTTTAATGTCCTGCTCAAAGATGATAAAAAATATCCCTATGTGTGTATTACTTGGTCAGAAAACTATCCTCGTATTTTTATTACCAGAAAACGCCGTTTAAATCAGGCTAAAGACCGATATTATGGCCCCTACGTGGATAGTTTCAGTCTAAGGCAAACACTAAGATTAATACAGCGTATTTTTCCCCTGCGACAACGCCGCCAGCCTCTGTTTAAACATCGTCCCTGTTTAAATTATGACATTGGTCGCTGTCCTGGAGTGTGCCAAGAATTAATTACCCCAGAAGAATACCGCCAAACGTTGCAGAAAGTAGCCATGGTTTTCCAGGGTCGTACCCAAGAGCTACACCAACTATTGACAGAACAAATGGAAAAAGCCGCGACGGATTTAAAATTTGAACAAGCGGCCACCATTCGAGATCAAATTAATTCTTTGAGTAAACTCAACGCCGATCAAAAAGTTTCCCTACCCCAGGACACCATTTCCAGAGATGCGATCGCCGTGGCCAGCGATGGACAAATTAGTGCCATTCAATTGTTTCAAATTCGAGCGGGAAGATTGGTGGGGCGGCTGGGATTTTTTGCTGATGGGGTGGAGTCAGTGCAGGAAAAAGGAGAGGTGTTACAGAGGGTTTTAGAACAGCATTATCAGCAGGTGGAAGCGGTGGAAATTCCTAGTGAAATTATTTTGCCCTGTGCCTTACCCGATGGGGAATTGCTCAACGACTGGTTAACAGTTCAACGGGGAAGAAAAGTAACTTTTAACCTGCCCCAAAGACAAACCAAAGCTGAACTGCTAGAAATGGTAGAACGCAATGCCCAATACGAGTTGGAAAGGCTACAAAAACAGACTGCTAAGAACGTTACAGCCTTAGAAGATTTAGCGGAAATTTTAGACCTAGAAACATTGCCAAAACGCATTGAAGGCTATGATATTTCCCACATTCAAGGTTCTAACGCTGTGGCTTCCCAAGTCGTATTCATTGATGGAGTGCCAGCCCAACAATATTATCGCCATTATAAAATCAAAAATCCATCTATTAAAGTTGGCCACTCCGACGATTTTGCCAGTTTAGCGGAAGTAATTAGCCGTCGTTTCCGTCCGTCTGGAAAAAGTCAACATAGTAACCAAGATTGGCCAGATTTAATTATGATTGATGGTGGCAAAGGACAGCTATCTGCAGTGGTTAAAGTGCTAACAGAAATGGATTTACTGGATAAATTTACAGTGGTTAGTTTAGCTAAACAAAGAGAAGAAATTTTTCTACCGGGAGAATCTCAACCGTTGCTCACCCATGCGGAGCAGCCTGGGGTACAATTATTACGCCGCTTGCGGGATGAAGCCCATCGGTTTGCGGTCAGTTTCCATCGTCAACAAAGACTTAGTAAAAGTCGGCGATCGCGCCTAGATGAAATCTCCGGTTTAGGTTTTAGTCGCCAAAAACAACTGTTAGCCCATTTCCGTTCTTTGGACTATATTCGGGAGGCCAGCGTCAAACAATTACAGGAAGTACCGGGAATTGGCCCCCAATTAGCCCAGGCGATTTATGACTACTTTCATCCCACAAGCGAACAAACTGTTATTTCCACAGTGGAATCTTAATGAGTCTTAGTTGTGAACAGCAATGCGGATGGGTTGACAATATGTCTTACTACCAACATTTTCAGAAAATTTGTTGCCCATGAGAGTAAATTACCGTATATTTTTCACCAGAGCAGTAGGAATATTAGGACTTTCAGGATTGACCATAATGGTTTGTGAACGGGGACTAATAACCAAATCCATATCTTCCAAGGGCACAGCCCCCAGCAAGACTGAATCTCCCAAGACTAGGGCTCCAGTAAAACAGTTGCGATTGCCAAACCTCACTTGAATTGGTCCTACATAATCAACTAGTCTTTTTTTGCTGTCTGCGGTGGTGACTTCCCGCTGTTCCAGCTTTTCTAATTTGAGTTGAATGACAACATGCTCAGGAATGCAAAGGGTGATCGCTCCTGTATCAACTAAGGCGTTGACCTTCATTGGTTGTAGAGTTTTTTCTTTGGGATTAATAAGCTCAATATTGGCATAAACTAAACCCATTTTATTGACCTCAAGGAAAATTATAATTTGCTGGCTATGATCGCATAACTATAACCGTTTTCAGGCGAACTAATTATTATTTTAATCTTCCTGATCGCAGAATACTAATCACCAACCAAAAACCAATTACCGTAGCGGCCAAAAACAGAATATTAGCAATTAAAGTCAACTGTTGATCATTGCCAGTGGAAAGAATTGCCGCCCCCATAATTAGGGAGCCAAGCACAATGCTAAAAGATAAACGATTCGCTGATTTATCGATGGTGCGTCGTAAGGGTTCCAGACCCTCAATGCGGACATTCCATTGCAACGTTTCCGTTGTTAGGCGATCGAGCAATACGTCCATCTGCCTAGGGGTTTTGAGGGAAACTGCTTTGAGATCTAAGACTGTCCTTAAGGCTGTTTGCAAAGGGTTAGTGCCAAACAATTGCCGACGAAAAAGATCAGTAATTAGGGGATTAATTTCTGTAAATAAATTTAATTCGGGATTAAATTGTCTTCCCGCCCCTTCGAGGTTTGCTAAGCATTTGGCGTATAGTCCCAAACAAGCGGGAACTTTCAGTTTATTTACCCTGGCAATGCGAAGAAATTCATACACTACTTCACTGAAGTTAAATTCCGACAAGCTTAGGTCATAATATTTCCGCAACATGCGTTCATAATCCACCTCTAACCGCTGGAAGTTAACGTGACCAACCGATTCCGACAACTCCACCGTTAACTGGGCACAACGTTTGGCATCCAAATCAACGATCGCCAATAGCATTTCCGTTAATAACTGCCTGGTGCGGGGATCAAGGCGACCCACCATGCCGCAATCAATTAGAGCTAAACGACCATCTTCTAAGTAAAAAATGTTGCCGGGGTGGGGATCGGCGTGGAAAAAGCCATCGACATAAAGTTGCTGGAAAAAGGCCCGGAATAATAGGGTGGTAATTTCCTTTTTGCGTTCGGTAATATTTTTCTCGCTAGGGGGCTGACTTAAATCCGCCGTTAAAATTGGCACTCCATCAAGCCATTCCAACACGAGAAATTTCTCGTTAGTTAATTTCCAATAAACTTTCGGAATTATTAATTGATTGGGATCAAACCAGGTGGTTTTAGCGAGGTTAGACCGTAGGGTATTGGTATAAATCGCTTCGGTATCAAAATTTAACTCGGCTTTAACCGTTTGGGTAAACTCATCCGCTAGTTTGACAATGTCGTAATTCTGGCCAAATTCTGTCCGGGAAATTAACTCAGCTACATCTTTAATCAGTAAACTATCCTGCTCCACGACGGCATCAATGCCAGGACGTTTAACTTTAATGGCAACGGTTTCCCCACTCTGCAACACTGCTCGATGGATCTGGCCAATGGAACCGGCGGCGATGGGTTCAGGCTCAATTTCTTGAAAGGTTTCCTCCAGAGGTTGGGGAAATTCCCTCTGCAATAAATCATCGATCGCCGACCAAGGTAAGGGGGGAACGTTGGATTGTAGGGCAGTGAGGGCGTTGATATAGCGGGGAGGTAAAAGGTCGGGGCGGGTGCTGAGCAGTTGCCCCAATTTGACGTAGAACGGCCCCAACTCGACGAGGATTTTGGTGAGAACTTCCGGTGTCGGAATTTGTGGTTCCCCCACTTTCCCCATGGTTAAGAGGCCGTTCATGTAGTCCCAGCCGTTGCTGAGCAGTACTTTAATGATCTCGCCACGGCGATCGCCGGCTTGAGGTAAGGCAAACATTAAGTGTCAATAAGAATTGGTCAATGGCGCACTGCTGCTTGGTAAGACCAGTGTAGGAGAGTTAGTCCCAGCGCCAATTTAACTAATTCTAGCCCCCAATAGAGCCAGTGCAAGGGCATCATGGCCGCAGGCATTTCCCCGGTGCTGGTGAAACTCGCCATATCAAAGCCTAAATCCGTGATGGCTGGGGTCAAAATGTAGGTATAAACAATGGCGATCGCCAAGAGAATGATGGCGAAAATTCGACTAAATCTTTGTCCTGGATCAGAGAAAAAGCCCTGTTGATGGAGTAAAAAACAGCCAGAAGCCACTAGACCGGCAAATAAGAGTTCTAAGTGGTTAAAAATGGAAAATAGCAAATGCCCAGCACTGATAAAACCCGGCTCGGCCATCATACCGGCGGCGGAAAGACTGGGCACCACCAGTAAATCCATCACCAAGCTACCGGTGAGCCACATGGCCAAACTGCCCATCACGAGCAGGGGCCAATCCACCATGGCAATGGTTAATTTAGCGGTACGGTTCATAGATCACCTCACTCTGGTTAACAGAGTTGTATTTAAAGTTAAACAAAATTTAATCAAGCTGGAATAATGGGGCAAAAATTACCCAAGAAATAATTGCAGATATCTTTATTATTGGCAGGGGATTTAGTTCCGAGGAAAAAATTGAGATGGATCTTTACAGAATGGGCATAAATTGGAGCTTTTCGTAATCTTTGTTTACGTTGGCTTGAGTAAAAATTCAGCGATTCTTTATCCAATAACTAGCCAGCAGGCCGTACTCCCGACTCTGGGCAGAAGCAAAATTTAACCAACCTTCTCCCTCCTTCCCGACCCGATTGATGGGGACAATTTCCACGCCGCTGTTGCTGTAGGCCAAACCCTGAAAAGTGTGGACCAAATCCTTTGACCACCGATCGCCATGAATGGTTAACCCTTGCTCCTGCAACCATCCCCTTAAATGCTGGAGAGTAATACCCGGTAACTGTTGCCCAGTTAGGGGAGGGGTAAAAAATTCGCCGTCCCGCCAACCCCAGAGATTCCCCGTGGACGTCTCCAACCAATGGCCGTTAGCATCAGTCAAAATAGCTTCCTGGGCCTTATTTTCCTGGGCAATACGTTGGGCTAACCAAGGAGCGAAATAATTGCCCGTTTTCAATTCCGCTAGGGAACGTTGGTAACGACCGGGGGCCATCAGCCAAGCATTAATGCCTAATTCTTGTCGTTGTTCCAAATCTTCCGCCAGGGCCCGCCCTGTTATTAACATCTGTCCCGAAGGAAAACAGGTTAGACGTAGGATCGGATACCGTTGGCTCAAATGCCGAGCCGCTTGGTCCACTTGCCCCCAGTCCGGTGCAGGCCATTGCAGACTAACTAAACTTTGTCGCAGGCGATCGCCATGGTCAACCCAGTGGGAAAAGGGATGGTCAAGACATTGCTGGTAAACCCTCAGAGTGGTGAATACCGTGGCCCCATACAGTAAACCAGGCTCATGCACCGGCAACTGGATTACATCCTGCTCAAACCATTGACCGTCCCACCAGTACACCATTAGAACATCACCATGCCGCCATCCACATTAAAGGTTTGCCCGGTAATGTAGGCCGCCGCTGGGTCCGTGGCCAAAAAACGAATAGTGCCGGCCACTTCCTGCGGTTGACCATAGCGAGCCAGGGGAATAAATTGCAAAATTGGCTCTGCATCAAGATTTTCAGTCATATCCGTGGCAATGAAACCGGGAGCCACCGCATTGACGGTCACCCCCCGACTAGCCAGCTCTTTGGCAACGGTTTTGGTGAAGCCAATTACTCCTGCTTTGGCGGCGCTGTAGTTAGCTTGCCCGGGATTACCCATCATGCCCGCCACGGAGGTGATGTTAATAATGCGCCCACTTTTTTGCTTGAGCATTAATTTAGCCACTGCTTTGGTGCAAAGAAAGACTCCGGTTAAATTCAGATCAATGACCGCCTGCCAATCTTCCAGTTTCATCCTCAACAGCAACGTATCCCTGGTGATGCCTGCATTGTTCACCAACACATCGATGCGACCAAATTTGTCCAGCGTGGTTTTAATCAACTTATCCACTTCCTCACTGTTAGCCACATTGGCCTGCAAGGCGATCGCCTCTCCCCCTTTGGCTATAATTTCCGCTACCACAGCATCGGCGGCCGTACTGGATTGGGCGTAGTTCACCACCACCTTCATCCCCGTGGCGGCCAGGGCCAAAGCCGTTGCCTTACCAATACCCCGGGATGCCCCAGTTACCAATGCCACCTGTGTCGTTAATGCTGTCATAAACTGTTCTCCTATGGAGGCGCAATCGATGGCCAATCAGCCATTACGCCATAATTTCAAGCTAATTTTGTTTTTGTGATGGAAGCCGATGTTAATTCTAAAGGTTAGGTGTCGGTTTAGGGCAAAGATTTAGGTACTCCACCCAGCCCTCATAAGGGTGTCAATACTCCGGCGCGATAACACCTGGGCGCAGTTCCGCCATTCATCTTCCTCCGTGTCTAAGTTTGCGTTGTAACGAATGTCGAAACCGTTCACTCGCTTTTGGGTTTTAATATACTTATCCAGCTTCTCATCTAATCGTTCGATACCCTCAATCCAATCGTCTTGGATAGTGTCAGGTAGAGAACCAAATAGATCAAAACGATCTTTCATCCGAGCTGATAGGGTTTCATAAATCTTTTCATCGACAGTGTCCTGATAAACCAGGTTTAACATGTCAACGGTGGGTCTTACTTGCCCAAAACGTTTAATCCGCCCAATGCGCTGTTCAAGACGGGTGGGATTCCAAGGTAAATCGACATTAATCAATGTTCCCAATCGTTGTAGGTTAAGCCCTTCACAGGCGGCATCGGTGGCAACCATTATCCGCACCGCTTGATCTTCGACTAATTTTTTAAGCGTTTCTCGGTCTTCTTCATTACGATCGCCGGGGCCGCGAAAAAGGGCACTTTTGCCTGCGCCAGCATAGAGACCAATGAGCGTATTGGGAAAAGTGTGAGCCAGTTGCTTGGCGACCCAGGCGGCGGTGTCATAGTACTGGCTAAAAATAATACAGCCATGGTCTACCCATTTTTCGTTAATCAAGAAATGCTTAACAGCTTTCAGTTTGGGATCTTCTACTTGGATTCTTTCCAAGGCGGTAATTAATCGCTCCAGAGCTTCCTGTTCGGCGGTCACGGTGTCAATAATTTGGTCGAAAAATTCATCTGACTCATCTTCAATGGCCTGATCGTCTAAAATTTTACGGGCTGTGTTAATTCCGGCGGCGCAACTGGAACATAACCGCTGTTGCATAAGGTTTTTCATAAATCCCGCTGCCTTTACCCGTTTGCCGTAGGCGGTGCCAAAATCGTTGGCGGCTTCGTAGGCTTCGGCAAAGTTTTCATCGGTTCTCAGAGCTTGGTGCTGAAACAGAACAGTAAAGGCAGTGGGGTCTTGAGATTTTTGGACATCAGGGTGTAGGTCAACGCCGACTTTGGGCAATAAGCCGGCCGCCTCTAGCACGGTGCGTTTACGTAACACCACATGGCGGACAATGGGATTATGACGCTGGAAAAAGCGGTTGTTTGCCTGCTGGGATTCTAATAAATCTTCGAGGTCATCCCGCACGGCACTGGGTAAATCTATCACCGGGGCATAACAGTTAAATTCCTGGGGTTTGAGTCCTAATTCACCACGGATTTCGTGCATAACCCGCCGAAAGTCCTTTTCTTCCGAGGAGCCTAATGGGGGTAATGGTGATCGCAAAAAGCGCCAAGCAGTTTCTGGGTCGTTGGGATTTTCTAGGCCGGTGACGACGGGAAGAACGGAATCGGCATGGTGCCAGGGGCTAAAGTCACTGCCTAGGACAAAGTTTCCGTCCCCTTGATGGAGGATATTGAGTTGATCCCAGAGGTCTTCAACTTTGGTTTGCATGGGCGTTGCCGTACCCAGCAAAACATGTTTTGATCGCCGGGCGGCATCAATCATAAAGCGGAGGAGGGCATTGGGTTCCCCGGCTTTTTTCCCTAGACCTTGCTTGGTGCGAGATTTATGGGATTCATCTTGGATCAGGATCTCGAAATTGACTTGGCTCAGCAGATCCCGTTCAAGGGTGGGTTGGGTGATCAGTCCCGTGGAAATGATGCCAATGCGGAAGGGGCAACGGCTGATATTTTCTGGGCCAGCGGGGGAAATGATCCGGGCTTCGGTATCGAGCCAAACTTTGCGGCGGGAATCCCAACGGGCACAGGGAACCCCCAATTTATCCAGCATTTCCGTTTGCCATTGTTCTGTGAGGGTGGCGGGGGCAAAAATGGCGATCGCCTTGCGTCGAATACGACTTCCTTTTTTGGCCAGTTCTTGTTCGCTTAACAGGGCCAAGGTCAGGGCGGCGGTGCCCAACGATAGGGTTTTGCCAAGTCCCACTTCATCGGCGATTAATAAGCGGACTGTGCCATACCAGCGTAAATGTTTCAGGCATTCCCTTACAAAGGCCCGCTGCCAGGGTTGCAAGGATAATCCTTCTCGATACATAGGACATTCCACCAAGGCCGCTGGCGGTAACATCTCGCTATTCTCAGCTTGGTCGAGGGTAATTTCCTTGCGGTGGGCCCGTCGTCCGAGTTCTTGGACAATGGCCCGGGGTAAGGACACGGCATTTTGCCAGAGGGTATCAAATTCAGTTTGTATCCAGTCCACCCCCTCTTGGCTTTGATCTAGCCAAACAATTTCATAGTGTTCCTGCCAACCGGCTTTCGTCTCATTCATGGAACCAATGAAGCCCAGACGAGATCCGTCTTTTTTTTCGATTACGCCCGCTTTACCGTGGACAAATCCACAATAGTTATCTGGGGCAACGCGAATGGCGTCAGGATGTTGGTGCAAAAAGTCATACAGCCATTGGTATCGGGGGCGGTTTAATAAGGATTCTGCTTCTACGGGTTGGGTGTTTAAGCGACCCAATAATTTTGATTCACAGATTTTGGCAATTTTTATATCTTCGGATCTAACATCAGAGTTACAGACGATTTTGACTTCTTCTATGTCTTCCAAATATTCCCCCGCGATTTCAAATAGGGAACTGGTGAAATACCCGGCGATGCGGTGGTAGCGTTTGGCTCCTTTGAGATGTTCTACTAGAACGGAGCGGTCAATGCGATGGGTGCGGGAGGAATAGCGTTGGATGGGGAAGTTCATAAAGACACTTAAATTTCATGCCAATTTTTGGCAGTTATAAAAAGCGATAAATGTTTCGGATTACTTGTTGCGACAAGTACTTGATGCTCCATTTCGGATAATAGAATTGCCTGGGCAGCTAAAATCACGTCGCCGTCTAGCGCTCTATCATCTGCTGTGGGTTTACCCTGTTGCCTAACCTGTGCCCAAAGTTGAGCCGCTTTTAGCATGACAGCAGTTGTAATTGGTAAAAACAAGATCTCCTCTTTAAGTTGATCTAGTCGTCTAATACCGGCTAGTTTTTTTGCCCGAATCAGTTCGCGTCGTACTTCATAGTCAATAATCTCTGGAAGGACAGGAAGATAGTTTCTTTCTGGGAGATTTTGAAACCATTCTTGACAGTCTTGGGTACTAGAAGAAGCCTTGGGATTAGTGATTAGGCTTAATGGCGTCGAATCTAGCAGAATTAAAATTGCCATTAAATAGACATCTCTTCTGTTTCTACCATTACCTTAAGTGTTTCAAGTTGTTCGGTTTGATCACCTTCTTTAAGCCAGGAAGTTAATAAGTTTTTGAGTTTTTGTTGTTGAGGTAAACTACTTTTTTGAGCAATTTCTTGAGTAAGATTATCCCAGTTGGATGTCTGATAATTCGGAGCTATATTTTTAAGAGATGATAATGAACTATTGTTTAAGTCCTGGGAATCAACAGATTCGTCAATTACAAGGACAACTTTAAATTTGCCAATTGGTAGATGCTCAACTTGGCTGAGTTGAATGTGTCCGTTAGCGCTGATGGTGGCGATCGCCTCGATAGTTTTCATGAAGATTTTTGTTAAAAATGGAATGAACCTTGTTTAGAGCTTTTAAGTAAAAAGTTCTGAAGAAACTTGAAAATGGTATTATTCTTCTGTTTAAATAGCACAGGGCAAAATTATTTTGCATTTAAGGAGATTCTTCTACTTGAATATACTGACGTAAAGCTTCATTGATGAGATGTGAATAATTCTCTCCTTTTAATTTAAACCACTGTATTAAATCCGAATCAATCTCAACCAAATTTTTAGCTTCGTTAGAAGGGATGACTAGCTTGGCTCGTTCAAAAAAGGAGTCAGTTAAAGGCGGAATATCAGAATAATCAATATCTTCATCTGACAAAGATTCTAATGCTGACCAATTAGTGCGAGATGTAGCGTTGGAATCGTTTTTTTTCATGGTTATTTGCCCGTCGTGCTGAGATAATTCGGATAAAATTTTGGAACCGCTCTGTCCAGACAACAACGGCAACGCCAGGGCCTAGAAACCCTATTCCGATCCACCGTTCTTCGCCGTAGTCAGATCGATTGTCAAATTCGATTAACATTTCACTATCAAACATGGCTGGGACATCGGCAAAATCAATTTCATGCTTACGAATATTTTCTAAGTTTTTAGCTTCGTCCCACTCGAACTGCATGACAGTAATAGGTTGTTTCTAGACGTATTTTAACCCCCCAAACCTTCATTTTGGATGCGGCCAGCGATGATCTGAGCTTTTTGGCTCTCCTGGGGTCGTTGATTTTCCAGCATTTCGGCCATGTATTGGGCCATGGCGATCAGGTGGGGTCGTTTGGTGAAGTAGGTGTCATCCAGGCTGGTGCGAATTTGGCTCATGACAACTTTGGGGTCTTTGTCGGCCAGCAGTTCCTGGATCGCCATCAGAATTTCACTTAGGAGGGTTTCCGCTAGATCGCCACTGGCCAATTCTCTCGGTTTAAAGTCTTTGGCTCCCTTGAGGCGAGCGTTATTGGGCTTAACGGAGGCCAAAGCTACATGGAAGGCTTTGGCGAAGTTTTGATAGTTATCAAGCTTTTTGCCCCCAGCTTTTTCAATGGCCAACATGCGTAGATAGAATCGTTCGACGCCGCTAATTTCGCCCCAGGTTTCGGCATTAATGGCTCTGAGGCGATCGGGAATCAGCAGGTTATTGGCAATTTCGGAGGCGTATTGCACGATGTCATCGACGACGGTAGTTTGGCCTTTTTGGCGAGGTTGTAGAGCCAGGGCAGTCACATCCCGGCCATCCACGACCGTGTATTGGGTCAGGACTTTCATGGCGGCGGCGTAACCGGCCATTTGTAGATCGGAATCGGTGAAGACGCTTGCCCCGTGGGCACTGGCCGCTTCATTGAGGTTCAGCATGGCTTCAATTTGGGCGGCCACTTCTTTACGGATTTTGGGCAATAGTCTTTGTTTGAAGGTGCTGGCGGTCTGTAATCGTTTTCGCAGTAGCAGGGTGACGGTTCCTTGGACGTAACCCCCTTGTTTGAGGGCGGAACTGGTTTCGGTGGCGATGTACCAGGCGCTGACCACTTGCAAACCTGCGGCCCAGAAGATGGAGACCATATCCGACCAAACGCTGGTGTCTTGGTGGGTGAACATGACGCACTGCAAACCGTTGTCGGGCATGTGTTCGGTCATGGCTTTGTAAGCATCCACCATGCCTCGCCGAAAGTCTTCTCCATCGCCTTTTATGGCTAAACTGCGGCGGGAATCCCAAATCCATTGATCAAAAGGGGGCGGCGGATTTTTGCGGAGCCAAGCAATAAAAAATTCGGTTATTTCCTCGTAATTGACGGCATCGGCATAGGGGGGATCTGTTATGTAAATTTCACTTGAATAACTTAATTGATGTGCAGGAAAAGATAAAATTTTATTTTTTGAAACAAATGGATAATTTGAAGGATTAATAAATGCAAAATCGTTTAAAGCCAAAAATCCTCGACATCCATAATTCCATAAAGTATTCAATGCTTGATTAGAAAAAACATCTTTTACGCCTTCCCTACCTCTATCGGCAGAATCCCAACGACTGAGTTTTGTACTTCTGTTGAGTGAAGAAGATAGATCGAGTAGAGTGATCAAGTTACCCAATTTATGATGGTTATAATTTAGTAAATAAAAAAG
Organism: Synechocystis sp. FACHB-383; assembly: GCF_014698605.1. Taxonomy (NCBI): domain Bacteria; kingdom Bacillati; phylum Cyanobacteriota; class Cyanophyceae; order Synechococcales; family Merismopediaceae; genus Synechocystis; species Synechocystis sp. FACHB-383. Next base: position 307 of record NZ_JACJTJ010000058.1, on the reverse strand, counting down.
GTATAAATGCCTTGGGCCAAATAAATGATGCCAATAACGCCAACCTCTTTCCCGATGTAGGCGAGTCGTTTCTGAACCTTCTTCAATTGCCATACGGCGGATTCTATGACGAGGTGGTACAATGAGGGACAAATATTCAGGGGAGTTCATCGAAAAGTAAAATGCCAGCTCTATCAGTTGATCTAAGAGAAAGGATAGTCAAGACCTATGAAGGTGGTGGAACCTCAATTAGAAAAGTAGCAGAGCAGTTTCAAGTAAGCAAAACGACCGTTCAGGATTTGCTTAAATTGAAACGAGAAACGGGACA
>NZ_JACJTJ010000057.1:0-85615 GCF_014698605.1 Synechocystis sp. FACHB-383 | reverse complement strand
TGGGTTGTCAGGATCTGATTTGTAAGTTATTGAAACAAGATTGCCTTGACCGATTTGAATGGAATTGTCTAAGGTCAGGACAACCGATGTTTCATTGATAATTGCCTGAAGAATACCAACACCTTTGCCATTGATTGATACACTAAAGTCATTACTGGGGAGTTGATCATTTTCCGAAGTAAACGATAATTCTTGATCGAAAGGAATAACAATGGTTTGATTAAAGCCGTAGCCATTATAAGTATCACCATTAACGTCTAAGTCTAATACCGTTGGTGCGCTGGCATCATTAATTAAATCAACTGATAAATCGGCGAATTTCTCTAACCAAAATGTTGTCCCAGTTAGATCAATATACGCCAGATTGCTACTATCATTCCCGTTCGATGCCACTAAGTTATAACTAACAGAAACCGTTGTTGCATTGGCCGCAATTGGCTGGGCTAAGGTTAGAACCAGCGTGTTACCTTCCACATTTGGAGGCTCTTTCTGATCAAATGATTGAGTAACACCGTCAATGGTGACGACAAATTGATCCGCTTCTGGGTTGAGATAATTTCCTTGATTGTTGGCTAAGTTTTCCCCAAAGGTCAGATAAATATTGCTTCCTTGGGCCAAAGCAGAAATGGGTAATAAATTGGGAGCATCACTACTCCAACTGAGCAGAATATCTCCTTCACTAGTGAGGGCTAAGGCCGGAGAGCTATCTTGGGTAAAGTCATTGTCTATCTTGCTCAGAACCTGATTAATATTTCCTGAACTGATAAAGGTATTATTGACATCACCTGCGGTCGTCGAAGAATTGGCATTGCTAATGGTAAAAGAAGCAATATCTTTATTACCTGCACTTTCTAGATTATCGCTTCCTCCTTGGATCGGCGTATATTGTACGGTATAGTTTTCTCCCTGGGGAATGGTCTGAGCTAAGGTTAGAACAACACTATTTTTATTAACATAAATGGATTGTTGTCCGTTTTGATTAGGAGAAATTAAATTAATGGTGCTTCCATCACTGTCTTTTACGATAAATTGGCTCGCATCGGGAACAATATCGGTGTTTAACGGTGTATTAAAGGCGATGGTTATTTGTTGATTGGTATTGGTATAATTATTACCATTGCCACTGGTTGGGTCATAGGTATAAACCAAAGTTTGGGCGGAATTATTGACAACATTACTTTCTTTAAAACCGTCAAGCTGATTACCGCTATAGCTCACGGTAATATTGTCCGTCAGGGGCTGATCATTAAGGCTTTGGTAGGGAATGGAACTTTCTAAACGAAGAATTACAGTATTATTTTGGACGATGACATCAAATATGGGAATCGTTGAGGGTTCTCCTTTGGCATTTTTAACCTGAACTGTAAATTCTTCTGGATTGAGGATGAGATTAGGACTTAAAGGACTAGCAAAGGGGATAGTTAGTAAAGCTCCCTGAACACTGGGTTCCGTTTCGGAAGCTGATGACGTTAAGGAAGGATTGAGGGTTAGACTTTGAGACGAAGATTCTGGCCAAGTCCAGGTGGGAAAACCTCTGAATTCGGCATTGAGGAGTCCTAGAGCCTGAACTTTGAGACTCCAGGGAAGTCCGAGGGTAAAAGTATTTTTGGGAAAATCAGATGATCCTTCGATGCGAAAGGTTCCGTCTAGAAAAACTCCCACCGAACCAGTTAACTTGAAAATATAAGGAATATCAACGCTTGCCTCAACACCCCCTTCTATTGGTATGGCAATTAGCAATGATTCCAAGGATAGTGGACCGCTGTTATCAATTGACTCAAAAGCAGAAATTAGATTGGCCAGAAGAGCTTCAACAGCAACAACTTGAGAAAAGCCGGGAAAAGCAGGTCCAAACGAATCGGCAATTAATAATCCTTTTTCGCTTAACTTAGAATCAGTAAAGGGGAATAAAATGTTGCGATAGGTGTCGGGATTTTTTGGTTTTAATTGCCACTGAACAGCAATGCCGGCATCGAGAAAAGAATTGATACTAACCAGATTGGCTTTAAGTACATCTACATCTTTACTAAGACTAAAATTTGTACCAAAAATTGGGAAAGTAAAGTCAAAGGATACGGCTAAGCTACCTGTTTCAAGCTCAAGGGGATACTGTCCGCTCGAACCTTGCTTATTGCCAAAACTATATAAAGAAGATAAAGTAAGCGAAGAATTAAATGCATTATTTTGATCTTCTCTTGTCTTTTTCTGGAATGAGGATTTCTCTTTAAATGGTTTATTAAAACTAAGGGCTGCAACTGCATTGAGCAAGAGCTTACCTTCGGTGGAGACACCACCTCCAAATAAACTCCAGTTAGGATTATTCCAGTTTGACCCCTGCAAGGCAATATCTAGGGAGAAACCGAAGGTATTTTTGAGAGCTTTTTGTACTTTTTTACTTTTCCCCCTAGTGAAAATGAATTCCAAGGCACTAGGACTGAAGTTAGTTGATGCATTCCAATTCAAGCCTTGCCCTTGAAACGCTTTTTTCGCTAAGGCTTCTACTTCAGAATCACTTAAAACAGAGTAAGAAGCGGCAACAGCAGAATTTTGACCAGAATAGCCAGATACATTCCTCGCTAACGTTCCCTTCTCTGATGAGGGAGGAGAACTTGGTGTCGTTGTAAATTGACTACGATTAACCCTAAAGGATTGGTAGTATAAGTCCGTATCTTCCCGAATGCCCTGGTTTTGAGCATTTTCAGTATTAACTTTTTGCCCTACCACAAATACCGTGCCGTCATCTTTGGCGATCGCCCTGGGTTCTAGATCCCCCACTTGATCAGCAGTTAGGGCCTGGGGCTTATCCAACCATTGCGCTTGACCACTAGCATTATATTGAGCTGCCGTGTAGAAAATATTGCTTTCATTTTCGCTCCCCTGCTGATAAACCACCGCTAATCCTGGCAACCCTGTGCCGGAATCATCAATGAGCTTATCGTTGGCAATTAAGTTTAAACTGACGATTTTTTGAGAGCCGACATTGGCGATCGCCGTTTCATTGATCCAGGTTGCAGAATTGTCGTTGTAAGTTGCGTGAAAGAGCGTGGCATCTTCCACCCAGACAATATGGGTTACCCCCGCCGAATCCGTAGTGATCGCAGAAAGTCGATTTGAGAAGTTAATGGCCATGAAAAAAAAAGACGAAGTTAAACGGCATTTTTGGACAATAATTTGCAGAATTCCATGTTGGTGTTTTGCAATAAATGACTGAAAAACCTAAGCCCTCACCTGATTGGGTTGAAAGCCGTGCTTAAGTAATAATTCAGTTTTTTAGTTTAAATTTGCTCCCGTCTTGGCCAGGGTCTTAAATGGCGACGTAAACTGCCCTAATCCCCCACATTGCGGAATTTAAGGAGAAATTACCGAATTTTTAGACGCCGTTCTACCCGCTCAACAAGCAGAATCAAAGGCCGTTTTCGCTTGCCACAATTCTAGCATCAACACCTCAGAAAAATTACCTAAAATAATCTACTAAGTCAAATTCTCCCCCTTGTGACACAAAATTTAAGATTTTGCCGACAAACTAGTTCATGGGGTTTTCAAGCCAAAAATTGAACGGCGATCAAATTTTCTATTGAAATTCTAATTCATGGCTATAGAAGTTGGAAAACTAAATTGCAAAATCACATCATTGTAGTCCTGATCGCCGCCCCCGACTATATCTTCAAAACCAAAAAGGTTACTACCAAGACGGGACATTTGACTAATACTACCGGGATTAGCCTCATTAAAAGAGAAAAGAGCAACGGGGCCAAGATTGGGATCATTACCGGGATTTTGGTTCAGCACCTCTGCAATGGTGGCGTTGGGAATAATCACCATGCCATACATATTGTTGCCTAATAGGTTAATGGTTTGTTTTGTTGTGCCAAAGAAACTATCTGGTGCCGTTAAACTTACTCCGGTGAGGGGATTTTGGGCTCGACCTAAAGCGGCCTGGAGGTAACCCATATCCCCTGGTTTGAGATCAATTTGGCGATCGCCATTAATGTCTAATCCCCCAGTTAAGCTATCCACTTGGTAGAGGGCAATGGCATTGTCATAGACTCCAGCACGACTAATGGAGGCTTCGACGGCAACGGTTTGATTTAAAATCCCTAGTACAACCAAAGTTTTGGAGCTAATTTCAGCAGTGATGCCATCAAAGCTCAATTGATGATAACCCCGACTATCGGTTTCGACGGTGGGGGAAGTATTAATGGAAAAAGTTGTTTTGCCTCCCTGTTGGCTGTAGAGCATATAGTAACGATTAGCTTCTAGGTTTGAGTTTTCCAAACTTCCAAAAAATTGCTCTTCGGTTTTGGCCAGCTCTAAGGGATTGGTAAAACTTTCCTGGGCCAGGGTACGGGTAAGGGAGTTATTAGATGAACTATCTTGATCCTGAAAAATAATTTGCTTACGAGCGAGGGCCGCAGTTTCATAGCCTGGATCGTTAGGTTGCAAGCCATTGATTGTGCCGTTTTGATCATCAACCACAATCCAGCCCAGTTCATAGTTTTGGTCAGCACTGCTAATTAACCTTAGTTGTACCTGGCCATCGGCATTGGTGGGAGCCCAAAAAACTCGGTTATCGTTGGTAATTAAACCTGGAATGGTACGACCCAAATAACCTTTTGTTTCCACCAGGCCATTGCTTACGCCGTCGGCATCTCCCCGATCGCCATCGAGAAGCTCAAGCTTGACTCCATGGGGACTACTTTCATCATCTAGATAACTAAATTTAGCCCCAGTCACATTGTTAGACATTAGGGATTCATAACTTCCCGTGAGGGGGTTATAGCTAAAAAAGTCATTAAATTCCCCGATGCCACTGACATTGATATCAGCTTGGATATGACCATCATTGGTGGTGGTGGAAAAGTTGACTATGCCTCCCATTAAGCTGTTTTCCAAGTCCCCTGCCAGATAATTCCAACGGCGGATCTGGGAACCATTGCCATCGGCAGCGAGGGAAAACTCTTGGCTCCAGCCCCCTAACTCTGAACCTTCATCTAACAAAGAAACTAATAACCCAAATTGGCGATCGCCAGTGTAAATACCATCATTGGGAATTTGAACTGTGACTGTTTTACTGGTTTCCCCTGGGTTAAATATTAGCTGTCCTGCCACTGGTAAATAGCGATTACCGGCCTTGCCATCTATGTCCTGGGCTAGGTAACCAATTAAAACGTACTTGTCTAGATTTCCCGTCCGTTCAATAACAAAATCCACTGCTTCCCCAACTTCGGTAGCGATAGGACTAGAAACAAATAATTTGGTGGGAAGATTGGGGTCAGAAAAATTTGTTAAACCTTGATTGCCGTTAGTCAAAATATTACCATTGCCCACCCCAGCACCACTGGGTAAAATGGGTTGCGGTTGATTCTGGCTTGGAGCAGTAAAACTAGGGGTTGTTGGTTGATTGACTAATACAACAGCCGCTGAATTATTAGATTTATACTGATAAAATCTTTGCCCATACTGATAAATCGTTCCATCGGCACTAAAATCACCGCTCAATTGCAAACTATCACCGCTTTCATCCATCAAAACAACGAGGGTATTATTGCTGGATAAATTAGTCACCGTTAGGGAATTAAGGGTTAACTGATTCGCTCCATAATCCCGAATATCAATGGTTTCAAAATTCTGTAATCGCAGTCCAGGGGAAAGGGTAGTAATATCCCAATTCTGGCCGTTGTAGCCCTGCAAAGCCAAAATATCAAACCCTGTGCCCCCATCCAGCCGCCGAAAATAGGTATCACTCACGGCAACCCAATCATCGCCGGGGCCGGCATAAACTACATCTAAACCACCCTTGGTGTAAATCTGATCATCCCCTTGCCCAGCCAGAAAACTTTCCCCAGTGGGACTGCCCAGCATCACATCATCGCCGATGGTTCCCGTCTGATTAACCGTGTCGTTAAAATCACTGCCAAACAGGACATAACTCAAATTGTCGCCATTGCCAGAATTAACGAAGGTCTCGCTCCAGAGGCTAGTCAATTGGTTAATGGCTGTCCCTACACCAGCAATGCCATTTTGATCCCAACCTGAACCGTTATAGGGTAAGGCGATCGCCACTCCGTTTTTTAAACCCACCACAATATCGGGTTGCCCATCCCTTCCCCATTGCACTGACATCTGGGTGACAGGAGAACTCCAGCCAGGATTGTTATCCGCAACGGTGATCCAACTTGAGCCGTTGTAATATTCAACCCCTCCCTTATCCCCAAAAGCGATCACCACTTGGGGCGTACCGTCACTATTCCATTGCACCGCCATTTGGCTAATAGGGGGCCCACCCACGGAGCGGAGGTTGGAAAAACCTTGGCCGTCGTAGTAGAAAACTGCGCCATTTTTAAGACTAACTAAGACCTGGGGCTGTCCCTCAGTGCTCCATTGCACCGATAGTTGGGTGACAGGAGAACTCCAGCCTGGCTTGGGATTTTCCAGGTATGTCCAGCTTGAGCCGTTATAGTAGCGAACACCGCCATCATCGCCAACGGCGGTAACAATCTGAGGATTGCCATTGGCCTGCCATAGCACCGCCATATGGGTTATGGGATAAGCAGGGTCATTTGAATCACTTCCGTTGTTGTATTCCAGGGTCTGCAAGGACGAATTGGCGCCGTTGTAATATTGCACTTGACTTTGGGGCCCTTCAGTTCCTGGCCCCTGCCCCACGACAATTTGGGGTTGCACATTCCGATCAGGATTCCACTGCACCGCTAATTGACTGATGAGGGGTTCATCAAAGTCTACTGAAATTAGCGGGTTCGATAACCAATTTGTTCCATCGTAGTAATAACAGCCATAGGAACCGCAGATCACCACCTGGGGGGGGTTATTGCCATTCCACTGCACCGCCATTTGAATCACTGGCCAAGGCCCATCGGTCAGGGGGGAGATGCCCAATTGTGACCAACTCGAGCCTTTGTACCACCACACTTCGCCGTTGACTAACCCCACCACAACTTGGGGCACACCACTGGCATTCTCTTGCACGACCATCGAAATCACGGCAGGATCGCTATTCCCGCTATTGATTTGTTGACCGTTGTACCAAATTCGCCCTTTGTCATCCCCAATGACAGTGTTTTGGGAAAGTTGACTTTCATAATTGCCCGGAGCGCCTATCACCACATCGTCAAAGCCATCCCCATTCACATCACTGCCGCCACTAATGGCAAATCCGGCCTGGGCATCGGGTAAACCATTGACTAGAAAACCATAGAAGCTACTACTTTGATTTTGATTAGCGCCGAGTTGCCCTAAATCAAAGGGCTGATTGCTCCAAGTATTGCCGCCGAATACAACGAACACACTGCCCTGATCATCATTGGCCGTCACTGTAAAGGGGGAACTAATTAACAGATCATCAAAGCCATCCCCATTCACATCTCCAGCTTGGGCAATTTCAGATAAGAAAAAGGGACTTTGTTGGTTACTCACCGTTGTGAACGGCGCCGCGAGGATGACATCGGGTTGGGAACTGTTAGTTAACCCCTGAAGTGAGCCGTAATAAATGAAAACACCTCCTTGATTGCCAGCCTGGTTTAAGTTCAGGGGACTGCCAAGGGCTGCGGCATAGTAGTTAGAAGCTAGTACAGCCAAGTCGGCAATGCCATCACCGTTAAAGTCACCAATATTCACCAATTGATTAGCCCCGGCCAGGGTATCAATCACCGAAGCGTTGGTGGGGTTGGGCAACAGGGAAAAAGTGCCAGCAGTGGAAATTTGTCCCGCTATTTTTCTCTGGTCACTGCCAATGGCAATTTCTGGGATTCCATCACCATTGAGATCAACCCCTGTGGCGGACGTTTGGGTTTCGGTATAATCAATCTTGGTAAAATTGTTTAGACTACCAGGGGCGTTACCCCAGGCTACCTGATTGCCGTTATCTCCCCACAGCAAGACATCATCATAGCCATCCCCGTTATAGTCGCCAATGGCCATGGATTTGGTTATGCCCCCCACCTGGCTGATAACCACAGGCGCGGTACTAGGAGTAATACTTAATGTTTTTAAATCTCCCAGATTAGTATTGCCTAGAACAACATAGAAATTACCGTTATTAGCGAGAATTCCGACATCCTGGAAACCATCACCGTTGAAATCTCCCAAGCTAATCACTTCTTCCAGATTGGCATCGGGAACCGAAATGACTAAGTCGTCACTACCACTAGCTGCTGTGAGTAAATCCTGGGTGCTATTGCCAAAAATAATTGCTCCGGCATTATTCCCCCCAGAAAAAATATCTGCAAAGCCATCACCGTTTATATCCCCTAAAAACTGAACCAAGCGACCGTTATCAACAATGCTATCCACATAGGGAAGGGGAGACTCGGTTACATAAACGCCTTGGCTTTCTCCGGCATAGGCAAAATAAAGTTGGTTAGCCGCTGTAGCTAAAACGGGAAGAATTTGACGAGGTAAACCGACGATCGTCTGGGAAGGAGTCCAATTATTGGAATTGTTTCCATCCGTGGAGGTGATTACATTGATGTTGCCATCACTATCATTTGTATAGCTTAAATAGAGAGTTTCGCCATCAGTGGTTAAACCTGGTGTTTGGTTAGCGGGACTGATATTGTCAACTTCATAATCACTCCAAGTTAGATTGGCTAAATCATTACCAGTACCAGAAACAATATAGATAGAGGGAGGATTGGTCGGATTACCAATTTGTCCTCCAGTAAGTGCCAAATAGAGCGTATTATCTAAGACCGTGGCGCTCATATCGCTACTAGTTGAGTAGTTACCGCCAACGATTTGATTGCTATAGATCCAATCTGCTGATGTCAGAGGATTTTGGGCATTAGAATTAGAGTTATCGGAGTAAAAGTAAAGGATACTAGAAGTAGAGTTATCTGCCGTAAAAAAGAAAAACAGACTATCTTGGTACACCACTAAGGTGGGAGCGGTTGAAGAGAGTCCACCTAGCTGATAGGGACTATTCCAGGTTTCGCCATTATCTGTGCTACTGGCGACGTATAACCCCTTAGCGGCATCGACATAGGCCAAGTACAAAACATCCTTATAAAAAGCGATTGACGGCGTAAATGCGGTTTGTACATTACTAGGTAACGACACGGCTTGACCCCAAGTTTGGCCATCATTGGTGCTACTGGTGAAATGAATCTGTCCGCTACTGTCGGTATAAGCCAAATAGAGCGTGCCATTATTTGCAATGAGTGCAGGGGATGTTTTCGATGGGGAATTATCGAGGGAATTGCTAAAACGATTGGTTAAGGGACTATTAATCAGATTGCCATCAATAACAAGGCCGTTATCAGAGGCAATATCTGAGAGTTTGATACTGCCATCAGCGGCCAACCAGGGATGACCATAGACCACATAAAACTGCTGGGCATTGGGGGCACTGATCAAAAAGCTATCAATGGGAGTGTTATTGGGCCCAGTTTTTGCTGTGATATTGCCTAAGCTAACTACTGCTGTCCCCGCCAGTTGATTGGGCAGACTGCCATTGAGCAAGAAAATATTTTTGCTGTCAGTACCCGTCACACTGAGGTTAAATTGTTGCCCCACTTCGGACAAATCCAAGGGGCCAAACAATAAATAACTCTGGCCTGTGCCGTTGCCGGACTGGGGAGCGGTAATTAAAAAATCCTGGTAACCATCGCCGTTCACATCCCCTGGAGTCATGATGGTCATCCCGGCTTTCCCCCCAGCAATGCCACCATTGATGGTCAGATGACTGACTTCGTTGAGGGCTTGGTCAGAGCTGGATGCCACAGCCTTGCCCCCACTGAGCACATAGACCGCCCCGGCACTGCCATTAACTCCTAAGGCTGAAATAGCTAGATCCTGTTGACCGTCCCCATCCAAGTCCGTAAAGTCCCCCAGGGCGATCGCCGCTCCGGCCAAATAGTTGGCCCCTACTCCATTAGCGGCGGGAACATTGGGCCCGGTGTAGGTAGCAACTTTGCCAAAGGATTGACCACTGGGTTGGGAAAAAACATGGACTGCCCCAGCGGCGATCGTGGTGGTGTCGGGATAATTGCCTTGATTGCCGGCCGGTAAAGCACTTTTGCCCACCCATTGGTTATTGATGGTTACCCCGTAGGTAGAAGAACCAATAAACAAATCGTCGTTGGCATTGTTAGTAAAAGTAAGGGGCCCGCCAGTCGTACGGCGAGAAACTCCCAGGCTATAACCCGCCGTTTCCCCAACGGTGACGGTTTGGGCTGGATTTTGGGGATTGGTCAGGCTAAAGCTTGAGCCAATGTGAATCGGCGGAGACAGTTGGCTGGGATTGCTGGAGGAAACGAGATAGACCTTACCCACTGCCACTCCGTTACTGTTTTTGGCAAAGGGAGCACCAAAGGCAATTTGGGGGCCATTACCAGTGAAATTGCCGATCGCCACGGAAAAACCGGCCCCGCCCCCGGCATCAATGCCATCAATCACAAAACCTTGATCGCTAGTCCACTGACTGGCATTACTCAGATCAATAATTTGCTTTTGATTGTTGAGACTTGTGAGATAACTTCCCTTAATCACATAAATGCGTCCCGTTCCCCCATTGGCATTGGCATCACCAATCACCAAATCGTCAATGTTATCTCCATCCACATCCCCCGTTACCAAAGCCATGGGTACATCGTTGTTAATATCCCCTGTATCGTTAATGCCCGTAATTAGTACCCCGTCAGGATTACCGGATAAATCAGTGGTGGTTAGCGCATTGGTGGTTTTCTGGCCTAAAACATCACCCCCGGCAAATAAAATTTGGATTGATCCTTTGACCGAGTTACCCTGGCTGGTGTAACCCCGATTGCCCACCGCCACATAAGCTAAAGCATCATTACTAAAACCACTGGCCATAACTGCGGCGATCGCCGGATTGTCGGTATTAACCACAAAACCACTGTCCACCAGGGAAAGGGAGGCATCATTTGCTTCTTTCACCGTGGCGATGCCCAACACCTGATTGCCTAAATAATCCAGAGCGTTAGTAGGCACTGGGCCACCCTTATTTGGTAAAGGGGAAAGGGACTTAAATTGAACTGGGTCTTTTTCCCCCTGGAGGTAAACATTAACTGTGGCAGAGGAAGTGAGGGGACTCCCCTCCGTATCCACAAAAATAGTCAAGGTTTCCGTTGCCCCCATGACCTGATGAGAAAAACTAGACGTGGGATTAAGACTATTGAGCAGGCGATCGCCGGAAATAAACTCTAACTGGGGCGTTGTAATATCTGCGTTTTCTGCTAAAACCACCCCTAGTTGCCAACCACCGAGGGGATTTTCCTTGCCATCTGTACCCACACTCCAAAGTTGTTTGTTAGCTGTGGTAACGGAAACACCAACAATCTCAAGGCCCTGTTGTCCGGTTAAATTAACTTGAAAAATGGTATCAGGATTACCGTTGGGGGAAATTTGAACATTATCGTTGGAAGCTGGACTAGCGGAAACAATGTCCCAAACCGGGTTATTCGCTGCCGATAAAATGGTGGGAATCACTTCATCAATGGGATCAATGGCTGTGGGGTTTTGCCAACTATTACTGTTACTATCCCAGACGCTGTAATAGGTTTCTGGCCCCGCCGTTACTGGTTCAAAAAAGCGGGCTTCATAGCGAGCACCAATTTCATTCACTCCCAAAACGCCGTCCACCAGTTGACTGCCGGTTAAACTCAGTAAATTATCACTGGGGGAACCAGAGCTAGGACTCGTAGGAGTATAGGAAAGTACCGAGTTATAAAAGGCAAATTCATCCAGATAAACTGGCCCACCATTACCCGCTAAAGTTAACGTTCCCGACTTGGGCAAATTAGCAAAAACAATATTTTCTAAGCTACCGGCTAACTGCCCATCTACATAAAGGGCAAGAATTTCTTTAACAGGGTCGTAGGTTCCCACTAGATAATGCCAATTCCCAGAGGTAATAGTCTGGGTGATTTGGGAACTACTACCATTATTCAAAGCAAACGTTAAAGTTTCCCCATTCAAACTGAGGTCAAATACCCCTGCTAGATCAGCTAAATTAATCAGACCCCCAGCCGTTGGTAGTTTGAACCAAAACTCTACGGAAAATCCCTGCACTGGCACAGCTACCGGGGAATTAATGGTGACTCCGCCACCATTGAATAACACCGCCGGGTTAAAGTCTCCCGTATTGGTATTGGTATTTGCCAAAGCCCCAACTTCGCCGAGGGTATAACCACCAGATCCATAGGTTCCATCCCCCGCCAAGGATAATTGACCTTGATTAATAGCTGTTGTACCGTTTAGTTCCCCCAACCTTAGATAAATGAGGGGATTTTCTGTTAACACCAAATTGCTGTAGGAAGCAGGCTTACTTTCTGTCCAAAAAATCGCCGGTTGCCCATTGACCTCACTAATGCTTAATTCACTAAAGCTGTTGGGTTTAATAGTCGAATTTTGTCCGTCTGGTATTATTAATTCAATCCACTGCGTACCATCAAAAGTTGCTCCCTGAATAGTGGTATTAGGATTGCCGTTGCTATCTAGTTGAGTATTTAACCAAGCCGCCAATAAACTACCGTTGGGCCCTGATCCTAAAGTTACTTTTTGATCTTGACCAGCCTGGTTAGAAACGATGGGGGCAGCTAAACTCCATTGATTGTCGGAGCCAAGCACAGAATAATAAATATCTGATTGACTGAGGGCGGTATTAATTAATTCTGCTTCATCGGCATTATAATTTTGTCCCGGGATTGATTTCAGTGCCAAAGCAGAACTATCTACATTGACCCAAGCCACAATATTTTGGGCTATTTTTGTGGTGGGATTGGTGTACAGAGTAGCAACAACATCGGAATTAATACCGCTAGTGCCAGGAATCGTTGTAATCGAAGAAATTCCACTATCGCCAAAGGGAGAAAAGGCCGTTTTAATAACCGTACCTGTACTGGATGCGGTAGTTAAAAAATTGTTGGTTGTAAATTGTTGAACAGTCTGGGGAGTGCTAGCATCGCTGACTAGATTGTTGACACCATTAGAGTTAGGGGTATAAGTAACGGACACCAATTGACCTTGTCCAATAATTGTCTCTAATGTCAGAGTGACAGAAGTATCGACAACGGTGACATTAGTAACGTTGATAGGATTAGCAGTATTTCCATTGACAACGACCTGAAATTGACTGCCATTGGGAGTATTGTTGGTGGTATTTAAAGTTTGATTAAAGGGAATGGTAATCAGCTTAGAAATTACCGAGCCTTGTAGGGGAGTAGGGGCACTGGTAATACTACTAGAAAACTCAACGGTACTGGTGAAATTGGGAACCCAAAACTCAGTATTAGTGGCATCAGAGAGATAAAGATTTGAACTCAGGCTTGCATTACTTAAATTATAGCCAACCTCGACAATTTGACTAACATCAACACTACTGTGAATAGTTAGAGTAACGGTATTTTCTGAGAGGGAAATGTTGGTGGGATTAGTGGTATTACCATCAATGGTTTTAATCGTAAATTGATCGTTACTGGGGGGATTGGCTAAATCATTTTTAAGGTTATCGGCAAAGACTAAATACAGGTAGTCTCCCTCTGCTAAAACAGAAATCGGGGTAATGGGGGGAGTGTCACTACTCCAGGCTAATAAGATGTCCCCCCGACTGGTAAGAGCTAAGGCGGGGGAACTGTCCTGGGCAAAATCACTAGTTAACTTGCTAAGTACAGGTTGGGTCGGGACATTGGCAATACTGACAAAGGTGCTATTAACTAAACCTCTGGCGGTGGGAGGGGTGACATTACTAACGGTAAAAGCGGCGATCGCCTCTTGACTGGCAGTTTGTAGTTTGTTGGAACTGTTTGGATCAGGATTATATTGAACAGTGTAGTTTTCTCCCACAGCAAGGGTTGAACCAGAAGCAAGGGTTAAAACAATACTTTTAGAGTTGACAGCAACAGTGGAAATATCCACCGATTGGTTATTAGAATCAGTAATGCTAAACCAGTTAACTAGTTGATCTTCAAAAGCAAGAATATCTGTGTCTAACGAACCATTAAAAGTAATGGTAATCTGCTGATCGGTTTGGGTATAGTTACTGCCTGTCCCCCCGGTGGGATTATAAGTATAAATCAGGGTATTGGAAGAGTTAATGGCGACGGGACTGCTAGTAAAATTTCCTAGTTGATTACCCGTGTAATTAACTACAACATTGGAAAATTGCTGGTCATTCAGGGTCGTGTAGGGAATTTCCTTTTCTAGTCGTAAAACAACCTGACTAGTTTTACTTTGGCTATCCGTTTGAACAATAACTCCAAACACAGGAATAGTGGATACTTGACCGCCTGGACTGGTGACTGTAACGGTAAATTCCGTGGGGATAAGATTGGTATTAGGATCTAGGGATTGGGAAAGATTAATTGTTAGGAGAGAACCATCTACACTGGCAACTCCATTGGTCGCTAGCTGAAGATTAGTTTGGCTATTTTCAGAAGATTCTGGCCAAGTCTCGGTTGCGGTAATAAAAGTTGCAACTCTGCCGCTAATCAAACCTAAGATGCTGACAGTCAAATTGACGGGCATACCAACAGTAATAGAAGATGGCCCACCCTTTTTGAGGGTAAAAGTGCCATCAGCAAAGAAGCCAATGGAGCCAAAAATTTTTAAAACATAGGGAATTTCAAGAGTTCCTTCAAACCCTAAGGTAACAGGAATTCCCAATAATAATGACTCTAACTCCACATCACTATTTTTATCAATGGAAGCAAAGGCCGCTTCCAAATTTGAAAGTAATGCTAGACCTGCTGTTAATTCAGAAAAGCCCGGTACAGCATCAGAAAAACCATCAACGATTAATAAACGATCAGTATTTCCGCTCAGGTCAAGATAGGGAGCCAGCAGGGGAGAATAGGTGCTGGGATCTTTTGGAGTCACCTGCCATTGCAAAGCAACACCGGCATTAAAAAATAGACCAAAATTGAAATTGAAAGGAGAGCCTTTTATTGTGTTAAAGCCAAATAGAGGAATACTGCTAGCAAAACTAGCCAGTGCTCCCCCGGTTTCAACATAGAGGGGAGATTTTCCCCCAGAGCTACCATTGCTGTTGCCATAGCTGTATAGGGAAGATAGGGTAAAGGAGAGATCAAAACCATCTTGGGAGCCTTCGCTTAGGGCTCCTCTGCCTTGTCTTCTCCAGTTGTTATCACCAATATCCCGTCTTTGTTTTCTGCCTATGGTAGCCAGAGCATTTAGTAATAAACGTCCATTCGTTGCGTCCCCTCCCCCAAACAAACTCCATTCAGGATTATTACCCGCTGAACCCTGTAAAGAAATTGAAAGAATCATAGGGCCAAACATTTGTTTGAGAACCTGATCAGCTTCTTTACCTAATTTTTTCGCAAGGAGAAATGAAAGGGCATTAATATTAAATTCGTTCGATGCGTTCCAATTAAATCCCGATCCTTGATAAGTAGGTCTATTACCAAGAAAGTTTGCTTCCCCTTCGCTTAGGACAGTGTAATTAGCCGCAGGGGCATTGAGATTACGACCTAGATAATTGTAGGAACTACTCTGATTAACGCTACCAACGGACGCTGTAAATAAATTGACATTCCCGGTAAATTGATTTTGATTAACAGTAAAACTTTGATAATAAAGATCGGTATCTTCCCGAATTCCTTGATTGTTAGCACTCTCAACATTGACTTTTTGCCCAACCACAAACACTGTGCCATTTTCTTCGGCGATCGCCCTGGGGGCCAAATCTCCTACGGAATCAGCGGTTAGAGCTTGGGGAGTAGCTAACCATTGGGTTCTGCCCCCGGAGTTATAGCGAGCGGCGGTGTAAAAAAGATTGCTGTCGTTGCCACTGCCCTGCTGATAAACCACCACGAGTCCCGGCGCTGGGGCGGCACTACTTTCTCCGCTGGTGGGTTGGATTAACTTATCATTGGCAATCAAGTTCAGACTGGTGAGGGATTGATTGCCCACATTGGCGATCGCCTGGGCGTTCTCCCAAGTACCAGAATTAACGTTATAGACAGCGTGCCAGAGTGAGGTATTTTCCACCCAAACAACATGGTTAGTTCCTGCTGAATCGGTGGTAATGGCAGAAAGGCGATTTGAGAGGTTAATGGCCATGGGACAAAAAGACGAAGCTAAACAGTATTTTTGAACGATGATTTGCCGAACACCACGCTGGTGTTTTGTGGCATTAATGGCTGAAAAACCTAAGCCCCCACCTAATTGGGTTAAAAGCCCTGCTTAAGTAATAATTCAGTTTTTAAATTTAAATTTCTTCTTGTCCTGGCCAGGATCTTAGATGGCGTTTGATACTTCCTTAATTCCCAATATTGCCGAGTTTAAAGGGAAATCACAGAATTTCCAGACGCCGTTCTACCCGCCCAACAAGCAGAATTAGAAGCCGTTTTCCCGTGCCGTAATTCTAGCACTAACACCTCAGGATAATTACCTAGGCTAATTCGCTGAGTTGGATCGTTTCTTTTTCTTCTGATATTTTTGCTTCAGGTTGATGTCATTTGCCAGGTGATTTCTTCCCCCGCCCGTAACGGCACCAGCCCAGATTCTGGAAAGGGCAATTCAGCGGGAATGCGCCACGGTGTTTTGGTCAATGTAATTTGTTCCGTATTGCGGGGCAGTTGATAAAAGTCCGGGCCATAAAAGCTAGCAAAGGCTTCCAGTTTATCCAGGGCGTCGGCCCCTTCAAAGACTTCCGCATACAATTCCAGGGCGTGGAGAGCGGAATAGCAACCGGCACAACCACAGGAGCTTTCTTTACTATTGCGGGCGTGGGGAGCGCTGTCCGTACCCAGGAAAAACTTCGGATTGCCGGATGTGGCCGCCTGCAGCAGGGCCAAACGGTGTTCTTCCCGCTTCAAAATTGGCAGACAATAGTAATGGGGACAAATGCCACCTTGAAACAAAATATTACGGCTAAATAATAAATGTTGGGGCGTAATGGTAGCGGCAATATTATTGGTGGACAAAACAAACTCTACCGCATCGCTGGTGGTAATGTGTTCCAGCACAATCCGCAGTTGGGGAAATTTTTCCCTGAGGGGAATTAGGTATTTTTCAATGAATACTTTTTCCCGGTCAAAAATATCAACCTGGCGATCGGTCACTTCCCCGTGGAGTAGGAGGGGCAGGTCTACCTGTTCCATGGCTGCAAGCACCGCATCACACCTAGTGATATCCGTGACGCCCAAGTCAGAATTAGTAGTGGCTCCAGCAGGATAATATTTCACTGCTTTGACAAACTGGGATGTCTTGGCCGCAATAATCTCTTCGGGATTGGTATTATCCGTCAGATAAAGGGTCATCAGCGGCTCAAACTGGCTCCCCGCAGGAACAGCCGCAAGAATCCGCTCTCGATAGGCGGCGGCATCAGCGACGGAACGCACCGGAGGCTTCAAGTTGGGCATGACGATCGCCCTGGCAAATTGATGGGCTGTGTGGGGCAAGACTGCCTTGAGGGCCTCTCCATCCCGTAAGTGCAGGTGCCAGTCGTCAGGTCTGGTGATGGTAAGCTTTTCCATTACTTAATCATAGGCTGGTTTAGGTTTAGTTAAAAGCCCTTTTCTCCTTTCTTAAACTTCAAGATTTAAGGGACTTGGAGACGGCGATCGGGCAATTATTTCGTAGAGCACATCAGGGTCTAAATCAGCTCCATTAGGCCATTGAATAGTTCCAAGTTCCGGATTAACTTTGACTTGAGCAAAATATTCAAGGTCTTTAAGTGGCTCAAATACGCCTGTAAATTCAATTTGTTTTTGAATGTCAACTATTCCGTCTTGATTGTCTTCAAAGCGCAAGTAAAGCTTGTAGTTTTTGAGTGGGTTAACAGCGACGATATCTTGCAGCATAGCTTATTCCAATGGTTGAACTTTTTGTAAAGGTTGTTGTTGTCTGGCTAACTCCCAGTTGCTCTGTAATTCCGCCTGATGAAGAGCACCCCACTCAACAACTAAAGCAAGAGCCTTTGGCGTTAATTTTCCCTGGATAAGGCTCAGTTTTTCAATGCTAATTAAGGCTTTCTGATTACCGTAGCGGACATGAAAATGGGGAGGGTTATGATCGTTGTAATTAATAGTGATAATCATCCCGAAAAAACGACTTATTTCTGGCATAAAATAAGACCACTAATTGCTCACATCATTTTATACTCCCCAAAGTCTTGGAGGTGGTCGTCATCCTCAGCGTTGATTGTGATCATACCTTTGCACAATCCAGGGCCAGGGCGTTTACTGACGACGGGTATTTGAGGAATAATTTTTGCTAGAGGAATGTTATTTTCGGTAATTATCAATTCGTCTCCTGGTTCTAAATTATGGATTAAATCTGCTAGGGTTGCTTGGGCTTCTTCGATGGTAATTGTTGCCATGGCGATATCTGAAAAGGAAACCTTTAATTTTTTATTTTAACCCGCTTTTTTCCTTGACGACAGAACTTAATAAACGCTTACCCGTTATCTTAGGCGATCGCCTGCCCAGCACGATTCTGTAAATTCTTCCATACTCTAAATTGTTCTATCGAGTTGTGGCTAAGCAACTGTTATTGAAAATGGCTACTGAACAACTTTTTAATCTTAGCAATCTGTTTGTGTTGCCGTTTTGGGGCTTGATGATTCTACTACCACGGTGGCAATGGACGGAAAAGGTGATGAAGTCCCTGATCCCGATCGCCATTTTAGCTGCGGTTTATCTATTTTTATTTATCGGTTCCTTAAGTTCCGAATCGGCGGCTGCATTGGCTAGTCCGGAATTATCCGTCATTGCGCAAGCTTTTGCTGACGAAAAAATTATGGCGGTGGGTTGGGTCCACTATCTGGTGATGGATTTGTTTGTGGGTCGCTGGATTTATTGGCAGGGACGGGAAACTGGGGTTTGGACGGTACATTCCCTCATTTTATGTTTATTTGCTGGGCCCATTGGTCTGCTGTCCCATCTACTCACGGCGGCCATTACTAAACAGTGGGGCAAGGGGAATGACTCGACAACGGAAACGCCCCAAACGGAGATTGGCTAATCGCTTCATATAATACATAGGGGTCTAAGTCTGACCCTTTTTGCTACAAATCATTGCAAATGATGATCAATATTAAGGTAGACCTTTCAGAAAAGGATTGATGATTGTTAGCTGCTCTTGAACAACTAAACCATGTTGCATGTCTTCTGAGTAGATAGTTTCGACTTCAGACTTTAGAGCACAGGCAATTATCAGGCTATCCCAAAAAGAGAAATTATATTTTTTTCTCAACTGACAAGCCTCTTTAATTTCCGTCGTTGTTAGGGTTATAATTTGACATTGCTATTCAAATTCTTCAATAATTTCTAAGAGTTCTTGATCGGAAAATTTAGCTTTTCTTTTTAATACGGCGCAAGTCTCTGTGATTACTTGGGTGCTGATCACAATACTCTGATCCAAGGGTTGGGTAAGTTGGATTGCAATTTGACGCTTACGATTATACTCTTCTATTCCGATATTAGGATCGATCAATAGCCGATATAACCACACATTAGAGTCAATAAAAACTTTAGTCATTTCCTTCTCTATGGTGGATTTCATCTCTTGTTAAGTTACGCCATCCTTCGACAGAAACGGGATTTTCTACGAGTCGATCCATTAAATGTTTTTTTCGTTTGGGCTTAACAATAACTTCCACCTCTAATTCTTCTTGAAGTTCTTGATCGTACTCTTTAGGAATGGCGATCATTCCTTTATTGATTTTAGTTGTAAATTCAATGATTTTCACGATGATTTTTGGTATAAATTAATTTATTGAATGAAAATACCACACTTTAAATTTAATCAAGATATCCTTTGATTGGGTTATACGACACATCAAAATCTAAGTCTACATCATTGTATGGTTCCGAGTTCAGGATTGACCTTGACTGTAGCAAAATATTCAGGGCCTTTAAATAGTTCAAATCTAACAGCAAGTTTAGCTTGTTTTTGAATCTCTTTGGGTACATTCCCTACTCCTTGGGTCGAACCATACGGGCGGAGCGCTAAAATTTTCTTTACTTTTTAAAAAAATAATCTATCTTCCAAAAATAAATCAACAAACCATGCTTTAAAAAAATCAGGATAGATTAGCTGTTTTGATATTATTTTCAAACATTCTATATTCATAAATGATATTGAGTCTAAGTGGTGGCAACTTGACTTTAGGTTATTATTAACCAAAAAATAATTTCTTTTAAGGCATTGAATCAAGTCAGAATAAGAATTGAAATTTATGATTCCTCCATAGAATTTGACAAGCTTCCAGATCAAACAAAATTGTTCATACAAATAATATAAATAATCTGGATTTTTTTCTATTTTTTTGTGTGTATCATTAATTAACAAAAAGAATTTTTGTTCAATCAAATCATAAGAATCATATTGAAACGAATGTAACGAAAGAATCAGTAACGCCGTCAAAATAGCGAGATAAAAATGTAATTGCTCTTCGGTTTTAATGTCAACAATATTTAAAATGATTTGAATTAGGTAATCATAGTTTTGCTTTTTATACGAATCAATGATTAGTTTCGAGACTTCAGGATATATTTGGTTGATCACTGGATTCTGAAGACATTCTTCACTCTCTAGATTATTATAAAAATAACTAAGGAGGGCTCTTTGTGAAATTTTACTTACTTCATCGTTTGCATGATTATTGCTCTTTGGAATATAGTTTTTATTGTAATTACATGCAAATTTATTACTATCATCTAACTCGAAAATTAAATGCGATGCTATCTCATATTTATGGGCAATTAACATTCCTTTTACCTTTATAGATTGCTCGGGTTTTTCAAATCCAAAACTTTCAATAGTTTCGGGATCAAGTACAACATAGAGATTATCAATATCATCTATGATTTTTTTTAATTGAAATATAATATCTTTTTTGAATTTTTGGTTTACTCTAAAGAGATTTCCTAGCTTTTGATAAAGTTTATCATTATTGCCATAGGAGAAATATTTTGATGATAAAAAATTTGTTATATCATTATTCTTAATTAAGAATAGTATTTTGTCCCTTAAACAATCACTGTTAATTGCAAATAAATTTTTTTGCACTTCATTGTTATACAGCCCATCTTCCAATAAATTAAATCCGTCGTCAATAAGACAGTTTATTTTTTTATATTGTGTATATTGTGAAACAAAATAAAGTGAGAGTATTAGTGAAGTATTTTTGAATAGATTGATGTCAATTAATCCATCTTTAAATCCATACAGATTATTCAGAAATTCTTCTTTTTTGTTATCATCAATTTCTTCAAGTCCAATCCAATAGCAAATAACTTCCTTCCATTCAGTCTCAAAAACTCTATACACGCAATCTTTGTTGTTATATTTTTTAAATGGATTAGGATCCTCATTATTGTGATTCAAAAAAAATGTCCAATCATCAATAGCTAATGCTGCGAAATATTCTTGAAAGCTAGGATGAAAGAAAGCATAAATTTTTTGATAATTTTCCTTTGCTTCACCAATTTCATTTAGCCATCCCAAATCTAAAGCTAGTTTAAACAAACCTTCGTCTGATTCTCCTAAAACTTCACTTATTTGCGCTTCAGTCAAACGAAACCTAAAATCATCTCGGTCTAAAGCTTGTTTGGCTAATTCTCCTAAAGCTTTATTTAACTTCTTTCGTTGAGCTTTTGTCGTTTTAGGTTCCTCTTTCCAATCGTAATAAGCTTCTACACATTCCTGATAAAGTCCGGCTTTAGTATCAGGTAATTTACCTTGTCGTTTTTGCCATGAACGACAAATAAGCGTTAGTCGTAGGGGATTTTTGACTAAATCACTAATTCTCTCCTTGCCGGGCTGACCTAATTCATTAATTAAATCCTCAGATAATTTAGAGTTATCCAGCAACTTGGTAATAAAATTGTTCCTTTGGTCGTCAGAAAAATCTAAGTTGCGATAAACATCGAACTGATTTAAAGCTTGTCGATTACCATCCCACACATTAATACGACACGTTGCAACAATCTTTGCTTGATCAAGCCAGCCACAAATTTGATTATTAACCCAAGCTAAAGGATTTTCTGACAATCCCATTTCATCAATGCCATCAAGCAGTAGCCAGACATTACCCTGATTAAATATTTTGACTAACTCATCTTGATCATCTTCACTAGTTTCTCGTTGTTTTAAAGCTTCTTTCAGCCATTTTTTTAATAAAAAATCTTCTAAGGAATAACCACGAAGATCAGCTAATGAAATCCAGATAACATAATTTTCTGCTGATTGCTCCATGAGCCACATCGCAATTTGCTGTAACCGAGTGGACTTACCAGAACCGGGTTCGCCAATAATCGCTATCCTCCGACCCTGACTTTTGGGGCTATCCCCTTGCAGCAAAACCTCTGTCAAAAATTGATCATTTTCAAATTCACGGGAAATTTCATATTCATTAACTCGATAAAGTTCAGATCCTCTTTCAGCGGGAACTTCTCTATGTCTTGGTTTTTCCTTGCGTTCAATTAAGCCTAATGGAACATAAATAGCTTGTGAATCAAAGTTGGTGTTGACAAGAAAATCTGAGGTTATTTTTTTGATTTTATCTTCTAGCACTTGTTTGAAAATTTCTGAGGATAAAGTTGAACGAAATTTTGGCTGTTCGTGATCTTGCTCTAAACCATAACCTGCGTCAATCAGTTTTCGCGGAATCCTTTCCCATTCGATATTTTCGTCATCTTCAAGGTTTAATAATGCAATTAAAGCACTTTTAACTCCTCTATTATTCAAGCTAGTATAAATAGTATGTTCTGTTTTGTTTAATTTATTTGCTGCATCTTTTATATTTAATCCAGTTAATATACATAGAAATTCCTGCCATGGAGCTGGCGTTATTTTTTCGTATTCTTCCATATCTTTTTTTAGGCGTGGAATATCAAATTTTTTAGACGCTTCTTCCATTAATTGTTCGTCATTTAACATAGCTTTTACCTTAATGAAAAACCCTAAAGATTGTCAATGCTAACTTTTTGCTAACTAATTGCTAAGTCAAGTTAGCAGACAGTAATAGGGTGATTTAGATAAATTGAAATTGTCGAGGGCAGACAACCGAAGACCGAGAGGGCAAACCCCCAAGACCCCTGAGAGAAGGTTCCCAACCTGGTAATGGGCCAGTCAAAGAAAAACCACAACCACCATCAATCTGCCTGATTCACAACTCCAATTTAACTCCTGACTTTAATCCTATGGGCAAACAATCCACCCTTAACCAACTAATCCAACAGGATGCCAACATCATCCCCAGTGAAGCTATCACATCATTTAACTCCTACAAAGATGACAATCATCTCCAACGTCGCCAGCAACAACGGGCCATTAATACCGCCATGATTCAGGTTGCCCTAACCTATGGGCAGCAAGACTATAGCCACGGAGCAGTGCGCTTCACCCTGACCGATCGCCTTCTTCGCCAAAGCCCTTACGCAAAAATGACTGATGCTTTGCGGGGATTGCGGGTAATCTGTCAGCCAACAATCACCAATACGCAAATTGTCACCGCTTACTGGCATCACCAAACCAAACAGCGGGCTCGCTAAATCCCATCATCAACTGTCAACTTTTATCCCAGTTTTTCTACTTTACCAATTATGGTTCAATCCTTCCTTCCCCAAATCAAGCAACGCTTTCGTCCCTATGCCTGGGTTACAACCCTTGCCAAACTAATGGCTGAAGAAGATCCCTGCTTCTTCGCCGCCTGGTTAAAAACCCAGCATCAACTAACTTTGCCCCCCAGTGATTTCGACTGCACAATCCATGATCAAATGGTGATTGAACGGGCAGAATCTTTGCGTCAACAGGGATATGATGTCGCCATTGAAGAAGAAAATTCCCAAAAGGTAGTCGGCAAATCCTTTGACATTTGCATTGCTGGTCGTCCTGATATTGTTGCCTATAACGACGACGAAATTATTGTTGAAGATTGCAAAAGTGGGCGCAAACGCCCCTTTCATTACTACCAAGTTTTGCTTTATATGATGCTGATTCCCCACGCCGATACCACGAAAGAAAAGTGCCAAGGAAGAAAATTAAATGGCCGCTTAATTTACTCTGATTCTATTGAGGATGTTCCCCACTCCATGATTGATCAAGAGTTTATCGGCGAACTCCATGGCATTCTCCAAATTTTGACTAGTAAGGATATTCCCAAACCCAACGCCTCGGCGGAAAATTGCCGTTATTGCCCTTTGGCTGGCAATTATTGCTCCATTAAACGCTGTGATTAATAGCTTAAAACTGAAGGCGATTTGCTGTCTCGGATGGCGATCGCCTCTTCTTGCTCGCTAGCAACTTCAAGCCATCCTTCCACCGCCTCTTTAACCATTTCCATAAGGTGATCGTAACTATCTCCCCAAGTGTGGCAACCGGGTAGGGCGGGAACGGAAGCACACCATTGGTCTTGTTCCTGCCAAACTAATACTTTCAGCTTCATGAAATTTCGATGTAGGGTTTGCTAAAACATATTGTAGGCAATCATTTGGCGATCGCCTCTAGGAACTGTGGTTAAAGAGACTGACTACTTCTAGCTAAGCAAGCAGAACCATAGGCCGCCTCCGACTGAATAGATTTTTGCACCGGAACCTGGAGCAAATTTTGCCGAATAGTTTGCCAAATTAAATTTTCTGCCCCACCCCCAGCCGTCAATACTTTTGTTAGTGGCGTTGCCCCCAAGGCTTGTAACTTGGCATAGCCCTGGGCTTCAATGCGGGTCAAACCTTCCAATAAACCTTGTAAAAAAGTCACATCATCCGCCGGCCTAGGCTCCAGTTTCGGTAACAAATTGGGGTCATTAATGGGAAATCTTTCCCCCGGTTGCAAAAGCGGATAGTAATCTAAACCACTGGGTTGATTGGGGTCAATTTTGGGGCTTAATTCCCTTAACTGCTCCAGGGAAAAAAAGTGTTGCAACACCGCTCCCCCAGCATTGGAAGCTCCTCCTGTTAACCATAAATTGCCCAAACGATGGCTATAAACACCACTGGCCAAATTCGTCACTGGTTTGACGCTCAACAACTTCAGCACCAAAGTGGAACCTAGGGAAGTGACCGCTTCTCCTGGTTGCGTTGCACCACTGGCTAAAAAAGCCGCAATACTGTCCGTGGTGCCACTGCAAACCTGACAAGTGGAGGGAAATTTGTAGGAATTAACCACAGAAGATGACAAAGGGGCGATCGCCGTGCCGGGAATGGTAACTGGGGGCAAGAGAGAAAACCAAGGGGCATTTTTTAACCAATTAGGATAGGTTAAAGTTTCGGGATCGTAGCCCAGTTTGAGGGCATTGTGATAATCACTAACTGGTCTGCCACCGTGGAGCAAACTTGCTAGCCAATCCGCCTGGTGACAAAAGTAACGAGCTTGCTGAAATTCCGATTGTTGGCCATACCAAAGCAATTTGGCCAGGCTAGAAGTGGCACTTTGCACCAAATGATCCGCCGGGGCCATGGCTGACAGTAAATGCTTAACCTCCCGGCCCCGGTCATCGTTATACAAAAGCGGTTCCATTAAAACCTTGCCCTGGCCATCCAACAGTAAAACAGTGGAGGAAGTACCATCAATGGCGATCGCCCGGATTTGACTTCTTAGTTCAGCGGGAATTTGTTCAAGAAGGGAAAATAAACTTTGCCGCCAGACGGTGGGCAATTCTGGGCCGGGAACCTGTGGGAACTGGGCTTTTTCCTGCCAAATTAACTCTTGCTTAGCATCAATCACTGCCGCCCTGGCCCCGGACGTACCAAAGTCTATACCTAGGAAAAATTGCGGTGCCTCAACTTTCCCCATAGGACTGGCCCAACTGAAAGGCGATCGCCTTGGTTTGCATCATCTTAAAAATGTTGTAAAAACCATTGGCCCGACTGGGGGTAAGGCTCACCTGTAAGCCCGTTGCTTCAATGAAATCCGGGGTTAACTCGACAATTTCCTGGGGACTTAAACCGTTCAAACCTTGGATCAGTAACGCCACCAAACCCTTGACCAATTGGGCATCGGAATCCCCCTGGTAGATTACTTTGCCATCTTCGAGATCAGCGGTGATAAAAACTTGGGACACACAGCCCTGCACCTTATTGGCGGGAATTTTTGCTTCCTCCGGCATGGGTTCCAACTTCTTGCCGTACCACAATAACTGCTCATAACGTTTTTTGGGTTCAGTGTGCCGTTGAAAACGTTCGACAATCTTTGCAAGGTTGGGGGGTAGAGTAGCGTTGGCCATGGGAAAGTTAGGAAAAATAATTGAGAACCGCTTGGCAAAGTCTGATGCTGGCTCCGAGATCAACCCACCCAAGTTCCGGCAACGATGGGCGTGATGTAGCTTTCCTCCAGGGTTGGGGAAACCGGAGACCAGTCAAACCCACTCTGGGCTCGTATCCATTGTATCTATTGCTGAGCAAGGCTCGATAATGCTGTTTTTCTCTCTCCCTTGGCAGACAATAGGACATTCTTATTAGTCGCTAAATTCTCGTTTTTTTCCATGGCATAATCAGACTTAACCTTAAGCCGGGTTGATTAACTATGCATTTCCACCGCCTAGAGTCTTGGCAACATTCCCATAATTTTGCCAACCAACACCAAAGTCCCGCCGAGAAAAATACCAAAATCGTTATGGTACTCACCGCTGTCACCATGGTGGCGGAAATCATTGCGGGCACTGTGTTTGGTTCCATGGCCCTATTGGCGGACGGTTGGCACATGGCCACCCATGTTGCGGCCTTTGGTATCACTTTGTTCGCCTATCAATATGCCCGTCGCCATGCCAGTAATCCCCAATATACCTATGGCACCGGCAAAGTTAGTGTCTTAGGAGGATTCGCCAGTGCGGTGGCCCTAGGGGTAGTGGCTTTTATGATGGCATTTGAGTCCGTTGGTCGTTTTTTTGACCCCCATGGCATTCAATTTTCCGAGGCGATCGCCGTGGCCATTTTGGGACTGTTGGTTAATCTGGCTAGCGCCTGGCTGTTACAAGACCATGACGACCATCACCACCATGGCCATGGACACCAAGACCATAATCTCCGGGCGGCCTATTTCCATGTGCTGGCCGATGCCCTAACTTCCGTCCTGGCCATCATTGCCCTAGTGGCCGGTAAGTTTTGGGGTTGGATTTGGCTAGATGCGGCCATGGGACTAGTGGGAGCGGCGGTGATTGTCAGATGGGCCTATGGCTTAGTGCAGGACACCAGTGCCATTCTCCTGGATGGTTCAGTGGATAAAAAAATTCAATTAGAAATTCTCACCGCCCTGGAAACTGACAGCGATAACCGGGTTACGGATCTCCATGTTTGGTATCTGAATGAAAATTATCTAGCGGCCACCATTGCTTTAGTCACTCACTTTCCCCAAAGCCCGGAATACTATAAACAACAACTAAGTCATATTTCTGCGTTAGCCCATGTAATCGTGGAAGTAAATCCCTGTGCGGGAGAGTCTTGTTCCGCCGAGTCATCCACCGTTGGCGCCACAGCATCTAGGCCACTGACTCTATAATTGTCACTTTTAGCAAAAACCTAATTACAAAGGTTCAGGCAAAGGGCGATCGCCG
Organism: Synechocystis sp. FACHB-383; assembly: GCF_014698605.1. NCBI lineage: Bacteria > Bacillati > Cyanobacteriota > Cyanophyceae > Synechococcales > Merismopediaceae > Synechocystis > Synechocystis sp. FACHB-383. The sequence goes on along the minus strand of NZ_JACJTJ010000057.1, from coordinate 58,119 downwards.
ATCCCAACTGTTTTGCCGTCTATGGTCAAATCCCAAAATTAGGTTAAATCTGCTTTAGCGGTAATGAATGTCACAACACACTTCTCTATCGGGTTCCAGCGTCGATAACAAATCCAGTCTTACCAAAACTGGTTTGGGTACTTTTGGTGGGGTTTTTACCCCGTCGATTTTGACCATCCTCGGCGTGATCATGTATTTACGCTTTGGTTGGGTGCTGGGCCAAGTGGGTCTATGGCAAACTTTGCTCATTGTTACCCTGTCCACCGCCATTACCTTTTTAACGGGACTATCCATTGCGGTGATCGCCACCGATCAAGTGGTTAAGGCAGGGGGGGCTTACTACATGATCAGTCGCTCCTTGGGCATTGAAACCGGTGGAGCGGTGGGGGTTCCCCTCTATTTTGCCCAAGCTTTTTCCGTGGCTTTATACACTTTAGGTTTTGCGGAAAGTGTAGTGCGGGTGATGCCGGGCTGGAATTTAACCCTAGTGGCCGCCATTACCACCATCGGGGTGACGCTACTAGCTTTAAAATCTGCTCAGATTGCGATCCGGGCTCAGTATGTGATCATGGCGGCGATCGCCATATCGCTAATGTGTTTAGTTTTTGGCCATCCGGCGGCGCCTTATACAGGAACCGTGGAGATTGAACCCCACAGTGCTGGATTTTGGGCCGTCTTAGCAGTCTTTTTTCCGGCGGTCACGGGCATTATGGCCGGGGTCAATATGTCGGGGGACTTGCGAGATCCCCAAAAATCAATTCCCTGGGGCACATTGGCGGCGATCGCCACGGGGTACGGCATTTATTTAATTATTCCCGTCATTCTTTATTTCCGGGCTGATCCGATTACGTTGCTGAATGATCCTTTAGTGATGCGGCGCATTGCCCTCTGGGGAGACAGTGTTTTACTCGGGGTTTGGGGCGCAACCCTTTCCAGTGCCATCGGCAGTATTATGGGCGCTCCCCGCATTCTTCAGGCCCTGGCCCGGGATAATATTCTCCCTTCTCCCCTACGGTGGTTGGGCCGGGGGGAAGGAGCAGAAGATGAACCCCGCCTCGGAACCCTATTTACGTTGGGCATTGCCTTGGCCGCCGTGGGCATTGGGGATTTGAATCTCCTGGCCCCCATTCTGACCATGTTTTTCTTGACCACTTACATGGTGTTAAACATTGCCGCCGGGGTCGAGGGCTTCTTACAAAGTCCTTCTTTCCGCCCTAGTTTTAAAGTTCATTGGGGCTTTTCCTTGGCGGGAGCAGTGGGCTGTATTGGGGTTATGTTTTTAATTAATATCACCGCCACCATTTTGGCCGCCGTGGTTGTTCTGGGAGTTTATTTATGGCTAGAACGGCAGGAACTGGCCTGCACCTGGGGAGATGTGCGCCAAGGTATGTGGATGACGTTGGTGCGGAGTGGGCTGATGAATATGACCACCATCCCCGATCCTAAAAATTGGCGACCTCACCTGTTGGTATTTGCGGGTAATCATCTTAAACGCTGGCATTTAGTTGAATTGGCGGCGACATTAACCCATAACCGTGGCCTAGTCTCAATTTTTAATATTTTGCCCCTTGATGTTAGCAATCCCCAGCGCCAGGATAACCTCACGGCGATCGCCCAAGCAGACCTAGACCAGGCCAATATCCAAGCATTTTTTCGGGTCAAAACTGCCCCCGACCTCTATGAAGGCATGGAACAATTGGTGGAAACCTATGGCCTTGGCCCCCTGATTCCTAATACCGTACTAATTGGCCATCCCAATGAATTACAAATAGACCGCTATTGTCAATTTTTAACCTTCTGTCATCAGAGTCAGCGCAACGTGATTATTTTGCGGGACGGAACAAACCATCGGCGATCGGAAAAATTTCCCCTAGAAAGTGTCCTAGTTTCCCCTGACAAACTTCACGCGCCCAAACGGATCGATGTCTGGTGGGGCGGACTGCAATCTAATGGTGGCTTAATGCTGATTTTGGCCTATCTCCTCCGCAATAGTTGGCAGTGGCATAACACAGAAATTTGTCTGAAGCTAGTCGTACCGGATCTCAATGCCATGCAGTCAGCCGAGTCCAACTTGGTTGCCTTGGTTCAACGTTTACGCATCGGAGCCACACCTCAAATTATCAACGCTGAGGGTAAGCCCTTTGCTGACATTCTCTTGCAATCTTCCCAGGATGCAGACTTTGTTTTGCTTGGATTAGCTAGGCCCGATGACCCAATGTTTGCTGATTCTTCTGATAGTTCCTACGCAAACTATTATCAACAACTCCATGGGCGTACCCAGCACCTTCCCCCAACTCTCTTTGTTCTCGCATCAGAGGATTTGAATTTTGCCCAGTTACTCGAAAAAACTTAGGTTGGATAGCATCCGGGCCACTAATCTTAGTAATCGACAGTTTTAGCGAAGGCATAATTACAGAGATTCAGGCAAAAGGCGATCGGCAGCTATCAGTACCCTGGGGCTAGGTCAATAACTACACAGAAATTGCCCAGTTTGTTGGGTTGTCGGAAGCTTGTTTCCCATTTCAGTTTGACGAGTTGCTTGAACATCTAACTACCACAACTCCTTTAAGCTAAGATGAAATTGACAACTTCAAGATCGATTGATTAAATCTTGAGATCGAGGATCACTACCACATTCCGGACAAATAAACATCCATTTTCCTTTGTATTCAGGCCAATCAGAGTGTCGATGAAAGGTATGATCAAATTTCAAAATTTTGTGATGTTTTCCGTAGCATCTCTGAATTATCCAAAAGTCACTACATTGAGGACAACTACAAAAAACTCTTCCAGAAAAATTACTTTGATAAAAAATTCCATCGATTGATTCTTTTTCAAATTTTCTAAGACTATTTATTCCAGGATTTAAAATGTCCTTGCCATACTCTAGCTTGTAGCCACAAAAAATACATTTGTCTAAATGAATATCCTGATGGTATTGTAATAATAATCGAATAATTCTTTCTAATTGTATATTATTATCGTCAGAATTGTCAGAGTTTGGGATAAATTGAATCGCTCCATATTTGTGTCCAACACAACGAGAATCATGATAAATATTTTCTTGAAATTTTTCTTGAATATAGTTAGAGAAGGGGACTTCACCCCAGTAGTCAAAGCCTGGATCTGAGTGCAGAATGAAACTGGCTGTTAAACCCAATCCTTCCAAATATTTATTTTTTGCCGTATCAATTACATCTTCTCGAAAAGTTTCACCACTCTTTTTATTATATTTGGCATCCTGAGATTTATAGTTCCTATATTTTGCGTCAAACACATAGTTTTTTTCTTGTCCATCAATTCTAATTTTAATAAAAATATCTGGCTTTCTTAATTCGTTATTAATATTGCGACATTGAGATTCGTAAGTAAATTCAACTTCATATTGAGCAATATCTTCTATATGTCCAGCAAGCTTAAATATTTTATTTTTCGGCAAGTCTAACGTAGAGGAGTCATTGAATAAATATAGAAAAATATTATCTTGATCACTAATTGGTTTCAATCCAACATTTAAAATAAAAGCACTGTATAGTTTGATGAAACACCAAATCTCATATATTTCCCAAGTTGGTTTTACCCGTCCATAGAATATTTTTTGAGTAACTTCAAAAATTTTTTCAAGTATATTTATTTTCGTATAATCTTCATTATAAATAAATAATAATTTTTTTATAATTGATCCATAAGTATAAGATTCAGTTAATCGTTGAGAAGAAAACTTTAACCTGTCAGGGGTTTGAATCTGACTTAAAAAAGAAGAATTTCTAATATTTTTTGACCATTGTATGGCTTTTTCTAAGTCTTTGATAACTTCCTCCACTTTTTCGATAACTATTTCTTTCTTTGATTGACTGCTCAGTACTCGATCTGCAAACTCTAGAAAATCTTGATCTTTTCTTCTACAACTTTCAAGGGAAAATTTATTCTTGTTTTTTTGCATTTTTATTTCTACTGATTTAAGTTGTTCCTGTATGCTAAAAGCTAAATGCCCTAAGTAATAGTCAAAAACATAACAAAGAAATTCATTCTCTTCACATTGTAAAGATTCCACACGGGTAAATCCCAAAAATGACTTTTTCCCAGGTTTAAGTGCTTTTTGTATTAAAAGCTGAGGAGAGTAGCTAGCTTCATTGACAGAAAGTCTATCCACAGTTGAGATAATGCTTTTTAGGGGGCGTTTCTCAATATCTGACCATAAATCTTTAATTAGTTCTGCCAATTCAATAAGTGATTGAGCAGTTGCTAAGTAGGAGTTAAGCCATGGAGCTTCAACAAAATTCTCTCTTATAATGGGTGCTTCAATTTTTCTTCTAACACAACATGTTGTGGTTAAAGCCAAAGTTCCAATTTCACGAAGCATTTGCTTCATTTGGTCTTCAGTAATATTTGCAGGATAGATTTTTAATTTTTCTTTACTACTTTCAATGATCTTGCCATGCTCGTCAGTAAGAAAAACAGTTATTTCACCAGATCGGCGAGTTATGTCCCCTGATAATGATGGATCTGGTGCCCATAAATGCCTCTTAAGTTGTCGCTTGAGTTGAAATAATTTTTCACCTTCAATGGCAACACCGCCTGACCATTCCACACCAAGATCAACAAACCATTTTTCTCCATATTGCTCAACATAGGGAATCTTGTCGTCATTTAATGGAAGGGGTTTACCAGCAAAATTAATAAATTTAATGGTGGGATAAATCATGAATTTTTCCAGTAACTAATAACATACCTATTATTTTGTTTGCTTTCTAGCTGTTCCAAAACATTGCCAGGATCATAATATTTATACTCCGACAATTCCTTTAACCATTCTTGAAAAAGATTATTTTTTGTGTCATCAATATTAAAAACAATTCTCGGCAAAACTTTAGTAAAAATGAAGTGCCCTAACGCTGGGGGAATTTCTCCTTGCCCCACATCTGATTTGATTTTAATTAATTCAGTAATACTCCAAAATACTTCAAAATCCCTTCTGGCTCTATGTCCTAAAGGAATACCCACCAGTTTTTTCAAATATTTTTCATTCCATTCACATAGAATTTTCCATGATTTTCTCAATTTTTCCCGATCAATTACTTCCTTTTGTGCGTTAATTTTCTCTCTTAATAATTGAGGAGTAATGTTGATTTTCTCTGGATCACTGTCTTTGTTTATATCACTTGAGTCTAAAATGGCAGGTGGGAAGTTTATGACATAAGCACGGTCAATAACTTTGGGACTCAACTCATAAGTTGTTTGGTCAGAATTTAACGTGCCCAAAAGACATATATTTGGAGGTATTCGAAAATGGGCACGATAGTCGTTAAGAAGTCTTGTCAACTGTTCTAGTCTTATCTTTTCTTTTGGAGATAATGATTCAGATTCTACTGATGCTAGGTTTCCACATTCTTTGAGTAGATCATCCTGAATATCCTCTGAATATAACAAGATTCCTTGTGCATTTTCAGCTTGTGAATATTCAAGTGCCGACAGTAGATCAGAAGCATAGTTTTCTATTTTGGCTAAATTTAACTCATCTAAACAAATTAAGGAAAATCTATTTTTATTGGAAGAGCTATTCTTAAGCGCAGTCAAAAATGGGGATGGTCTAAAAACTTCTTTGATTGGATCAAAAAAACCGAGTAAGTCACTGGGATCTAACCAGCCAGGACGGACGGGAATAATTTCAGCTTCTCTTCCTGCCAGAATTTGAGCTGACTTTTTAACAATATTTGTTTTGCCGACACCGACAGAACCATTAAGCAAAACCAAACTGCCCGAATAGGCCGCAGACAAAAGTGATATTAAATAACTTGTTTCCAATGCTTTTGATTGAGAGGGTGATATTCCACTTTGAGATAAAGCTCTTATCCAAGATGTGTTTAAATCTTCTGGAAAGTCAGGAATATCCAGATCTATTTCATCCTCATTTATTGGCAAGAATCGACGATAAGGTTCAATGATTTTTAGTTGATTATCAATTTGCGCTTTATGATCATCAAGCTCTTTTTTCCCGGCTTCTAAGTCTTTTTCTCGAAGCTCTAGATCTACTTGAAGTTTTTCGACACCAGACAAGTATTCATTGACTTGTAGTAAATAATCTGACTGTATATCTTGCCCAAATTTTGCAATTGATTCCTCTATCTGAGCTATTGAATCCTGGCTGATTTTTCTCAAAAGTCTTGCTCTTGGATTTCGCTTTCTTTTTTTGTTACTTGGATCGCCTTGGTCGTTTTTCCCTAAATTTTCCCATTTAAAAAATACAAAGTCACTCTCTTTGAGTTCAGGTTCCGAAATTGGAGGAAGATAAAACTGATCAGCAAATTCACCCTTCTCCAGGGGACAGGGAATTAGAGGTTCAATAAAATAATCATTATTTCTCAATTTTTTTATGATTTTACCTGGTATTTCTCTGGGGAGAAAGGATAAAATCCATTGAGGATTACCAAGCTCTTCTAATATTTCTCTTAACTCATTTTTCATAGGTAAAATTCCCATTTCCCAGCAAAGTCTGCAGGACATAATTCCCGCCCAGACATTTTCCCTCTAAACTCTTCCAGGACGACAAAAACATAGGCTTTCACCGAAAATAGGCAAAGGTACTACACAAACCATGCCCTCCTGGGAACCATCATAGATTCGCTGGCCAAATGCGAATATAAAGATTAGTAAAGAAAATTTACGCCTAACTCCAACATCAATTCCAAGACTATCGGGACGACTGGCCGACTAACATGGTTGTCTACCGATCCAAACCCGCCCATGCTGATTGGCTTAGGTCAACCTCCCGTGTTCAATTTAGCAATTATCGATTTCTGTCTGAATTGTTTCAAGCTGGGATAACAATTTGGGAATATTGTCCCGAATAATGCTCCAGACGGTATCGTTATCAATGCCCAAATAACCGTGAATAAGACGATTGCGGGTGGCAATGATCTGTCGCCAGTGTCGCCAGGGGACCTCTGGGTGTGTGGCTTGTATCTCGTTAGGAATATGGGTGGCCGCCTCGCCAATTAGTTCTAGATTTCGTAGAGTAGCATCGTAGTTCATTTCGCTAGCGATAAAGGTTTCCTGATCTATTCCTGTGGTGTAGGCCAGCACCTTTCTAGCAAAGCAAATCATGTCATCAATGTAGAAATGCCATTCCCGGTTAGGAAATTTAGACATCTATTTTTTCCTGTTCGATGTAGGGGCGTAATTCTGGTCTGAGGGCCTTTTCTGTTACTAAGTCCACGGCACAACCTAATAAGTCTTCTAGATAAAACTGGACTCCGAAATACCGGTGGGATGTGGCAGGCCCATCAAAGCTGACGAGAATATCTACATCACTATGGAGACCAGCTTCATCCCTTGCGGTGGAACCAAACAGTGCCAACTGTGTAACACCAAAACGAGATTGTAAATCTGGCTTACTTTGATTCAGTAATTGCAGGACAGATTGGCGTTTCATTGTACATAGATAACTTTACCCACTGAGGAACTATTCCACTAATCCCAATACCCATTGCACCAGGGTTCGTACCGGATAACCCGTGGCACCGGCATTGTGTACCCCATTTGGTTTATCCGTCCATACCGGACCCGCAATGTCCAAATGGGCCCAGGGGGTTTCCTTGATGAACTGTTGCAAAAATAGCGCCGCCGTAATGGAACCACCAGCCCGAGGCCCTGTATTTTTCATATCAGCAATGGGGGATTTGAGACCTTCAAAATATTTGGCTTCCATGGGCATTTGCCAGAACTTTTCCCCCGCCTTATCCGCCGCCGTTTTCAGTTGATCGGCCAACTCTTGGTTGGGACTCCACAACCCCCCAATGTCATCCCCTAGGGCCACAATGCAAGCTCCGGTTAAGGTGGCCAGATCAACGATCGCCTCTACGCCTAATTTTTCCGCAAATACCAGGGCATCGGCCAGGGTGAGACGACCTTCCGCATCGGTGTTATTCACCTCAATGGTTTTTCCGTTGGACGCAGTGAGAATATCCCCTGGGTGCATCGCCTTACCGCTGATCATATTCTCCGTGGCGGCACAGATGAAATGCACTTCCACATTGGGCTTTAACTGGGCGATCGCCTTGGCCGCCCCCAGGGTAGCACCACCGCCCCCCATATCCATTTTCATCGTTTCAATGCCACTGCCGGCCCCTTTAATGTTCAAACCGCCGGAGTCAAAGGTCAGACTTTTTCCGACAATGGCCAGCTTTTTGGTCGGGTTAGCAGGGCGATAGGTGAGGTGGATAAATTGGGGCGGTAAATCGGAGGCTTTTGCTACCCCCAGAAAGGCCCCCATGCCCAGGGCTTCGCATTCCGACTGCCCCAGCACTTCCAACTCCAAGCCATAGGTTTGGGCTAACTCGGTGGCAATTGCCGTAAAGGTTAGGGGGGTGACTTCGTTGGCCGGCGCCGCCACCATTTCCCGGGCCAGAATGACCCCAGAGACAATTTTTTCCGCCTTGCTAATGGCCGTTGCCTGCTCCCCTAGCCCTAACAATTCCACTGTGGTGAGCTTAATTTCCTTATCTTCAGGATCGGATTTGAAACGATTGTCTTGATGTAGGGCCAACAAAATACCTTCCGTTAAAATAGCCGCTGTGGCCGCTGGATCATGCTCCCGGTGGGGCAAACTAATCCCCAGGGTTTTAACCTTTTCCGTCTTTGCTAACCGGGCGATCGCCGCCGCCCCATCTGCTAAAACCTGGCTGTTAAATTTTTCGATTTCCCCCAGTCCCACCAGGATTAGCTTTTTAACTGGGGTTTTACTCCCCACCCGGGCCACCAACTTTTGTCCCGCCTTACCCTTAAATTCTTTTTCATCGATCAGTTCCCGCAACACCCCTTCCAGGCGATCGTCCAATTGGGCCAGATCACCGCTGATTTCCGTCGCATTTTCAAAAAATCCTAGGGCCAGGGCATCCCCCTGCCAAGTCAAAGCTGTGTAGTCGGTTCCACGGATCTGCATCACTGTTTGTTTCTCTGTTGAGGGATTGTCCGCCCTCTATTTTGCCACACTCCCATAACGGCTGGCGATCGGGGTAGTCAATACCACGGCCAGGGGATTTAACCAAAGAGCTTGTCAAGGGTGATACTTCTTGGTATGTTGTTAATGCACTAAAAAAGCCGGGATAGCTCAGTTGGTAGAGCAGTGGACTGAAAATCCTCGTGTCGGCGGTTCAAGTCCGCCTCCTGGCATATTAAAACACTAGATACAGCAAGGGTTTTAGCTCGTAAGTTCTTTTTTGTTACGAGGCTATGGTTTGACGCCAAACTAGTCTGGGCGTTCGACTTTTTTGGGTTTTGGCACTGTTGGCAATCTACAGATGCAGGGAGCCATACCTATTCTGAAGTTTTGTACGGCTGAATTGTCGGGACTATTTTTCCCCATCCGTAATGGCACTTTCTTTCTCGTCGAAGGAAGAAGCCCCTGCCATTAACCACTGTTGTTGGGGCACCCCAATGGCAATTTCTTGGGATTCAAAAGCTACCCTTACCCTTAGTCGCAATTCCCTGGCCACGTCCCACTGTTCCCCCGGCAGAGTCTTAAGCCAAATACGAATCCGAATGCCCTGGTGAGAAACTTCTTCAATGCCCTTTAGTTCTGGTGCCTGGAGCATTTTGGGATGCCACCATGGATCGTGATATAAACCCAACGCCACCTGTTGCAAAACGGCGATCGCCTTTTTGGGGTCAGCATCAGCCGCCACCATAACGGAATAATCTACCCTGGACCAATCCTTAGTCTGATTACACACTGTACCGATGGCGCCGTTAGGAATGGTGACTAAATCCCCGTTCGGACAACGGATGCGGGTGACAAATAAATTTGTATCTTCCACCACCCCTTCAAATTCGCCGATTAGCACAAAGTCGTTGATGGCAAAGGCATCGCTCATCAGATTGGAAATGCCAGCAATTAAATCTTTGATTAAATTTTGGGAACCAAAAGACACCGCAAAACCAATAATCCCGGCCCCTGCTAACACCGTCGCCACCGGCACATCGAATAAACTGAGGGAAAAAACTAAAGCTGTAAAAATACAGACCACTAAATTAATGCCCCTAACGGCGCTACTGATGGTGTTAATTCTGATTTTGCGTCTAGTGTATTTAGCAGTTTGTAAAATGGCATAGTCACTTTCCAAGGTATGGAAAAAAGATTCAATTAGAAAGTCGGATATTCTAATTAAAATTATGGCGGATAACCAAATTAAAGTGAGGGAAATGGGGGTGCCGGATAATTGTTTACCCAACCTTCTACTATCAGGAAAAACCTGCAACAAAAAAGCACTGCCACGAATCCAAATAATAAATATGAAAAAAATCAATAATCTCCGGCTGAATACCACTTGTTTGAGGCGATTTTTAAGAAAATCGTAAAAATCTTTGCCTTGAAAAAGTTCGAGAATATTTTCAAAAATCTTTTGGTTATCTAAGGAAAAATTAAGCGGCGGATTTTTTTTGCTATCTCCCCGATTAATGTCGCCAAATAATATGGCCTTGCAATAGGCGCTCAAATAGTAAAGAAAAATGGCTATCCGGTCTAGGACTTGAAAAGCGAAGGAGTAACGGGGAATTGTGACAATATCGTTGAAAATGGCCGGGTCAATGTGATTGTAGTCAAAATCAGGGTTTTTCTCCTCGGCTTTAATCAAACAATTGATGGCCATCTTGATCAGATAAATTCTATGGCCTAACCAACGATAAATAAATAGTACTGTCAGGGAAACTGTGATCACAACGGAGACAATCACCAAGGCAACTCTGGTTTGTTTTCTTCGAGCTTCCGGTTGGCGTTCTTGCTGGGCACGCAGTAGAGCATTACGCACCTGGTCTACGGTTTCCGAAGCTAGGTCTTCCGGGGTGAGGGCGTATAAGTCAGCATCGGCTTTGGTAATGGTGCGGAGAATTTGGGGGCGGAGATTTTTGTCATCGCTAATTTGAATAATGATCGCCCCATTGAGAATGGAACTAGCAACGCTTAAGGTGTCTGGATCAAAGCCCCGTTGAATAATTTCTTTAAATTTACTTTCAATTCGTTGTTGACGATAAACAATCGGACTTAGGGCGGAGCCTCCTTCTTTATCGGTGTTACCCGTGGGTACAGCAATTAGAAAAATTGGCTCTCCATCCACCCTAACAGTGGTGTAGTCTAGGTTGCCAATGCTACCGGACAAATTTGGATCGAAACCCAAACTAAAAGGCCTATTTTGGACGGGAGAATTAAGATCTATGGGTTCTACTTGATTGATTGCATCTGGTAATTGGCTGAAAAAATTTTGTCCCTGGGCTGTACCTATGGTACAAAAAAAGACGAGGAGAGTAATGGTAATTAATTTGAGCAAATTCAGTCCTTGATGCCAACGAATATAACCTTTGTTATTACTTAGATGAAGTCTGACGACGAATAAATTCCAAAGGGAGATTATCACTGTCGGCAATGAATGTAACTTCATAAATGTGATCACCGATTTGTTGTTGCTGGGGAGCCAAAAGAATTTTTAATGGCTCAACTTGTTCCGGATTGGTTTGATGGGTCTGGCTGAATTTCTGACTGAGACTCGTCAACCATTCCGGTAAACTTTCCACCTGGTCTGTTAAATCAAAAGAGATATGGTAGTAGCCCACATAATGTTCATCGGCGAAGGCATCGGGGGCTGGTTTCGGTTGGGGAATTTGCATTAATTCAATGCGTCCCCCCAGGCCAGTCAACCAGCAGGCTAGGGTATAACCAGTGGTGAACCTTTCTCCCATGGTAAAACCCAATAGTTCATAAAAGGCGATCGCCCGATGAATATTAGCAGTACGAATAGAAATATGGTGCATGATGCTCTATGCTGGGGGAGTTAAGGGGGAATTAACTTTTCAGCGACGCTCAATTCACTACAACCTTACCAATGTCTGAACTGAAAATCCTAATTGTTGACGATGAACCCCACATTGTAATTCTCCTGGAAGAGGTGTTTGAGCTTTTAGAAGAAGATTACGGGGTGGAGTTATTGACCGCCATGGATGGGGAAAAAGCCCTGGCTTTGGCAGTGGAACATCAACCCCAATTGGTGATTTTGGATGTGATGTTACCTAAAATTAGTGGTTTGGCGGTTTGTCAAGGAATTAAGGAAAATCCTGATCTAGCGGGCACTACGGTGATTTTGCTCACTGCTAAAGGGCAACAATTCGATCGCCAGGCCGGGTTAGCGGTGGGGGCGGATTGCTATGTGACTAAACCCTTTCGCCCTAGGGATTTATTGGCCCAAGCGAAGGAAATTCTGGGCATTGATCAAGATTAATCCCCGGTTTTCAGGTATGGCAATCAAAGGGTACTGGCCATTGTTTCCGGGTCGGGACTGAGCCAACGTTTTTTCCAACGGCTAGTGGGCTCCAGTGCGCTCTGGCTCTGTTCTGCCCGACGACGGGCCAGGATTACTGCCGCCGGGTCTGTGCCCAGGGGGTCACGGTAGGGGATGGCCGCTTTAGTTTGTAAATGCTCCATTTCCCAGGGGGCAAAGTCTGAAGGGGGCAGAGGTTGGGGGCTAGCCAGGGTGCCCAGGGGCCGACGACGGGGATGGGGCAGTTGGCCGTCCCCCATGGTGGCCAGGTGGAGTCCTGCCAGTTGCAAACCACTCCGCACCGCCGCCGCACTGCAATAGGTAGCTAAACGGCCCGTTGGGGCCAGGCGATCGCCAAGATGACGTAAAAATTCCACCGTCCAGAGTTGGGGGCATTTGGGCGGCGAGAAGGGATCGAGGAAAATGGCATCGGCGTTGATCTGCCGGGGCACAACGGACAGCAAGGTTTGCCGGGCATCCCCGATCGCCAGGTGGGCCGTCAGAAATTCCCTGGTGACCCGTTGACTCTGGGCCAAATCCCGTAAAATTCCCTGCACTAATTCCGGCCAACCCTGGAGGAGTCCATTGGCGATCGCCTGACGGGGGACTTGGAGGTCATTTTCCAAGCCGTAGAGGGTGACGTGGCAATGGGGATTAACCTGCCAAATGGCTGTCAGGGCCGCCGCTGTGTTGTAGCCCAAGCCATAGCAGACATCAATAATAGTTAAGTGGGAGTGTCCCCCTGCCAACTGAGGCAAAAGACAGGGATGAACGAATTTTTCCTCTGCTTCCGCCTTCGCTCCCCGCTGGGAATGGAACGTTTCCCCAAATTGGGGCGAATAAAACGTAAAAGATCCATCCGCCGTCAACTGGGGAGTAAAGCAAGTGCCCTCGGTCAAGAATTAGCCCCCCTGGCCAGGACGATCCTGAGCTAGTTCCCCTTTCAGGGTGGCAATTTCCTCCGTCAGGCGATCAAGTTCCTTTTTGGCGGTGGCAAAGTCAATGATTTTATTGGAAGCAGTGTCAGTGGTTTTAGCAAGGGGACCGGGCATGGAACGTCGCCATTGGTCTAGCAGTTGATCTACGTACTGACGGGCTTCCGTCTCCGTAGTAGTACCCTTTTGGGCCCATTGGCTGGCCCGTTGGTCCCATTCCTGTTGCAAATCTTGGAAAGTGCCCTGGCGTTTTTGCGGATCCTGCAATGTTTCCACCAAAGTAGCGGTGGCCCCCACCGTAATCCGAAAACCTTGCTGGATGGTATCTAACAAAGTGCTGTTGTTGGTAGTCATTGTTACAACGTTGGATAAATTAAGGTCAGGATTGAGTTGTTAATGGCCGTTGAATTGAACAAGAACCCCGTGGATGAACCACGTTTGACCCTAAGCTAAACCAAAATGTCCTGTTTCCGCCACTGGACGGGGCACCAAGCCAGTTTCCCAACAGAGTTTCTGGAAATCCTTGAGCAACCCACTCCGCTCAATTTGAGAATACTTATTCAGGTGACCTTTTTGGTTGTAGACCAGCAACAAATCAAGCTCCGGCAGGGTGGCAAAGTGGAGCAGTAAATTAAAAATGTCAATGGGCTGAATTTGATATTCTTCCTTGGAAAAATTGGGATGTCTTTGGGCATCCTGCTTATTATCAAAGCAAAATATGGCCGTCGCAGTTTTACTCCCCCTTTTATCGCTTAGGGTGAGTTTGACTAGATTGTCATTGTGGCGACCAGTCCAAATATAAAGCTTATCCACATTCAGCTTTTTGCCAATTTCCTCAAACAGAGGAGTCATCACCAACTGCACCACTTTTTTCTCTTCCCTGGTCCCTTCCGCTTGCTGGGACTGTTGCAGGAATTCTTCCTTAAATTTTTTCAAGCTCATAGGTTTTTCAATTTCCAGAAGGTTTGAGGCGGTCGGCGATCGCCGTGAGGAACTGATTGGTTAATTCAGGCAACTGGGCTAAATCCTTCACTAGCCTAGTTTTTTCCCCTGGGGACAAGTCCATAATCATGCTAACAATTTGTTGGACTTGGTCCACTGTGGGCAATGTATCTTTGGCTCGACTGAGCTGCTCTTGGTAAAGATCGTCGTGGTCAGTGGCAAAGGGATCGGGGGCAGTGGAAGCCATGGCCGGTTCACCAAGACCAGGCTCCGTGGGAGAAAAACCTTCCCTAGGGGGCAAATTCCTGCCTTCTGTGGCGGCAAAAAATGGTGGCGGTGGAGGGGGCGCAAACTCAATATGGCCAAGTTCATCCCTGGCATCGGTAAAGGTCTGGACAGCAACCTGGCTCAGTAACTGGTCTTCCCAGGGTAATTTTTGATTCTGGCCGGGGGCTGGGGCTTCTAATTGAAATTTGCGGACAATGAAGTCGGGGGGCAGTCCCCTTAAATACCAGCGGTACATCTCTGCCAATTGGGACTCATCACCATTCCATTGCAGAGCCAACCTATCCTGTATCTGCACGGGGATGCGGCGGCGCAACGCTGCAAGGGATTGCCGGGAAAATTCGTCGAGTTGACTCTGTAACGCCTGAAAATCCCTGGCTGTGGCCCGATGGCCTAATTTGACTAATCGCACAATTTCCGGGGCAATCGGTCGGGGCAATCCATTAATTTTGGGTGCTGCTGCCGCCGTTGCCAAACATTTTTGCACTGTCTGGTAGGCGGGACGGTTTTGATCGAGGGGAATCCATTCCACCATCACCCGCTCAAATTGCTTCATTACCGTTACCACTTCCCGATGGAGATGGCGCAGGGGCAGTTGGTCAATTTCTTCTAACCCGTTCACCTGGTTAAAGACCTTTTCGTTGTGGCCCTTGACTTCAATCTCGTGGATGCCCAATTGCCGCGCTTTTTGCAAACCAATTAACAAAGCTTGATAGGATGCTTCGGCGCTGGTGACCGAGGCAAGTAACTGTTTGACGCTGGTCCTTTTCCCCGTGGGCAAGAGCAAAATGGCCACCGCCGCTCCCTGACCTTTTTGTCCTAGGGCTTCCCCAGCATAGAACAAAATCGGTACTGACTTACCTGCGCTACTGGGGGGGGGAGAATTAGCCATTGGTGGTGGGGTGGGGTGTTTACAATAACAGGGCAACCAGTTGGAGTAATTGACCGATGTTGGAAAGAATCCTGGAGCCAGAGGTGATGGACACCGAAGCAGAAGCAATGGACTACGATGCCATGGACTTTCAAGCGGTTAATCTGGCCTTTGCCCAGAGAGCTTGCCAACTCGGCCCCACCAAAGCCACAGTGTTAGATGCCGGTACTGGCACGGCCCGTATCCCCATTCTACTCGCCCAGTTACGTCCTGCATGGCAAATCACCGCCATCGATTTTGCCCGTTCCATGTTGGCGATCGCCAAGGAAAATGTCGTGGCGGCGGGGTGTGAAACTCAAATTTGCCTAGAATTTGTTGATGCGAAACGATTGCCCTATGCCAATGGTTCCTTCGATGGAGTTATTGCTAATAGCCTCTGTCACCATTTACCAAAGCCCCTGGATTTTTTACGGGAAGTGAAACGGGTACTCAAGCCCCACGGTTTTTTATTAATTAGGGATTTAATTCGCCCCGAATCCCCAGAAAACTTGGCTGCTCTGGTAACGGCGATCGGCTCCGACTACAATGATCAACAGAGGAAACTTTTTGCTGACTCCCTCCAGGCTTCCCTCACCATGACAGAGGTGCAGGCATATCTCCAGCATTTAGGTTGGGTTGATGACGAGGATACAGATTTCGGACTACACCTTTACCAATCCTCCGATCGCCATTGGACCATGGAGAAGGCCTTTCAAAATCGCCCCATAGCAGGGAACTAGCTCCTAGACTCAGATTTCTACTAATTTGCGTTAAAATTCTCGTAAGCTTTCCCCACTAGGGATTTTTCTCTTGATCCATATGTTACTTTTTTTGGCCCATCCGGCACCAACCTCCCACCAGTACCCCCCCAGACGGATCCCCTAAGGCCTTGTTTTGCCGTGTCCCGTCCCCCCACTGCTATCTAGGAGCTTGCCAATGCTACACCGAAAAATCTATCAACTTTGTACCGATGGCCACGAAGTCAGCCTTTACCTAAGGGACCAACAAAGGTGGGTGGAAAATGCCAAAATTCTGACACTGGAAGGGGATTTAGTCACTTTTCGCTATGAAACCGAAGAAGAGGATGAAGTCTGTGCCTGGGAAGAAATGGTGCGCCTGGAGAGTATCGGCTCCGTTAACCGTAAATTGGCCTCCGTTTCCCGTCTCGGTCATGAATTATTAATTTCTGAAGATTGCCCAGAAGCGGAACAGTTGCTGGCCCGATCGCCAAAGTCTCACCAAGAGGAAGAAGAGGAAGACTGCGACTAGACTGGAACAGGTTAAGATAAATCTCGCCACTTTTCCCGCCCCCCTATGACCGAAAATATCGTCCGCGAAACCACCAAAAAAAAGGAAAGCCCCCCGGAAAATACCTGGCTAGAATTGGGCAAAACCATGGTCACCGCGGTTATTCTGGCGATCGGTATTCGGACTTTTGTGGCCGAAGCCCGTTACATCCCCTCTTCCTCCATGGAGCCTACCCTACAGATTAATGATCGCCTGATCATTGAAAAGGTCAGCTATCGATTTCGGAGTCCGGAGCGGGGGGAAATTGTCGTGTTTAACCCCACCGACGCCCTCAAGGCAAAAAATTTCCATGATGCCTTCATCAAGCGCATCATCGGTTTACCAGGGGACGAAGTTAAGGTTTCCCAAGGTAACGTTTACGTCAACGGCGAAATGTTGGAAGAAAATTACATTGCCGCCCCCCCCAGCTATGAATTCGGCCCAGTGAAAGTGCCAGAGGATCAATATTTGGTACTAGGGGATAATCGCAACAACAGCTACGACTCCCATTACTGGGGTTTTGTCCCCCGGGACAAATTGCTCGGCCGTGCCTTTGTCCGTTTTTGGCCCGTACCCCGTGTGGGTCTGCTCACGGATGACCCAGGACAGGAGCCGGTGGAGATTAGTCCCCAAGCATCGGAAAGTCCGGCCATTGCTCCCCAGGCCGTGCCCCAGGGTCGTTAGATTAGGACAAGGAAAAATCAGCACTGTGCGGAGAGAATCAGATCATTATGGTTACCCCCACCGTAGTTAAAACCATTGCCATCCAAACCTTCGAGCAATTTTTGAGGCAGTGCCCCGAGGAAGGCCGCTTTGAATGGGTCCATGGAGAAATCATCGAAATGGTTAACACTCGCGAACACATTGACGTTGCCGCCTTTCTAACCAAAATGCTTGATCGGGAAGTGGATCGACTAAACCTCAACTACGTTGTCCGCCAAGAGGTTTATATCCGCACTCCCCTAACAACGGGCAAAACCCAGGGGCGTATACCAGACATAAGTGTGATTGATCGAGACCAGTGGCGATCCAATCGTGGCACCTTGGGGGCTTTAACCGAGCCGATTCAGTTGGCAGTGGAAGTGGTTTCCACCAATTGGGAAACGGATTATTTTGATAAATTGGACGAGTATCAGCGCCTTGGCATCAAAGAATACTGGATTGTTGACTATCTGGCGATCGGCAGTCGGGACATTTTGGGGGAACCGAAGGAACCCACCGTTTTCATCTATACCCTCAATGGCGAAGGCGTTTACGATCGCCAAGCTTTCCAAGGCCAACAAAACCTCGTCTCGCCCACTTTCTCGGAATTGGTGCTAACCCCAGAGCAAATTTTCAACGCTTAATATTGGCAACAGTAATTCAAAAAAAGGGGAATGTAGCTGATAATACAGAGACTTTCCCATTGGTTTCTGTTAGTTTTGGGCAGGGGATAGAGTGGGCAAAACCCTCTATTTTTTTTAAACTCTAACTATCAGAAAACCATTTAGGAGTGCTTTTTGCCAATGCAGGATTTTTTGAGTAATACGGTGGCGTTGTCGCGGCTACAATTTGCCGTCACTGCCATTTTTCATATGCTCTGGCCGGTATTAACCACGGGTATGGGCATTTATTTAGTAATTATCGAAGGATTATGGCTCAAAACCCGTAATTTAGACTATTATCACCATGCTCGATTTTGGGCTCGGCTCTACGTTTTAAATTTTGGTATTGGGGTGGCCACCGGTTTACCCATGGCGTTTCAATTTGGTCTGAACTGGGCCCCTTTTTCGGAATCCGTAGGGGATTTTTTCGGTACAGTGCTTGGGTTTGAAGGCACCATGGCCTTTATGCTCGAAGCTAGCTTTTTGGGCATTATGCTATTTGGTTGGGACCGGGTTCCTCCATTAATTCATTACCTTGCCACTATTTTGGTAGCCATTGGGGCAAATCTTTCTACCTTTTGGATTCTCTCAGCTAATTCCTGGTTACAAACCCCCGCCGGGGGCATTTTTGTCGACGGAAAATTTGTGGTGCAGGACTATTTTGCGGCGATCGCCAATCCGTTTATGGTCAACAGTTTCCTGCATATGTTTTTTGCCACGTTAGAAACCTCTATGTTTGTCATTGGGGGCATCAGTGCTTGGTGTATTCTCACCGGTCGTCAACCGCAATTTTTTGCCCGCTCTTTGCAGGTAATTTTGGTGGTGGTGATGGCGGTGGCTCCCCTACAAATTTTCATTGGCCATTTAAGTGCGGAGCAGGTATCAGTGCATCAACCGGCCAAGCTTGCCGCCATGGAAGCCCTCTGGGAAACGGTGCCAGCGGAAACCCCAGCGCCCTGGAGTGTGGTAGCCTTGCCCAACGATAAAGCTGAGAAAAATGACTGGGAACTGAGCATTCCCGGAGCATTGAGCTATATTTTGGAACTCAAACCCCAACTGGATAAACCCATTCAGGGCTTGAAAGAATGGGCCCCAGGCGATCGCCCCCGCATGGTGGGTTTAATTTACTATTCTTTTCGCATTATGGTGGCCATTGGCCTATTCTTTGCCGCTTTGATGACGGTCACGGTGGGGCAATGGCTACGGGGTAAACTGAGCCCAGAAACCATTAGCCAACAAAAATGGTTATTGCGGGCCTGGGTCTTCGCCGCTCCGTTAGGTTACTTAGCCGTGGAAACGGGTTGGATTGTCCGTTGCGTAGGTCGGCAACCCTGGATCGTTTACGGAGAAATGCGTACAGCAGAATCCGCTTCCAATTTGCCCCCCGGCGAAATTCTCTTTTCCCTGACGGGGTTGAGTGTGATGTACATTGTCTTTTTAATTACCACTCTCTACTTTGGTAGTCGGATTATTCGCAACGGCCCAGATTTAACTTTGGCTGCTCCCCGGGGTTCCGAAGCCTCTCTCTGGGGCAACATTACCAAGCACGCCACGAACCGCCGCCCCGCTGACATTGCCGAAGTTGCCGAGATTAAGGAGTAGGAACCATGGAACCTTTAGAACCGTTACAACATTTTTTACCCCAGGTGTGGTTTTTCATTTTGGGGCTTTTCCTTTTTCTCTATGTCCTGCTAGATGGCTTTGACCTGGGGGTAGGTATTTTATCCCTCACCGCTTCCACAGAGGAACGGCGTAGCATTCTTATGACCAGTTTGGGGAATGTCTGGGATGCCAACGAAACCTGGCTGGTGTTGATGGGGGGATCCCTATTTGGCGCTTTTCCCTTGGCCTACGCCACCATTTTGAATGCCCTCTATCTACCGGCAGTAATTATGGTTGTGGGGTTAATTCTCCGGGCTGTGTCCTTTGAGTTTCGGGAAAATGCTAATCGTAAATTGGTTTGGAACATTACCTTTGGGGTGGGGAGTTTCCTCGCCGCTTTGGGCCAGGGTTTTGCCCTCGGTAGTGTGTTTGAAGGCATTACTGTCGATGCCCAGGGACATTTTTCCGGCACCATGTGGGATTGGCTGACTTGGCGATCGGTAGTTGTCGCCCTCACCCTCATCCAGGGCTATGTGCTGATCGGCTCCACCTATCTAATTTTGAAAACCGAAGGGGAATTGCAAAAAACCTATTTCAAAACGGCGGCGATCGCCACTTGGACTACGTTGGCGGGGGCGGTGTTTATCACCATTAGTACCCCAGCTTTTTCCGAAGAGGCCAGGGCCCAATTGTTTACCGCTCCGTTGGTGTACATTTTTGCCACCATTCCCCTGGTGGGATTATTGTTCATTGGCCTACTGTTGCGGAGTTTGTATCTGCGGGAAGAAAATACCCCCATTATCTGGACTTTTTTAGTGTTTTCCATTTCCTTCATCGGTTTGGGTTTCATTATCTTCCCTAATATTATTCCCCCCAGCGTCACCATCTATGAAGCGGCGGCGGCCCCCAGTTCCCTGGTGTTTATGTTGACCTTCATCGGCTTCCTGATCCCGATCCTACTGTTCTACAACATCTATAACTATCTGGTTTTTCGGGGCAAAATCGTCACCGACTAGGGAATTCGTTGCAATAGACAGCGGTACACCGGGCGATGCAGATTAAAACAGGCAATTTCCCTTTCCGTCGGTACCCCGAGGGGATTTTCTGCTAACCAAGGGGTGTCATGGGTGAAGCTAAAACTGTCATTTTCAGCAAATCGGTCTTTCATGTCCTGGGCGACGGGTTCCACATCGGATTGCAGTAAAAATTCCCCCCCGTCCTTTAATATCAGGGGGAACTGAGTCTGCCATGCCCGAAAACAACTCCCCGGTCAATGTACGACAACACCTGCAAATACCTCGCCGAAACCTATCCCGCTGATTTTGCCACTTGGCTGTTGGGGAAACCCATTGCCCTGACCAAATTAGAGCCACGGGAATTATCGTCTGAACCCATTCGAGCCGACTCCCTCACCTTTTTAGCCTCCCAAGATGTGATCCTCCATCTGGAATTTCAAACCCGCCCAGATCAGGCCATTCCCTTTCGCATGGCCGACTACTACCTGCGGCTATACCGTAAATATCCCCAGCAACGGATCCAGCAATTTGTGGTGTACTTATTGCCTAGTCAAGACCCATTGGTTGGTCAAACAACATTTGAACTAGCTAACCTCCGGCATGAATTTACTGTTATTCGCCTCTGGGAACAGCCGGTGGACATTTTCCTACAAAATCCAGGTTTAATGCCCCTAGCGGCCCTGTCCCAAACCCCTGACCCGATTCAAACCCTACGGGACATTGCCCAACGGATTGACTGCATTGCTGAATGTCGTCAACAGCGCAATTTAACTGCCGCAACGGAAATCATTTCTGGGTTAGCATTGGACAAGCAAGTGATTCAACGGTTGCTCAGGAGCGACATCATGAAGGAATCTGTCATCTATCAAGCCATTTTGGAAGAAGGTAAGTTGGAGGGCAAAGTGGAAGGTCTACAGGAAGGGTTAATGGAAGCAAAAAAACAAATTGCTTTGAATATGCTGGGGTCTGGGTTGGCAAAGTCATTGATCGTCGAATTAACCGGACTTTCTCCAGCCGAAGTAGATACATTGGAATTATCAAATTAAGGGCCGATTAGGGAATTCGTTGTAGTTGTAATAGACAGCGATATACAGGGCGATGCAGATTAAAACAGGCAATTTCCCTTTCCGTGGGTACCCCGAGGGGATTTTCTGCTAACCAAGGGGTGTCATGGGTGAAGCTAAAATTGCCATTTTCAGCAAAACGTTCCCTCATGTCCTGGGCGACGGGCTCCACATCGGATTGCAGTAAAACTTCTCCTCCTGGGGGTAAGGCGTTGGCGATCGCCGTCACTAGTTCCGGTTGGGCCACCCGGCGTTTATTATGTCGTTGCTTAAACCAGGGGTCGGGAAATTGGATACTGACCCGTTGCAAAGTGGGGGGCAGGGCGGAAAAGAATTTTTCTGGCTCCACATTGATGTTGCCGAATAGGTAATGGAGATTTTGTAACCCCAGGCGATCGCCAGTTTCGTTGGCTTCTAGCACCAAGGGCTGGCGAATTTCCACCCCTAAAAAATTCCAGTCGGGGTGTTGCTGGGCCATTTTGAGGGGAAAGCGACCCCGAGCACAGCCAATATCTAGGTGCAATGGTCGTCGAACATCGTCGTAAACGGTGGCCCAATCGGGACAGGCCAACACCTGCCGATATTTTTGACTGAGGGGATTAACGTGTTGGCGGATGCGGACTCTAGCCAAGGAAATTTAGCCTAATTCAACATTTATTTTCACGGCCATTTTCTAACATTTTCGCAATTTACGGTTTCTTGCCTGGTCCCTGGCTATGCCACCACTGCCAACAATCCTGGGCGATCGCCCAATCTTCTTCGGTGTGGACAATCACCACCTTTACCAAGGAATCGGGGGTAGAAATCACGGCATTCCTCGGCGATCGGTCGTTTAATTCCGGATCAAGTTTCAAACCCAGGAATTGAAAAGCTTGGCAAACATCAGCCCGCACAGTGGCCGCATTTTCCCCCACCCCGGCGGTGAACACCAACGTATCCAGACCTTCGAGGGAGGCGACCATGGCCCCCAAACAACGGCGAAAACAATGGATATACATGGCATAGGCCAATTGGGCTTGTTCGTCCCCCTCGGCTTTGGCTTGCAAAATGACGCGTAAATCCGGCGATCGCCCGGAAACTCCCAATAAACCAGATTTTTTATTTAATGTGGCATTGATTTCTGCTGGGGTTAAACCCTGGGTTTCCTGCAGAAATAGCACAATGGCTGGGTCAATAGAACCACTCCGGGCCCCCATCATCAGACCTTCTAGGGGGGTAAAACCCATGGTGGTGTCGATGCTGACTCCATTTTTAATCGCCGTTAGGGAGGCACCATTACCGATGTGGCAGGTGATGAGTTTTAACTCTGTCAAAGGTTTACCTAAAATCTCCGCCGTTTTTTGGGCGCAGTATTTATGGCTAGTGCCGTGGAAACCATAGCGACGAATGCCCAAGTCAGTCCAGGCTTGGGGAATGGGATATTCGGCGGCGGGGGCAGCAATGGTGCGGTGAAAAGCAGTGTCAAACACAGCGATCTGGGGCACGTCTCCCAATTGTTCACCAATGGCTTCAATGCCTTCTAGGTGGGCGGGGTTATGGGCCGGAGCAAGGGGAATTAAGTCTGCAATGGCCTGTTGCACCGTTGGGGTAATCAAGGTGGCTTCAGCATAATTCGTGCCCCCATGCACTACCCGATGGCCCACCAGGTCAATTTCCCCCAAACTTTTCAACACAGCATGATCTCCGATTACCAGAGTGTCCAACATTCGGGCTATACCCCGTTGGCGATCGCCAGTCTCCAGAATGATCACCTGTTTTTGACCAGGGGTTTCCACCATTAGCCGCCCCTGATTTTCCAACACTGTCCAGTCAATAAAAGCCTCCCACAAGGGCTCCGGTGCTGTTTCCGGTAGGCGATCGCCAGCTAACTCGTAGAGGCAACTTTTTTGGCTACTGGAGCCGGCATTGAGAATCAGGAATTTCATCACAGTTCAGTTTGAAAAAGTTGTTTTACCTTTTGCCAGGCATCGGTGGCCGCTTCGGCGTTATAGCTGGCCCTCTGGTCACAGAAAAATCCATGGTCCGCACCGGGGTAACGGAAAATTTTATGGTTAACCTGATACTTGCTTAGGGCCTGTTCGATCTGCTCCGTATCCGCCATGGGAATGCTGGCATCTTCCAAACCGAAGAAAGCGTATAAAGTACCCTGGATCTTATCCGTATAAGCAATGGGGGGTTCGGCATTCCCTGGAGCCCAATGGGGAATACCTGCACCGTAAAAGGAAGCGGTGGCCTTGACGGTGGGTAAACTAGCCCCTAGGTAGGCGATCCAGCCACCAAAGCAAAAGCCAATTAATCCTACTCCACCGGGTTTAGCGTTGGGTAAAGTCATCCCATAGGCAATGGTCGCCTCTAGATCACTGAGGATTTCCGCACTATTGGTTTGATCTTTGAGTTTTTTGCCTGCTTCAATGCTCTCTGGGGTGTAACCAGTTTCAAAGCCCGGAGCTTGACGTTGGTAAATGGCCGGGGCGATCGCCACGTAACCTTCTTTGGCAATGCGTTCGGCCACGTCTCGGATATGGCTATTAACCCCAAAAATTTCTTGAATTACAATCACTACGGGGTACTGACCCACGGCCACTGGCTCGGCCACATAGCCCGCAATTTGCAAATCTTGGTTGGGAATATTAACTAGGGTTGTCTTAATATCAACAGTCATGGGCAATGGCACTATGGCAATACAACAGGTTCTCCCCTATCTTAAACTTCAAAACCTAGCCTCATAACGGCGATCGCCATGGACGCAAACTTTCCCATTTACCTTACCCCACCAGATTTGTCCCCAGCAGCGTTTGTGGCAGCCAATGCCACAGTCATCGGTAAAGTTAACCTAGGCAAGGATTGTAGTATTTGGTACGGAGCAGTAGTGCGGGCAGATTTAGAAGCCATCACCATCGGTCAGGGTACTAATATCCAAGATGGGGCCATACTCCACGGCGATCCGGGCATTGTCACTGTGCTAGAAGATTGGGTCACCGTTGGCCATCGGGCTGTAGTCCACGCCGCTCACATTGAACGGGGTAGCTTGATCGGCATTGGGGCGACGATTTTAGATAACGTCCGCATTGGCGCCGGCAGTATCATCGGTGCCGGAGCAGTGGTCCCCAAAGATGTGCCCCCCCGGTCTTTGGTGATGGGAGTACCAGCAAAAATTATTAAACAGCTGAGTGAAGACCAAGTTCAGGGCCTGCTAGACCACGGACAAAACTATGTTCGTCTAGCCAAGGCCCACGCCGCTGAAGGTTTGGGCCAACAATAAATTCAGGTTAGGCTCGTAGTAGTTGGGGTGGGAAGACCGCTAACAAACCACTGTTTTACTCTGGTAATCGTCCCTGTTCCGCTCCGGCAGTGGGGCGAAGAACTTCCAGCTAAGGATCGGACATGATAATGGGTAAATTTCCCTCTCCCGAGCCCATAATTAATACTTTTGTGTTGGGTGATTCCGCTAGTTTCTGGGTAGCTTCAATGGCTTTTAATTTAATAATTTGATCGGTCAAACTTTGGGAGAGAATTTTTTGGGAATCCGCTACCCCTTGGGCTTCGATGATTTTTCTTTCCGCATCCCTTTGGGCACTAATTAATTCCAATTGTTTTTTTTGATTACTTTGCTCCACCTCCACCTTGGCTTGAATGGCTTTTTGGATATTTTCCGGCAGAATTACATTTCTCATTAGGGCATCTTCCACCAAAAAACCAATGGGTTCCAGTTGTTCTTTCATTGACTGGGCCAGGTCGAGGGAAATTTCGGCCCTTTTGTCACCATAAATGGAACTTAGGTCATACTTAGCGGTATTTTCACGAATTAGGGAACGGAAGCGGGAGATGATAATTTCCCTCTGTTGTTCTTCATTACCAAGACTAGAAAAAACTTCCCCAGCCATTTCCGGGTTGAGGCGATATTGCAAACTCACATCAATGTTAAAATTCAAGCCCTCCTTAGAAGAGGTGTCCACTGTCTCTTTGATGTCCTGTAAACGGGTGGAGTAGGTAACCACTTTGGAAAGAGGATTGAGGAAATAAACCCCGGAGGTGAGGGGGACTGTGTCCACGGTGCCCATAGTTTCAATTACTCCCACTTCCCCCGCAGGAATAACCACCACTGCCCTTCCCAAACTTTGTTGTAAAAACAAGGCGGACATTAATAGGGCAATGCAAAAGACTAGGGGCCGTAAAAGTTTAGGAATTTTCGGGTTATCGGGATTTTTAACGCTGATAAATACTGTCCAACTAGCCAAAGCGGCGATCGCCGAAATAACAGCACCCATGGTTAACCTACTTAATGCTCATGTTGAGGCCATCCTAGCTCATTTTTCTGGATTGTTTACCCGGTAAACAATGGCGGCTTAGAAAAGTTTTTGTAAATATTTTTAACGTCTGGGTTGGCTCAATCAAATAATCTGGGTATTTAGTAATTTATACTCAAATATACTTGTAGGTTAATCCCCCCCTGGGCATCCACTGGGGGCTGGTATTCGTTTTCTGCCTGAAAAGCACGTATCATTGGAAAAAATTGCGGGAATAACTTTTCCTTGTCAATTGCTGTCAATGTCAATAACACCGTAACCCAAGCTTATGTCTCGTTTACGTTCGTTACTTTCCCTCGTTCTAGTTTTAGTAACTACGATCCTCGTTAGTTGCAGTAGCCCCCAGGTGGAAATTCCCACCACCTATAGCCCAGAAAAAATTGCCCAACTACAGGTCTATGTTAATCCGATCGCCGTGGCCCGGGAAGGCATGGAAGAGCGGTTGCAGGGTTTGATTGCGGATCAAAATTGGGTGGACACCCAAACCTATATCCATGGGCCGTTGGGACAACTACGCCGGGAAATGTTGGGGCTGGCCAGCTCCCTGTTACCCAAGGATCAAGACAAGGCCAGCACCTTAGCCAAGGAAGTTTTTGGTCACTTGGAACGGCTAGATGCGGCGGCGAAGGATCGCAATAGTTCCCAAGCTAAAGTCCAGTACCAAGAAGCACTGGCGGATTTTGATGCTTTCCTCAGTTTGTTGCCCCAGGCTAGTTAGGTTCCCCTGAATGTTCCACGTCCCCATTGGCTGGGAATTTCCCGGCCATGGTTTTTAGCGTGAAATAAATGTTGAAGAAGTTGCCTTGGCAATACGAAATCCCCCTATACCTACTTTACCAAGGAAGAATTTTTGTCAATCTCCTTCTTGAATAAGATAAATTAGGGGGAGATTAATCCTCCTTTTTAAACTTTTCCAACCGGCTGCAAATTGATAGTAGACTAGCTATTTTTCCTGAGTTCAATTCAGCGATTTAATTCTTTGATCACTGCTACCACTGTCAACAATTCTGCCCCTTGGCAAGCCAATCTTTGGCTCCGCTATGACCGCCCTGGGCATCGTACCCGCATGGTTGAATGTTTGGTACAGGCTCCCCTCAAGGTGCAACGGTCTTTTTATCCAGATGACACGGGGCAATGTCAGACCATGTTGCTACATACCGGCGGTGGTATGGTGGGGGGCGATCGCCTGGGGTACGACGTTGTCTTAGAGGCCCAGAGTGATGTGTGCTTTACCAGTGCTTCGGCGGGAAAAATTTACCGTAGTTTGGGACCCTGGAGTGAACAGAGGGTTAACCTAGAGGTGGGGGTGGACGCTTCGGTGCTTTGGTGTCCCCAGGAAACAATTATTTTTGATCAAGCTCGATATCAACAGAATTTTTCCATTAGGCTCCAGGAGCAAGCCCGTTTCAAAGGTTGGGAAATTGTCCGTTTGGGACGCACCGCTAGGGGAGAAAAATTTACCCAAGGTCATTGGCGATCGGGTTGGGAGATTTGGCAGGGAGAGAGGTTGATTTGGGGAGAAAGGCAACAGTTAATCGGCGCTGAACAACTTTACGAATCCCCCAATGCCTTAGCGGGCTTTACCTGTTTAGGTACCTATGTGGATTTAAGTCGTCCCTTTGACCAGAATTTGGTTAATCAAGCACGGGAGATGATCAATGGCCAGGGGCGATCGCCACAGTTTGGCCTCAGTTTGACCGCTACCCAGGGTCTCATCGCCCGCTACCGGGGAGATTCCACCCAAGAAGCAAAGAATATTTTTACCCAGCTCAGTCAGTTTTGTTAATTTACCCCTATTACCCATGATTTATCTGACCCGCCTCCAGCCCCAACCGCCCGCTCCAGGCACGGGGGTAAGACTAGCCATTTACCAAAATCAAGGGGGCCCCATTGGTGATACCGAGGCGATCGCCTATTACCTAGGGAAAATGGAGGAAGCGATCCAGGCCGCCCGGAGTTTTGGTGCCCAACTGATCAGTTTTGCCGAACTTTATCTCACCGGTTACGCCCTTTCCCCCCAGGAAGTACACCAATTGGCGATCGCCAAGGATGGGGACGTTATGGCCCAGGTGGGGCAACTGGCCAAACAATATGACATTGCCATCATTTGTCCCTACCCGGAAAAGGCAATTATTAACGGAGAAAGCCACTACTACGACAGCATTAACCTGTTTGATAACCAGGGAAAATTACTCAAAACCTACCGCAAAACCCATCTCTGGGGCCCGGACGAAGGCAAAATTTACTCCCAGGGCCACTGCCATAAAGAGGAGGGGGAAGCTTTCACCATCCATGAAGTAAATGGTTTTCCCATTGGTTTGTTGAACTGCTACGAAGCAGAATTTGCCGAATTGAGTCGTATCCTTGCCCTACGGGGGGCGAAATTGGTGGTGATTCCCACTGCGGCGGACGTTTGGACGTTGCTTTCCACTGGCGAAAGAACCAAGATGCCCTACCCGGATGTGTCCCAAAATATTATTCCCGTGCGGGCTTTGGAAAATGTAATTTTTGTCGCCTACTGTAATCGAGCCGGTGGTGAAACTAGGCAAAATGCCCAGGGAGAAACGGTGGTGGTGGGGGAATATTTGGGCAACAGCGTCATTGCCGGGCCCCACGGGGACATACTGCTCCATCCCCGCAACGAAGAAACTTTACTGATCGCTGATTGTGTACCGGGAAATTATGGCTCTACCCATCCGGAAAATACCAATTACCTAGCCGATCGCCGGCCGAATCTATATGGGACGTTGATAGACGAAATTGGGGGTTAACCTAAAGGGAGTCCACAAAAGTTACCCAAAGTACTGCGATGGTCCATAAAAAAACTGACCTCAGCTGAAAGCTAGGGTAGATCCTGCATGTCATATTTTGAAGCATACCAACAGGGGATTGTTTATGGGCTGCTGATTTCTACAATCATTTCGCCTTCTTGCAGTTTTTCTAAAGCCTTTGGCAAGGTACTTGAAAGAATCCGACGTAAGTTTCGATTCGTAACATTGCCACAAGTCAGCCAAATAATCTGAGGTGGTATTCCTAACCGACAGACAAGATCAACAAAATCGCTGTCTTTTGTCATGATTACAGAGTTGGCAACTCGTGCCGCATCAAAAATTTCAATGTCTTTGGCATCCCGTAATCCAAGATCTCTCAAAGCTGCAGCCTCTAAGTCAAAACTACTGGACAGCCAATCCGCCAATGTTGGGGGTAATTGAGCATCAACCCAAATATTCATGCGGTCAACTGGGGAAAATCAGTTCGCCGTGCAGCAAAGACGAGACAAGCCTGAATATCTGCAATTTCTAGGTCTGGAAAATCCTCTAAAATCTCAGAGGTGCTAACATTTTCAGCCAACATTTCTAAAATGTCGCTCACTCGAATCCTCATTCCTCGGATACAAGGACGACCACCACACTGACCGGGGATTTGAGTAATACGAGACAGTAGACTATTCATTCACTTTACTGAATTGATTCCATACAAGTAAGATTCCTTTATACTACATCGCATTTTTCGATTTTTTCTCCCCCCTGCCAAAATTTCCGTATCAAAAGTCGGTCAACCGTTACTCTGAAGGGAAAGTTAATCCCTATTGGCAAAATCGTCATCATCATTATGGTCCATAAAAAAATTGACCTCAGCCAACTCAGCCCAGCGGAAAGCCTACTCACCCCCACCTATGCGGCCCGGGGTTTGGCCAATGCCGTCAGTAAATATGAAATACCGGAAACCGAGATGCTACCGGCGATCGCCTATAACCTCATCCACGATGAATTAGGGCTAGATGGTAATTCTCGTTTAAATTTGGCCACCTTTGTCACCACCTGGATGGAGCCAGAAGCTAGGCAACTGATGGCGGATACCTTCGACAAAAACATGATCGATAAGGATGAGTATCCCCAAACCGCTGAAATTGAGTTGCGCTGTGTGAATATTTTGTCCCGACTCTGGAATGCACCGGCCAGCGCTGAAGCCACTGGCTGTTCCACCATTGGTTCCAGTGAAGCAGCTATGTTGGGGGGCATGGCCATGAAGTGGAAATGGCGACAACGAAGGCAAGGGGTAGGGAAACCCACTGATCGCCCTAATTTGGTTATGGGCATTAACGTCCAGGTTTGTTGGGAAAAATTCTGCCGTTACTGGGAAGTGGAACCCCGTTTTGTACCCATGGAAGGCGATCGGTACCACATCAGCCCCGCCGAAGCAGTGAAGCTCATGGATGAAAACACCATTGGTGTGGTTGGTATTTTAGGCAGCACTTTTGACGGTAGTTACGAACCCATCGAAGCTTTGAACGATGCCCTAGAAGAATTGAACCAAAAAACTGGTTGGGAGGTACCACTCCACGTGGATGGGGCCAGTGGCGCTTTCATTGCGCCCTTTTTAGACCCGGACCTCCGGTGGGATTTTCGTTTACCCTGGGTGAAATCCATCAACACCTCTGGCCACAAGTATGGCTTGGTTTATCCGGGGGTAGGTTGGATTATCTGGCGAGATAAAGAAGAATTGCCGGAAGAATTAATTTTCCACTGCAACTATTTGGGGGGAGATTTACCCAATTTTGCCCTCAACTTTTCCCGCCCCGGCAACCAGGTGGTGGCTCAGTATTACAACTTTCTCCGCCTGGGCAAAGAAGGTTATCGTAAAATCCAGCAAACCTGTCGGGATACGGCCCTCTATCTGTCCGGCAAAATTGCCCAATTAGGTCCCTTTGAACTGCTCACCGATGGTGGAGATATTCCCGTATTTGCCTGGAAGCTCAAGGACGAAGTGTTAGCCAATACTTCTTATACCCTCTACGACATGGCCGATAAATTGCGCGAACGGGGTTGGTTAGTGCCGGCCTACCGCATGCCCAAAAATCGTGAAGATTTGGTGGTGCAACGCATTGTCGTGAAAGAGGGTTTTAGTCGGGATATGGCGGATCTTTTATTAACGGACATGGAAAGGGCGATCGCCTATTTTGCTAGCCAACCGGATCACAAACCAAAGCAGGAAGGCTCCCACTTCAGCCATTAGGAAACTAGTTTATCAAGCATCGGGGGGATTAACGGGGAAGAAGAATTCTACCCCCTGGTCGATTAAATGTTGATTATTGGCCAAAATTTCCCGCTTAAAGTTCCAGGCGAGAACGTAATAAATGTTAGGTAAACTGGTTAGCTCTTTTTCAATTAAAAGCGGAATGTGCATACCAGGGGAAACCAAGCCCCGCCGTAGTTCATTTTTTTCCACCAAATAATCTAAATATTGGGTGCCGATGCCAAAGTAATTGAGCAACGTATTACCCTTGACTGGAGCGCCAAAGCCCCAAATGGTTTTACCGGCTTGCTTAGCTTCGTCTAGATAGGCGAGGTTTTCCGCCTTCATAGTTTCAATGCGTTGGGCAAAGTCGAGGTAGGTTTGGTAATCATTGCTTTTTTCATCCACTTCCGCCTGGCGCATGGCCTGGAGCCGTTCCGAGGGTTGCCGTTTGCCCTGGTGGGTGACAAAACCGACAATGGAACCACCGTGGATGGGGGCGAGGTAGGCATCGAACATGGATAGCCCATGGCGATTGAGCAATACCTCAATGGTTTGGAGGTTGTAGTACAGCAAATGCTCATGGTAAATCTGGTCGAAAGCCAAGTTTTCCACAATGCGTTTCATGTAGAGAAACTGCACCACAAATACTCCCTCTTCGGCCAAGGCTTCCCGGATGCCTTCGGTGACGGAATGGAGTTCTTCCAAATGAAAAAATACCCCCGCCGCATTAATGGCAGAAAATTTACGCCCTAACTTTTGCACCACCTCCAGGTTGAAAAAATCGTTGAGGGTGGGCACCCCGGCATCGTTGGCAATTTTAGCGGTGGTTTTGGAAGATTCCACCCCCAGCACGTCATAGCCCAGGGCTTGAAAATGCTTTAACTGGGTGCCGTCGTTGGAGCCGATGTCCAGCACGGATTTTTCTGGGGTGTCGGCAAAAAAGCGTTCGTCCAGTTCCTGGGCTACCCGCGCAAAGTGGTCACTGAGGGATTTGGTCACACCGGATAGATAGGTGTGGTCCCCAAACATGATTTCTTTTTTAACTGTGTAGTCCAATTGCACGGTGCCGCAGTCCTGGCAGTACAAAACCCGCAGGGGGTAATAGGGTTCCTGCCCCACTTCCGCCGGGGTGAGAAAATGGTTACACCAGGGTTGTTCCCCCAAATCGATCGCCAAATCTAGACGGGTAGAATCACAAACACGGCACTGCATAGGGGCTAACCAAAAAAACTAAAAACCAGGACTCTGGGCAAGACAGGGCTATCTTCCCACGTTTGTTGTCTTGGCTCAAGCTGGGGCGAGGTCGTTGGGGCGGTTCAGGGCTGGCATTGAATTTGCTCTAAATCGGCGATGGTGACATCGGCTCCCAATAAATTTCCCTTGGGGTAGCCAGGCCAGTGAATGGCGATCGCCCCTTGGGCATTGGCCCCCTTGGCCATGGTGATGTCTCCCTGGGCATCCCCAATCATCAAAGTGTGTGCTGGTTTCACCCCTAACTCTTGGCAGGTTAAAAGGTACAAAGCTGGATCGGGCTTACTAAGTCCTTGGTCAGACCCCTTGGCCACGTCCACTAAGTTTTGCAATTGGTGGTCGGCAATGAAGCGTTCCACACTCTTTTGGCGGGCGGCGGACAAAATGGCAATTTTCACCCCCTGGTTGCGCCACTGTTGGAGGCAATTCACCACGTTGGGGAACATGGGACAGGTGTCGGCATTGGCCACAATTTGGCGATCGGCTTGGTCAAAACATTGGTTGGCGATCTCCAAACTCTGGAACCAGCCATGGCCTTGTTCGGCAATGTAGCTAGCAGCGGCAATGAGGTTATCCCGACGACTGCCCACCGCCATTAGTCCCCCCGGATCTAACTGTTCATTACTCCGGTTAAAGCCATAGGCCCCAGCCAGGCGATCGCCAAAATTGGGTTCAGGTACTTTCTGCTCCAATAGGGCCAACCTAGCTACGGTGAGTTTTTCGAGATAAACTTTGGAATTTTCCAGGGTGCCATCCTTATCAAAAATGAGGGCTTGGATCTGGGTAAAAGTTTTGTTTTGAATGGTGATGCTAACCAAATTAACTCCTGCAAACGGCGATCGCCTGAGTTGTACAACCAGGGTTATACCGAAAAATTCCCATATTATGGCCATTGGTAGCGGGATCAATCCACTACAATCGACCCAATTCTAATATGTGGACAACAACGCCAATCTTTGCCTTTCTGGGCCGCCGTGGAGGCTAGTGGACAAAGCTCAATTACGAACCAAGTTACTACAACAGCGACGGCAATTGTCGGAGGTGCAATGGCAACGTCAAAGCCTGGAATTATGTGCCAACCTCCAGCAATGGTCAGTGTTCCAGCAGAGCAGTCGGATCTGTGCCTATTTCAGTACCCAACGGGAAGCGGATTTAGAGCCATTGTTTGATCGCCTAGGCAAAGCAAAACATTGGGGCTTTCCCCGCTGCGTGCAAAAAAATTTGGTTTGGCATCCCTGGCAATGGGGACAACCGTTAACCACCGGAGCCTATGGCATTAAAGTCCCCACCGATCAAACTGAAATCTGGTCACCGACCACAGTGGATTTATTGCTGGTGCCTTGCTTAGCAGGCGATCGCCAAGGATACCGTTTGGGCTATGGCGGTGGCTATTATGACCGACTGTTTACCGATCCCCTCTGGCGGGCAGTGCCCAAGGCCGGCATATTATTTGAGGCGGGGCTGAGGGAAAAGCTCCCCCACGACCCCTGGGACATCCCTCTGCAAGCCCTAGTAACGGAAAAGCAGATTATTGAGATTAGCGATGGGTAATTAAAAACTATTTAATACCAAGCAATTCCACTTCAAATTCCAAGGTGGCATTGGGGGGAATCACACCGCCCGCTCCCCGGGAACCATAGGCCAAATCCGGTGGAATAATTAGTTTACGCTTACCACCCACCTGCATGGTGGCCACCCCTTCATCCCAACCTTTAATCACCTGGCCGACGCCGATGGTGAAGGTAAAGGGTTTATTGCGGTCAACGGAGCTATCAAACTTAGTGCCGTCGGTGAGGCGACCAGTGTAGTGTACTTCTACCTTTTGGCCCTTAGTGGGGCTGGGGCCTTCCCCTACCACTTCATCGATGTATTGCAATCCAGATTCGGTGGTGACAATATTGGCGGAATTTTCGGCAGTCATAGGAGATGGTTCTGGAGTTTGGAGGGCAGAAGCTTGGGCAATTTGGACTGGGTTAACTTCCTGGGGAGCGGCGATCGCCGGAGGGGACGATTTACCAAAAATGGCCACGGAAACTAACACCAAACTAAAAAAAGCAACAACAGTGAGACTAATGAGAACGTCACGCATAGCGGTAAAAAATTTCATCAAAAAACAGCTCAGAGTAGCGTTGGCCTGATTATCCCATGGCTTCTTCCCCCCATCGACCACTGACCAAACGATTACGCCCCTGGGCCTTGGCTTCGTACAAATATTTATCCGCCGCCGCCACCAACTGTTCCCAACTGCTACCTAGGCAGGGAATGGTGCTGGCACAACCAATACTCAGGGTGACATGGTTGGCGATCGCCGATCGAGCGTGGGGAATTGCAAGACTGGTAATCTCAGCTTGGATGTTTTCCCCGATGTGAATAGCTCCTTCGAGGTCTGTGTTGGGTAGGGCCATCAAAAATTCCTCCCCACCATAGCGGGCAGCCAAATCCTTGGGACGGTGCACCACTCTGCTTAAGGCCTTGGCCACCTGTTGTAAACAGTCATCCCCTCCCTGGTGACCGTAATGGTCGTTATAGTTTTTGAAATAATCTATGTCACAGAGCAAAATAGAAAAAGGATACTGTTCTCGGATTGCCTCGGGCCATTCCGTATTCAAAAATAAGTCCAACTGGTGACGGTTCGCTAACTGAGTTAGTTGGTCGATTTTGGCTAACCGTTCCAACATTTGGTTGGCGGATTCCAGTTGGTGTTGCAGACGACTTTGATAGAGCAAACGTTTTACCCTCTGCCGCAGTACTGCCCAATGGATTGGTTTAGTTACATAGTCGATTGCCCCCGCCTCAAAGGCTCGATCCACCGAAGCTTCATCGTCTAGCCCTGTAATCATTAGCACTAATGGAGAAGGGTTTTGATAATTTTTCATCAGGGCCTGACAGCAGGCAAAGCCGTCCATGACGGGCATCAGGGCATCCATTAACACCACTTCTGGCTTGATTTCAGCAAATTTGGCCAGGGCCTCTTCCCCATTTTCGGCCAGTTCTACCCGGTGTCCTTCTTTTTGTAGGTAAACCCGCAGTTGCATCCGCATAAAACCATCATCGTCCACCACTAAAATGGTTGCAGCGGGGGTTTCCGTTGGCTTAGGCAGATTCATAGCTAGGGAACAGCGAAGGGAGTGAGGGCCTCCACCACAGCGGTGTGTAATTGTTGACAATGGTCAGCCAACTGGGTGGGAGACTCTGAACTTAGTTTACCTGATCCAGCATCCTTTTCTAGTTGTTGGCAGAAAGCAGACAATTGCTGGGCCCCGAGGGAGGCACTACTGGATTTGAGAGAATGGGCAGCGCGTTTGACCACATCTAAATTCCCTGTCTCCAACCCTTGCAGCAATTCCTGTATTAACTTTTGGCTTTCCTGGCAGTAACACACCACCATTTCCCTAAACAGGCCCAAGTCGCCGCCACAGAGTTCATCCCGCAAAAAGGCGATCGCCGTGGGGTCCAGGGGAGACACAGTCATAGCGGTGGGTTTGACGATGGTTTGTTCTTCTAGGGTCATAATATCGACCTCTGGGGTAACAGCATCTCCCCCAGCTTGGGGGGAAGCCATCAAGACCGGAGTATCTTGTAATACTTTTCGTAGTTGGGCAATGGAAACTGGTTTACTAATGTAGCCGTCCATGCCGGCATTCAAGCAGTCTTGGCGATCGCTGGGCATGGCATTGGCAGTCATAGCCACAATGCGGGGTTGACGTTCCGGCGGTAAGGTTTGACGGATGTGACGGCAGGCGGTCAGGCCATCCATCACCGGCATTTGCATATCCATCAAAATTAAGTCATAAAACTTTTCCTCCAAGGCATGGATCACTTCCTGGCCATTGTTGGCGATCGCCACTGGGTAACCCAAATTATTGAGCATCTGGTGGGCTACTTTTTGGTTAACCAGATTATCTTCTGCTAAGAGAATTTGTAGGGCCGGTTGCAGACTGGTGACGTTGTCTTCTGTGGGGGGCTTATCTCCGTCCAGGATAAATTCCGGTAAATCCAACCGCTCAAACTGTAGGGGGTAGTCCGCCAGATCCACCGACCCCTGGAAAAGGTTGACTAAACTTTCAAATATCAAGGATTGGCGCACCGGTTTATTGAGCACCGTTTGAAAGAGGGATAAGTCATCTATACCAGCCACCAACCCAGAAGAAAGCAGGATCATGGGCAAATTCTTGCCCTGGGCAAATTGCCGCAGATGGTAAGCCAGGGTGATGCCATCCATTTGGGGCATTTGTAAATCTAAAATAGCCGCATCCAAGTCCGAACAACGGGCAAACCAATCCAGGGCCGATTCCCCGCTGGTAAAACAATGGCACACTAACCCCCAAGTCTGGCATTGCTCTTGCAAAATCCGCCGGTTAGTTTCGTTGTCATCCACAATTAACACCTGTTTGCCCTTCATCTGTTGCACCGAATCGGCTTCGGCCAAGGCGGGGGCCTGGGCCGTGGTGAGGATGCAGAAATGAAAATTGGAGCCCACCCCTGGTTCACTGGTCACCGTCAGCACTCCTCCCATCATCTGGGTGAGGCGTTGGCTAATCACTAAACCTAATCCAGTGCCACCATATTTCCGGGTGGTGGAAGAATCCACTTGGCTAAAGGATTT
This sequence comes from Synechocystis sp. FACHB-383, assembly GCF_014698605.1. Lineage (NCBI taxonomy): Bacteria > Bacillati > Cyanobacteriota > Cyanophyceae > Synechococcales > Merismopediaceae > Synechocystis > Synechocystis sp. FACHB-383. The sequence goes on along the minus strand of NZ_JACJTJ010000057.1, from coordinate 21,226 downwards.
GAATAAACGGTCTTGGCGCTCCAGCGGTATGCCAATGCCCGTATCCCTGAGGCTGAAACAGATGCGATGGCTGGGGTGGGGTAAATTCAAAATCGTGTGGTATGGCTCTTCTGGGTCAAAGGGCTGCACTTTTACCGTTAACACCACTTCCCCTTTTTCGGTGAATTTGAGAGCATTGCCGATCAAGTTAGAGAGAATTTGCCGCAACCGGACCTGGTCTCCCAGAATGCGGGCGGGGGTTTGGGGGTCAATGCCATAGGTCAATTCCAGATTTTTGGCCCGGGCAATGGGACCAAACATTTCCAACACCATTTCAATTAGGGGTCTTAGTTCAAATGCTTGGGTTTCCAGCACCAGTTTATCGGCTTCAATTTTAGAAAAGTCGAGAATATCATTGATGATGGTCAGCAGGGTTTCTCCACTTTGGCGGATGGTTTGGACATAATCCAGTTGCTGTAAATTCAAATCGGTCATCATTAACAATTCCGTCATGCCAATGACCCCGTTCATGGGGGTACGGATTTCATGGCTCATCATGGCCAAAAATTCACTTTTAGCCCGGTTGGCGGCTTCGGCGGCCCATTTAGCCTTTTCCAATTCCAGGTTTTTCTGGGCCAATTCCCGACGACGTTCCCGTTCCTTTTCCAACAGGGAGGCTTGGGCCAGGGCTATGCCCATTTGTTCGGCGATCGCCTCTAGCAACTCAATTTCGTCCGCTGTCCAAACCCGCTGTCGGTCACACTGGTGTAGGGCAATGATGCCGTTGGCTTTACCTTGGTAGGAAGTCCGCAGTGCCAAAAGGGATTTTACTTGGAACCGTTGGTAAAATTCTTTGCTTGCAGTGGAGTTTAAATCCCGGTCTAGATCCACCACCGCCATGGCCCGATCACCTTGGATGATAATCCGGTCATAGGCGTGTTCCACCGCAATTTCTCCGGCCAGCAGGGAAGTAAATTGTCCTCCCAAATACTCCGCTACCACGGGCACCTGTACGGTCGTAGCTTCCGAGTAGTTGTGGATCAGGCAACGGCTCACGGCAAAGACATTGCCCACTTGGCGGGCGGCGGTTTGGAAAATTAAAGTTGGTTGTAAGCTCCGGCGGATTTCCTGGCTAATTTTCCGCATTAACAGGATTTGATTGAGCTTTTTCTGCAAAATTTCCTGGGCCTGTTTACGGTCAGTAATGTCCAGACAAGAGCCCACGTAGCCCATAAATTTGCCGTCTTCTAGGTAACGGGGCACCCCCACATTGACAATCCAGCGGTATTGTTGGTCCACCCTACGGTAACGATATTCCAATTCAAAACGTCGGCGATCGCCAAAGGCTTGGTAATAAACCCCCAGGTAATGGCCTTTATCGTCGGGGTGAATGCCTTCTAGATAACCATTGTCCAATTCCTCCGCCAGGGTAGACCCCCGGAATTCTAACCAGGACTGATTGACAAAGGTCATTTTCTTATCCTGATCCGCCACCCACAGCATAATGGGGGAGGTGTCCGCCATCATCCGAAACCGGGCTTCACTTTCGCGCAAACTTTTTTCAGCCTGTTTGCTAGAGGTGATTTCAAAGCGGATGGCCAGGTATTGATAGGGGTTGCCTTCTTCATCTAAAAAGGGGACAACGGTGCTGTCGACCCAATAGGTGTTGTCGGCTTTAGTCCTATTGTTGATTTGTCCGTGCCATACTTCTCCGGCTCTGATGGTCTGCCAAAACTGCTGAAAGAATTCCCGGGAATGGTAACCGGAATTAACTAAACGGTGGGTGTTGCCAATCAGTTCTTCCCGACTATAGCCAGATACTTCCACAAATTTATCGTTAACGTAGGTGATGACTCCTTCGGTATCGGTGATGGCCACAATGGCCGCCTCATCCAGGGCGGTTTTTTGGACAGCTAATTCCTGGAGGGTAGACTGTAAAAACTCTTCAGCTTTTTGCTGTTGTTTGATTAGTTCCCCCAGCTCCTCACTATGTTTACGGCTTTTTTGCAGATAATGAACGGCGATCGCCACCGCCCAGGCCATGAGCAAACCGCTCAGTAAAGTCCATTCCGACCAAAAGGAACCGTACTGGTCTAGCAGAACTGGCCCCGGCACTAATTGCAGTTGCCAATGGCTAGTCATGGCTTCCGCTTGGGGCAAGGAGTCGGCCCACTCTAATTCTTGGTTAACCACAATATCCTGGCGCCAATGGGCAGGGATATCGTCATATATGAGTTGATTGTCTTCAAAAATACGTAGGCCAAAGCTCCGTAGACTACCATCTGGGCCTGGTTTTTCACTGGATAGGGGGCGAACGGCATCGATAAACTGATTGAGTTGGAAAACCCCCACCACAAAACCGTCAAATCTATTTTCGATAAATAGGGGCACATACACCAAAAACCCCTTCTCTCCCTCATCTAAATCCACCACTCTGCTGAGGATGGTAGTTTTTTGCCTTGCTGCTAATTCTAAGGATTGGATTTGGCGGGGATAGTGGTTCGCATAGCCAATCTCCTCTTCATTACCGGGCAATGGTTCAACCCACCGCACCACAAATTTTGAATCCACCCATTGGATCACCTGATAACCACTGAAACTTTCCGCCTGGGCCCTAGCATCTAACGCCCAATCTGTTTGCTCCGTTCCCGTTGGCGATCGTTCCCAACGTCCGGCCATTTGCTCCAGTTGACGGATGTGAATATTGAGTTGATTTTCAATTTGTTCGTGAATATTAATCAGACGATTGGTCAAAACTTGTTTGAGTCGCTGTTGAACTTGGTTGTGGAGAAAAAACCAAGTATTAACGGTCATTACCGATAGCCCTGCCCCGATGAGAAGTGGTAGTAGAGGGGAAAGTAGTAGACGACGCAGGGGAGATTTCATTCGCATCACGGTGGCACTATAACCATGATAAATCCCTGGTCAGACCATTGATTGGACTCAACAAATCTTTCTAAAAGAAAAATCGCCCCCCAGAATTTCCCATAAAGAAAGTTTCCGGTTGGCGATCGCCATTTGGTTTTCATCAGTCCTAGGCCAACCCAGTTAGTACCACCATCGGTGCATGGGGCCGGCCGTTGACACAGATTTTGGTTACTACCTAAAACCCGCTGAGATGGACTGGCTTAGCAGTCGTAGTACAAAGAGAACTCGTAGGGGTGGGGACGCAGACGCATGGGGTTAACTTCGTTGTCGAGTTTGTACTCAATCCAACTTTCCACAAAATCAGCGGAGAAAACGCCGGTACCAGTCAAAAACTCATGGTCTTTCTCCAACGCTTCCAATGCCGCCTCTAGGGAACCAGGGGTGGAAGGGATCTTGGCTAATTCCTCGGGGCTGAGGTCATAGATGTCCACATCCAAGGGTTCACCTGGGTCAATCTGATTTTTAATCCCATCAATACCGGCACAGAGCATGGCGGCAAAAGCGAGATAGGGGTTGGAGGTGGCGTCGGGGCAACGGAATTCCAGACGCTTGGCTTTGGGGTTACCACCGGAGAGGGGAATCCGCACGGAGGCGGAACGGTTACCTTGGGAGTAGGCCAAGTTAACGGGGGCTTCAAAACCGGGCACCAGTCGTTTGTAGGAGTTGGTGGTGGGGTTGGTGAAGGCTAACAGGGCGGGGGCATGTTTCAAAATACCGCCGATGTACCAGAGACCCATTTGGCTAAAGCCGGCATATTTGTCCCCGGCAAAGAGGGGCTGGCCATCTTTCCAGAGGGACTGGTGCACGTGCATGCCAGAACCATTATCGTTGAAGATGGGCTTGGGCATAAAGGTAACGGTTTTGCCGTACTTCTTAGCCACGTTTTTGATCACATATTTATAGATCATCAAGTTGTCAGCGGAATTGACCAACTTGTCGAACTTGATGCCCAATTCGTTCTGACCACCGGAAGCCACTTCATGGTGATGCTTTTCAATGGGAACGCCAAAGGCCGCCATGGTGAGCAACATTTCTGTGCGGATATCCTGGGCGGTGTCGGTGGGAGCCACGGGAAAATAACCCTGTTTGTAGCCTGGTTTGTAACCGAGGTTGCCCCCTTCCTCTTCCCGACCGGTGTTCCAACGCCCTTCCACGCTGTCGGCAAAGTAGAAGCTAGAATTTTCCGTTTGGCCAAAGCGAATGTCATCGAAGAGGAAAAATTCAGCTTCGGGACCAAAGTAAACTGTGTCGGCAATGCCAGTGCCACGGAGATATTCGGCGGCTTTGGCAGCAATGGTGCGGGGATCCCGGTTATACCATTCCCCAGTGCGGGGCTCCTTGATACTGCAAATCATGGTCAAGGTCGGTTCTTTGCAGAAGGGATCGATGGTGGCGGTGTTTGGGTCGGGCACCATGCACATGTCGGATTCATTAATGGCTTTCCACCCCCGGATACTGGAGCCATCAAAGGGAATACCTTCGGTGAAGGAGTTTTCATCAAGTTGGTCGTAATAGAAGGAGCAATGCTGCCAAATTCCCGGCGTATCAATAAACTTAAGGTCGATAATCTTAATTTTTTCGTCTTGGATCCACTTGAGGACTTCCTGGGGGGTTTTAGCCATTTTTTCTCCTTAGTGCAGTCAGATAGATTACAATTTTGCGCTGCGTCGAGTATCCATCGTAAAGAGTCAAGTAGTTAGAAAATGTATTTTTCGCTACCAATTTTTGCGACTCCGTTCTGGCGATCGCCTAGAAATGACGGAAACTATCGCAATTCCCATTAACATTTAGACTAGTGCCTATATCAACCCCGCAAGTACTAAAATATTGCTGTGATCCCATCTGACCTTTTCCTACGGGATGCCATCATTACGGATTTAGATTCTATTGTTGCTATTTACAATGCCAACATTCCCCAAAATGTAGCCACCGGTGATACCGATGCAATTACGGTGGAAAGCCGTCGTCAGTGGTTTGCGGACCATGGGCCAGACACCTATCCCCTCTGGGTGTTGGTAACGGAGCACAAGCAAATAGTGGGGTGGTTGGGTTTTCAGCGGTTTTATGGTCGCCCTGCCTACCATCGCACTGCGGAGTTGAGTATTTACCTTGACCCCCTCTGGCATCACCGAGGTTTGGGGCAGTATTTACTCAAAACGGCGATCGCCAAGGCCCCCCAGTTGGGGCTAAAAACGTTGCTGGGATACATTTTTGCCCACAATCAGCCCAGTATTCGTTTGTTTCAACGCCACGGTTTTGAGCAGTGGGGCCTATTGCCCAAGGTGGCGGAGTTGGGGGGCCAGGAACGGGATTTGTTGATTTTGGGATTACGCCTCAAAAGTTGTTCATCGGGGTAACTGTTGCTCCCGTCGCCATGGAGCCGCTTCAACTTTAGCAATGGGGAAGCTTTGAGCTGATTTTGCTCCCAATGAAAAAATCGCCTTGTTTAGACCCCTAACTCGGCCTGAATCATGATCATGATGGGAGAACAGGACCATATCAAAGATCAAAGTCTTCAAATTCTGCTTTCAATTCCCTTTCCATCAATGCTTCCACTGCCTGGGGCGGAGTAATTTTTCCGTGGAGCAAACGATAAACCTGTCTAGTGATGGGCACAGCAATTTTTTCTCGATTGGCAATTTTTATTAGTACGTCGGTGGTGTTAACCCCTTCGGCGGTGCCCCCTAGGTTGGCTAAAATCTCCTCCAGGGGTTGGCCTTTGGATAAACCATAACCCACCCGATAATTACGGCTGAGCATACTGGAGCAGGTAGCCAATAAATCCCCTAACCCCGCTAGGCCCCAAAAGGTGTCTGGTTGGGCCCCAAAATGCAGTCCCACCCTAGTGATTTCCGGCAAGGCCCTGGTGATCAGGGCGGATTTGGCATTGGTTCCCAGCCCCAAACCTTCGCATACTCCCACGGCGATCGCCATGACATTTTTTAGGGTACCGCCCAATTCTGTGCCTAGGGGATCGTTGTTGGTGTACACCCGAAAGTTGTCCGCTGCAAAAATGGTTTGGATTTCTTCCGCTGCGGCTTGGTCACTACTGGCCACCACCGTTGCCGCCGGCAAACCCTGGTCAATTTCCTTCGATAAATTCGGCCCCGACAAAACGGCGATCGGCTGGGAAGGTAGGGAGGCTTGCCAAATTTGGGAAGGGGTAGCCATGGTTTCAGGGTCTAAACCCTTGGTGGCCGTTACCAAAATAGTCCGCTTCTGGAGGTCCATGGCCTCTAATCGGGCCGCCACCGATGGTACCCCCTTGATGGAAACCGCCGAGACAATTACATCAGCCCCCGCCACCATGGATTCCAGGCTCTGCGGCGATCGACGAGACCAAACTTGGGTAGGAATGTCATTATTGTTCAACACATAGGCAAGACTAGAGCCCCAGGCTCCGGCCCCCAACACAACAACTTGGGGGGGAGTATTGGCATTGGCAAAGGACATGGTAGTTTTTCTGTAATTCGTCTTCGCCTCCATTATGGCCACGGATCGGCACCCCCAGTGGCCTTAGCGATTACAAATGGCGATATGGGTTAACGGCAAAGCAAAGGAAATGGGAGCACTGGCCCGACCAAGTTCTGTTCTTGTTACCAGGGACTCCCCACCAGGGTGAAACCGCTCCAGAAATAGGGATGAGTTAAATCCTGCGTTGCTAAGCGTTGCCGGATATCCGATGGTAAATCTACAAGGGAAATATTTGTGCCATCCCCAAGGATCAGATTGTCCCCCACAACTCGAATTTCTCCCTTGAGCAGACTTAATTGGGCTTGCTGTAGGGCTTTGGCCTTAATGGGGGCTGGTTGGAGTTGATCGTAGAAACTGGTCATCAGGGCAAAAGTTCCTTCATCGCTGACGTACCACAGACTACCGATCGCCGTTTTGACTCCGGTTTTCACGGCTAGGCCAGCAAAGCCCAATTCAGCGTCGAAATCTCCCACCGCAGTGCGACAGGCCGATAACACCATCAAATCAATGGGTTTATCCAAGCCAACGTTGGCAAATTCGTCCAAATCTAAAGACCGATCACTGAAAACCACAAAGGAATTGTTGCGATTGCCGGGTAAAAATTCACCATGGGTAGCCAAGTGTACTAAGCTATATTCTTTGGTCGCCAAGGACTGGACAAAATTATCCACCGTGAACCGGTCATTGAGGAAAGCACTACCCCGCCACAATTGATTGGTAATGGTATCCACTTCCACCGCCGCCGCTGGCAATGGATTTTGGCTGGCAAAGGTTTCTGCCCCCATAGCCAATACTTGGGAACCTTGGACGGGGGTGTATTCTCGATTGGTCAGAGCCAAGCTAGGCATAAGCCCCACGCTATAATCCTCAACCAAATACCTCTCCAATTGGCGATCATACATTGTCGCCATGGGCAAAGAACGTAATCCCCGGTCGAGAATAAAGCTGATATTCTCAATTTTCCTATCCTCCAAAATTGGCTTAATTGGCCTGATAAACCAGTCGTACAACTGGGAAGCTTGAGCTTGGTAGTCATCTCCCCGCCCTGGAGCAGTTAAGTTCCGGTTCAAAATTTCCACCTGACGAACCACTTCCCGGCGGCTGACATTGAGGGGAATTGGCTTAGCAATACCATCTGCCGTCACTAGCACGATTACTAACTGATCATCCGGTTGCGGATCATTATTGGGGGGAATGACCAGTTGCTCAGTGGAGGCTACTTGCCAATGATTTATTTTGGGATAGGAAGCTAAGGGGGGAATGGTCAGCCCACTATTAGAAGAAAATTGCCATTCGGGAAGATTTTCTCCTGCGGTTCCCGGAGGATAAAAATAGATATAAACCAAGGCAGAGTTTACCCCAGTATTGAGATTTAACTCCTGTAAAACATCAACGGGGCTGACCAGCTCAATATCAATATTCAAATTAAGGTGAGTAGTGAACTGTGCAGAAATTCCTTCCTCTACATTTTGATTTAATTGTTGTTGCAAAACAACCTGATTGGTAGGGAAGTTAACGCCAACGTTGGTATTGAAAAGATTAATACCCGGAGCTATGTCTTGAGTCTGGATTTCCAGACTGGGGGTATTAGTAACGGTAGACCTCTCAATGTCAAACGATATCTGCCTCTCATCATCGATTTCTTCAACATCTGGAGAAGTTGGAGGCTCGACGGGGATGGGAGGAGTTGGCGGCTCGGGTTCGGGTTCCGGCTCGGGTTCGGGTTCCGGCTCGGGTTCGGGTTCGGGTTCCGGCTCGGGTTCGGGTTCGGGTTCCGGCTCGGGTTCGGGTTCGGGTTCCGGCTCGGGTTCGGGTTCCGGCTCGGGTTCGGGTTCCGGCTCGGGTTCGGGTTCCGGCTCGGGTTCAGGTTCCGGCTCGGGTTCAGGTTCCGGCTCGGGTTCAGGTTCCGGCTCGGGTTCAGGTTCCGGCTCGGGTTCCGGCTCGGGTTCAGGTTCCGGCTCGGGTTCCGGCTCGGGTTCAGGTTCCGGCTCGGGTTCCGGCTCGGGTTCAGGTTCCGGCTCGGGTTCGGGTTCGGGTTCCGGCTCGGGTTCGGGTTCCGGCTCGGGTTCAGGTTCCGGCTCAGAATCAGTAGTTATAGTTATATTGCCCAGAGTAAAGGTATCAAAAATTGGCGGTGTGCCAATTTGCACAGTATTGTCGTCTCCCGAACTAATTGCCCCCAGGGTTCCATTGGTAATGGGATTACCGACGATGAAAGGTTCAGTTCCGCCAAATTGAATGTAGACATCTCCACCTCCATCAGCTGTGGCGCCAGCGGTGTAGATACTAAAAGGCCCTTCTGGGCCAATAAAGAAGCCATCGATCGCCCGAAAATAACGAGCAGCCTCAATATAGATGTCCCCTCCTGTTCCCTCATTCCCTTGGGTGAATAAATAACTAACTTCAATGTCTCCCCCTGACTGAATAAAAATATCACCACCATTGGCCGCTGAAGTATCTATGTAGCTAGTGGAAATATCTCCCCCCGCCTGCAGGAACACATTCCCGGGTACCCCATTCCCTCCAGTGAATATGTAGGAACCAATTGAAATATCCAGCGGTGTCTCAACATATACATCTCCACTAGTTTCACTTCCAAAGGTATCTAAATAATCGATAATATCTACATTTTCACCGGCTTGAAAGAAAATATCACCCCCATTTTTACCAGCGGTAAATATATAATTTGTTGTGATATTACCGTCCGCTGTGAGAAAAACATTTCCCCCTGTACCTTCATTTGGAATTTCCTCTGAATAAGCTCCAGTATCAATAAAAGCAGTGGTAATATCTCCTTTACTTTTGATTACAACTTCTCCCCCCAGGTTTAGGCTCCCTATGATTCCCCCCAGGCTTAGGCTTCCTACTCCCGCATCATCTCCAATTCCCCGAGCATCGATGTAACTGGTATTGGTATCGCCGCCTGACAATAGAGTGACGTTCCCTCCATCAGTTCCTACTGTTTCTAGGTAACCAGTCGTAAGATTTCCACCAGCATTGAGAAATATTTCTCCTCCAGGTACGGCAAATGAAGATGTAACTATTGATCCGGTAGAAATATTGCCCAAAGCTTGTATATCTAAATTTCCACCACTGGTATTGATATTCCCGAAAGAAACATTTTGCCCGGCATCAAGCAGTACTTCAGATACTGTTGTAAGGCTAGAAAACCGGAGGTCAGAAGTGGAGGGACTAATTATATTTTGGGCGGCCTGTACTTTAAATGCTACATCTGTCAGAGTAATATCCCCGGTGAAAATCACTGAGCCTGCACTACTCGTCAAATTAATCATCGGATTAAACTCCATGTTCAATCCAGATGCAAAGAATTGCCCGTCGAAAACTTGATCTCCCTGGGTAAGGATATCATCCTGTACAAAGATGGCTTTACCAGAATTGAAACCTGTGGTAGCGGTGATGGTAACACCAATACTTTTCAGGGGAGTAGTGGTGCCGGCTCCGTCAAAAAAAATGATGCCATCTGCTTCGACTAATAAGTCAAAGTTGCCATTTACAGGGTCAAAGAAAACAACTTCGTAGCCTGGTGCGCTAAACGTTGTGTTGGCATTCAGCTCAACATTGTCCTCAAAATTTAAATCGTTGATAGATGAGGTAACTAGTGTATTGCCAGTATTAATAGGGCCAGTATTAGTAAAAGTGATTGAACCGTCTCCGATAGAGACCCGTTCATCTAAGGTTATTAAGGGTGAATCAAAAGTAAGATTATTTGACGAACCTGTGGGAAATATTCGCTGAATAACAGCTATGGATTTATCTGCCTGGAGAACAACATTGCTTGAGACTAGATTGCCTTGAACGGTTGAAGCAGAAATTAAGCTTGGTTCAGCACCGGGGTTATTGACAAGACCAACAATCAATTCCTCCGGATCCAACAACCAAGTGCCGGTTTCCCCCATGGTGGATAAGGTGTTCACCCTAGCAGTGTCATCCACCCTTAAATTTTTGGCACCGGAGGTTTCCACCAAGCCACCGTCTCCTCCCATGGTTCCCCCCTGGGCTGAAATGGCACCGCCAAAACGGGTAGAGTCATCGGCCCAGACAATTACGGTGCCCCCATCCCCTGTGAGTAGACCATCGGCTTTAATTACCGAATTTTTATCCACCACTGTTTGGATTGCGGTAGGGAGGGAAGGTTGTCCTTGGAAGTCTCCACCAATGCGCACCGTGCCGCCACCACCATTACCAGAAACATCGATCGCCGCTCCTTGTAGTGCTATTTGATTACCAACGATCGCCACTTGCCCACCAGGGGTGAGAACAGAATTTGTATTACTAGCATCAATGGTGCCCGACACAGTGACGGAACCGGGTAGGGGGGAAACCATCGTGTCCGTGGAATTTTGGGTCACGGTACCATCAGCTTGTACTGCTAAACCCAAATCGAGATTGCCTGCTCCCTGGGTTAATAGGGTGGGCAGATCCAACACGGAAAAAGATCCCCCCTGATTCATCTGGGGAGAAACTTCCACTTCCAAGCTCAACAAACTACCAGGCTGGGAAATGCGAATACGATTTTGTCCTGGTACTGCGGCGACAGTAATATTGCCCCCAGGGGCTGTCAAAGAACCAGTGTTAACCACATTGCCCGCCAAAAAGGCGAGATTTTTGCCCTCCGTTACCGACAAATCCCCCGCATTAATAATTAAACCGGGGTTCGCTAAATCAAAGGCAAATTGGGTCGGACTACCCACCAGCGCCCCATAGTTATTGTCGGCGATCGCCTGGAACCATTGGTCATTGCCAAAACCGATCGCCGAACCGGTGGTAACCACAAAGTCTCCGGGCACATTGATGCTGGCATTGGGCCCAAAAATCATGCCGGCCGGATTCATCAAAAATAGATTGGCATTGCCCCCGCTTACCTGAATGAGACCATTAATAATCGAAACGTCGCCCCCCACTATCCTGGTGAGAATATTGCGAATATCGGGGTTGGATAAAAAATTGGCAATCTGATTTTGATCCAAACCAAATTGTTGCAAACTGTGGAATAAATTTTGCCCATCTCCTGACAAACTACCGCCGCCAATATTGAATTGATTACCCTGGGTATCAACGGTGGTGCCAGTGCCATCGTTCGCCGCAGTGACATTTTGGGCTAGGGCATGGGGGGCAAAACCAGACAAACAGGCTAGTAAAGTTAGGCAAAAGAGGCGGAAATTATGGTGCAACACAGCAATTAGGGGCGAAATGAACGATATTTCCACGACAAAGCCCAGGGTAGGGACTTTTTGGCCTGTCCATTATAGCCATCCCTTAGGTGGAGTTGACCATGGGAAACTATGAATAAAAGTAAATTATTTTTGTTTGTCCTCCTTCTAATGAAACCCCTGATTTTCGCTGGGTTCAGCCAAGAAAAGCGAAAAGTGTTTTATTTGAGCATCTGTTTTCGGGAAACTAGTTAAGATGTGGAAGGGAAAATTCCCCTGAATATGGTTCTAGATCGCTCTTGGAGTGTTATTTACAGGCATTGCTATGGAAAATATTGTCAACAATGTGGAAGAGTATCTGTTATCGAGGGAAGAACGCATTCTCCAGGTGCGTAATTTAGTAGAAACCCTCCGGGCTGCCGAAGAAATTGCCAAGCAGGGGTATTTAATCACCAGTTCAGAGTTGGCAGATTTGATGGATATTAACCCCAGTGCCGTCACCAGCCGGGGGGATCATTGGTCATGGCGCAACTGGGTTGTTTCCAGAGTGAGAAGGGAAGGGAACCAAATTCTCTGGCAGTTGGAGCGGGTGGATTAGGGGCGGGATTATCCAAAATGACGGAACCCCTTATTCAACTCCGGGGCATTAGTAAATCCTTTGGCGATCGCCAAATTTTGGACAATGTGGATTTAGACCTCTATCCGGGGGAAGCATTGGTGGTGATTGGCCCGTCGGGCACCGGGAAATCAACCATTTTGCGGATCATCGCCGGACTATTGCCACCGGATAATGGGCAGGTGCTAATCAAAGCGGAACCCCGGCGGGGCTTGGTGGAGGACGACAATGAGCGCATCCGCATCGCCCTGGTGTTTCAACAGTCAGCCCTGTTTGATTCCCTGACAGTGGCGGAAAATGTCGGCTTTTTCTTGCTGGAGCATTCCTCCCTATCCAGGGAAGTCATCCGGGAGCAGGTGGCCCACAAACTAGCCCTGGTGGGGTTAACGGGCATTGAAGACTACTATCCAGCCCAACTATCGGGGGGGATGCGTAAACGGGTTAGCTTTGCCCGGGCGATCATGTCCAATCCCCATCAACCGGAGGACAATCCAGAGGTGATTTTGTACGATGAACCCACCGCCGGTTTAGACCCGATCGCCTCCACCGTCATTGAAGACTTAGTGCGGCGCTTACAAAAATCTCCGGAAGGTTGTGGAACCTATATTATGGTTAGCCATCAGGAAAGTACCATTCGCCGGACAGCGGATCGGGTGGTGTTGCTCTACGATGGCAAAATCCAATGGCAGGGGCCAGTCAGTGCCATCGACCAGACCGATAACCCCTTGGTGCGGCAATTCTTTGAAGCCAAAGTGGATGGTCCCATTCGCATTTTGGATTAACCAATACGGCGGTAAGATAGGGGAACCCGTTGGCCCCTGACCGTTTCCTAGAAAAAGAGGCGATGGTGGGCTGGTCTAACTTTTTGAACGTTCCTCCCGGCAAGGAACTCCTCCCCCCCTAGGCAAATCGCTTTATTTTTCGGCCCTATTGAGACCTTGCGTATGCTCAGACCCCGCACCATCAAAGAAGGATCCGTTGGTCTGTTTGCCCTGTTGGGACTATTTATTATTGGTGGTATTGTCCTATGGTTACGGGGGGGCGGTTTTGGCAATCCAGGCTATGAAGTGTTGGTACAATTTGGCGATGCCAGTGGGCTCCAGGTGGGGGGGGCAGTGCGTTATCGGGGAGTGCCCGTGGGTCGGGTGGCCAAATTAATCCCCGGCAGTAACGGAATTTTGGCCCAGTTGGAGATTAGTTCCACCCAATTGCGTATCCCCGCCGATGTGCAGGTGGAAATCAGTCGCTACGGTTTATTGGGGGAAGCGGCCATTGATATGATTCCCGATCGCCAATTGTCCGATGCGGCCCTGGCCTTAGACCCCCTTAGCGCCGACTGTCCCGAAAGTGGCAAAATTCTTTGCAATGGCGACGAGTTGAAGGGGCAAGCGGGGACTCAATTAACCAACAGCATGGCTCGTTTAGCCCAGGCCTATAGTGAGCCGCAATTTGTGGCCGACATTAACGCCACCGTGAAAAGTGCCAACCTGGCCGCTGCTCGCATTGCCACCATGAGCGCTGAAATTACGGCCCTCAGCAAAACCGCTAATCAACAGGTGCGGGGTTTTGGCCGTACTTCCGAGGCGATCGCCAAGGCCGCCGATAACGCTTCCCTGTTAACCAGTCGAGTTAATCAAGTGGTCCTGACCAACCAAGACCACATCAACCGCACCATCGAAGAAGCTTCCCTGTTAATGGTTAACCTCAATCAACTGGTGGGGGAAAATCGGGCCCAGGTCAATCTCACCCTGAAAAGCATTGAAACCACCAACCGGGACCTCCAGGCCATCGGTCGAGAAATCCAAACCGCCGTCGCCACCGTCAACCATGGCCTAGCGGCGATCGATGCCCAAAAAGTAACCAACGACTTGGCCCTGCTGATGGAAAATGCGGCTGTCACCAGCAATAATATCCGGCAAATTTCCGCCGACCTCAATGACCCCACCCTGATGCTGACCCTCCAGCAAACCCTGGATGCGGCCCGACTCACCTTTGAAAATGCCCAAAAAATCACCAGCGATGTGGAGCAATTAACTGGCGATCCAGCCTTTCGTAACAACCTGAGAAAATTGGTGGATGGCCTGGGGCAATTGGTGTCCTCCACGGAAAATTTCCAAGACCAGGTTTACACCGCCCACACCCTCGAGCGCAGTGGTCAACAATTACGCTTTCAGCTTGATCATCAACAGCAATTGGCGTCCTACTATCAACAATGGGGGACCCTTAACCCCACCCCCGTTTCCACCTCAGCAAACCCCCTTGCTCAACCAACTAAGATTCAGTCTTCCCAACCCCAAGAAAATCAGGGGAAACAATGAGGTTTACAGGGCAAATTGGTCATTTTTTCCTCTCCACGCTCCGTTGTCAGTGTGGCAAAATAGTACCAACGCTGAGGTTTGAGTATTAACCGATGGCAACAATTGCACCCCATTTTTGACCCGCCCCAGAATTTATGCCAGACCACGCCCTCGGCTCCGTTACCCAAGGTTCCCTTAGTAAGGGCTTGGAAGTACGTCTTCATGCGGATGTTTCTGTGGAAGAAATGCGGGTGGGCAAATTTTTAGTTATTCAGGGTAGGCGGTCGCGCTTTTTTTGTTTGCTTACCGATGTTTCCTTGGGCACTGCCAACCCCCGAATTTTGGCCAATCCCCCCCATATTAATGATGATTTTTTAATTGATGTCTTGGCCGGCAGTGGTACCTACGGCACGTTAGAATTGGCGCCCATGTTGATGTTAACGGAGTCAGCCACGGAACCAGGTTATGGCGAAAGTTTAACTGAACAAAGTAACGGCCATGGCGATCGCCAGAGTAATGGCAATGGTCTGGCCTCCTACCAAGCTAATAGTAATGCCGAGGTGGAATTGTTGCCGGTAAAAACTATTCCTGCCCACTTTAGCCAGGTATTTGAAGCCAGTGAAAGGGATTTTCGTTTAGTGTTTGGTTGGGAAGATGATCCATTTCGGCGCAATTTTGCCATTGGAGAACCGTTGGACATGGCGGTGCCAGTCTGCTTAGATTTAGACCGTTTTGTGGAACGAAGTAATGGGGTTTTTGGTAAATCGGGCACCGGAAAATCCTTTTTAACCCGCTTACTTATTTCTGGCATTATCCACAAGCAAGCGGCAGTCAATTTGATGTTTGACATGCACTCAGAATACGGCTGGGAAGCGATGAGGGAAGGCAAAACTGTTTCCACTGTGAAGGGGTTACGGCAACTATTTCCGGGGGAAGTGGAAATTTTTACCCTCGATGCGGAATCCACCAAACGGCGGGGGGTGAGGGGAGCCCAGGAACTCTATTTAAGCTTTGATCAAATTGAAATTGAAGATATTCGTTTAGTAGGTTTTGAGTTGGGTTTGTCGGAGGCGGCGTTGGACAATGCCAATATTTTATTTTCTGAATTTGGCTCTGGTTGGATTTCCCGTTTACTGGTGATGACCAATGAAGAAATTAAGGTTTTTTGTGAAGAAAAACAGGGCCATCCCGGCTCCATTATGTCTTTGCAACGGAAGTTGAAACGACTAGAAAATTTAAAGTATCTCAAACAGGTTAGCGCCCACAACTACATTGACCAACTTTTGCAATGTTTGGAAGCAGGTAAACATGTGGTGATTGAATTTGGTTCTCAATCCAATTTGCTTTCCTATATGTTAGCCACCAATATGATCACCAGACGTATCCATGGCATTTACGTTAAAAAAGCCGAAAAATTTCTCCAAACTAAACACGTTGGCGATCGCCCGAGGCAATTGGTGATCACCATTGAAGAAGCCCACCGCTTTTTAGACTCCGCCATCGTCCATCAGACCATTTTTGGTACCATTGCCAGGGAAATGCGTAAATACTTTGTCACCCTGTTGGTGGTGGATCAACGGCCATCGGGCATTGACAACGAAGTTATGTCCCAAATTGGTACCCGCATTACCTGCTTGCTCAACGACGAAAAGGACATTGAAGCAATTTTTACCGGGGTGGCAGGGGGACAAAATTTGCGTTCCGTCTTGGCCAAGCTAGATTCCAAACAACAGGCGTTGGTGTTGGGCCATGCGGTGCCCATGCCGGTGGTGGTGCGTACCCGGCCCTATGACCAGCAGTTTTACAGTGAAATTGGTTGCCAAGATTGGCCGAGCATGACCGATGCTGAAGTATTGGCTGAAGCGGCGATCGCCAGGGAGGATCTAGGCTTTTAGAGATTCACCAGGGGGATGCGATCAAAGCTTATACTTAAGGTTTGAAAGTAATTATCACCATTTCCATCCCCCCCACTGCTTTTTCCTTTGTCCACCCCAGCTTGTTCTTGAACGCCCAACGGCATGGTTTTTTGGAAACGCTTTTTCAATCCCGATTCAACTAGTTCACCATCCCTGGGCCCAACGGGGGCAGAAGAATTTCCCACCGATGACAGTGATAAAGGCCGGATATTTTTCACCACTGACCGGGACATTGACCTCTACGAGTTGGAGGAGTTATGTGATGCGGTGGGCTGGGCCCGACGTCCCATTCGCAAAGTTAAAAAAGCCGTAGAGTGCAGTTTTTTGGTGGTTACCATGTGGGAAGTGCGGGGCAATCGACGGCGACTGGTGGGGTTTGCCCGGGCCACTTCTGACCATGCTTTCAACGCCACCGTATGGGACGTGGTCATTCACCCCAGTCTGCAGAGCAAGGGTTTGGGTAAGGCCCTAATGCAATATATCATCCGCAAATTACGCCATTACGACATTAGTAATATCACCCTGTTCGCCGATCCCCAGGTGGTGGATTTTTATCGACGTTTGGGCTTTGTGCTGGATCCCGAAGGCATTAAGGGCATGTTTTGGTACCCAGACTAGTTCCTTGGATGATGGTTTTAGTGTATTGATCAACTGGAATGGGAATTACTTCACGACCACGACCTCCCACCTAGGGTTCTCCCAAATCAGTAAAGGCTTGGTGGGCATTATTTTGTAGATAATCCACCAAGATGGAACGAATATCCCGACCGTAGCCAATCACTTTTAATCCAGGGGTATTTTCTGTCAGGTAATCCAAGCCCACTTCCTGTCCGGTTAACAAATATTCCATCAATGCCAGCCGATAGACCTTGTCTGGCTCAATGTCAGCGGGAGCCAAGCCCGCTAGCTGGAGATAGCCACCAGTGCCCCGATTTTTTTCCCCCTGGGTCAAAACTTTTTGTAACAAATCCCCCCTTATATCCACCGTTACCACCCGGCCGCCAAAGGGTAAGATGCGAATAATATCGTATTGGGTGATGGAACCAGCACTAAGTAGGTCATCAAGGCGCACCATGCCACCGTTGAACATCACCATGGCCGCTGCTGGATATTCGTACTGCATCGCCCGGGTAATTAGTCGGGTGAGATTGGTGGATCTGCTACGCACATGGGCATCGAGGGCATCCAGGGCCATGGGGGCTTTAACTACCACCGCCATGGGCTCAAATCCTGCTTGACGAAAAGCTGTAAAGCCAATTTCTTGCCATTGGTCAACAACTTGGGCTGTGGCTGGGTCCTCGGCGATCGCCGCAGTGATGGGTTGGAGTTGGGAATCAATTTCTAAACATTGCCGGTCCGTGTCGTAGGTCAGTTGGTGGATATAAACAGTGCGGGCATTGGCATCGGCCTTAAAAATCGGCGTTTGGGCCTGGGGACAACTTGCCGAACTGTCGGGCTTAATAATTAAATGGTTGCGCTGGATATTTTCGTGTTCATGGCCCCCTAAAATCAGATCTAATTCGGGAATGGCTTGAGCTAAAGCTAAATCCTGGGCTAGGGAAAGATGGGTCAGAGCCACCCACACATCCACTTCTCCCTCCAGACTTTCTATGTAGCGGCGGGCCGTGGCAATGGGATCACTATAGGTGACATATTCAGCCGCATTGCTGTCAATGGTCAGGGCTAAAATGCCCACCTTCACTTCTCCCCCTTCCGCTCCGGGGATGGTCAAGATTTCGTAGGGTTTGATGCCTGTAAACTGATTGCCCGCACCGTCGGCAATATTGGCTGATAACCACTGGAAATCCGACTCTGCAATCCGTTGCCTAAATTGCTGGGCACTAACGTCAAATTCATGGTTGCCCACGGCGGCATAGTCCAACCCCATGGCATTCAACACCGCCACCATTTGCCTCCCCGCCAGGCGATCGCCGTTGTAGAGGGCTGTGCCCAAGGCGGAAGGACTGAGAAAATCCCCTGCTAACACGGTGTAGGTGTGGGGATTAGCTTGTTCCAACTGCCGGCGTAAATTAGCCACCCGAGCTAAGCCGCCCCAACGGCCGTTATCTATGGGGGCAATTTCATACACATCGTTGAGCTGGAGCAGGGTAAAGGGAATGGTTTCTGCTCGGCAGACCGTGGCCATGGCCCCCCAGATTAGTAAGCCCCCCAGTCCCCGAGTTAGCCAAACCCTTTGATTTTTAACCATGATCGTGAAAAGAATTTTATCAACATAGCCTTAACCCCTCCATTGTGAAGCAAAAAGTCTTCAATGCCGCCCCAATTTTTCACTGACAGGACTTGAAAGACCAATGAAAAAAGCATTAAATGAGGACAAAGTACATAGATTTTCTCCACTCAACCCTGCTATATTTACCAATATTAGATGTAAGAAAGTTTCTTTGAAATAGGACGGCGATCGCCGATAATTCAGCTACGTGGTAAGTCATTATTTAGACAATAGAAAATTTAGGCAAAGTTTTGTTTTTCATAAAAATCTTAGTATAAACTATGACATGAGTAAAATTTCTTTATTGTCTTTTATTTTCTAAGTCTTGTTTGGGAGCATAGACCTCTATTTTTGCATTTTGAAACATATCTTCAAAAATAAATTCGGAACAAACTGATCTTAATGACTTCCAAAGTATAGCTTCTTCATAGTTTTCAATTTCTGCAGGAATATAGTCCAATAAAGTTTTTGAACAAACTACTATCAAACGTTTTTTAACCCTTGAAAAAGCAACGTTTGAGCGATTTAAACTAAGGATGAACTCTACATTCTTGCCAATTGCTGATGGATTACTTGCCGTTGCAGAAACAATCACATTATCTCGTTCACCTCCTTGAACTTTTTCCACAGTGTCAATCACATCAACAGAGTGTTCGTAATAATTTGCTAATTCAGTTTTGAGCAGTGATCTTTGAGCACGATGGGGTGTAAGAATAGCAGTAGAGCTATCGGGAAGTTCTCCCCCAGCTTCCAAGATTTTTTTTATTATGTCTACTTCAATTTGATTACTACGTTTTGATTCACGTTCATTATGAATAATAAGATAAAGCCCACCACTACCTTGTAAAAGTCTTTCCCAAGCTCCTGTAATTTCATTGTTCTCTATATCTCTATCTTTTTCCTTTCCTTGTAATTCAATATTATCTTTGCGGTAAAGGCGAGCAATCAGTTCACGAATAATAGGTGGCAAACGAAAAGTATAATTTAAAGCAGAACGCAGTATTGATTCATTCGGTATTTCAACATCTGAATTTTCTTTAAGGTTTTGTATGGCTTGATAAGCACTAACATAAGGCTGGTAAAGTAAAACAGGGGGGCGATCTTCATTGTCCCAATCATGAGTAATAATAGGAGCAAGTTGTCTATGGTCCCCTGCTAACATAATCTCACCATCATTTTCAACTAATGTAGCTAGAGCTAAAAAGTGAGGAAAGACCATCATACTTGCTTCATCAACTATCAGAGTTGTTGTTACAAAACCTTGGGGGTAATCTCTCAAAAATTTTTGCCTTGTATTTAGTTCATTAACCATTTTTAAAATTGCGCTAGTCGTTCCAGCGATTATCAAAACACTATTTGAACGCATTTGATTAACTTGAGTAACACAAGGTTTAGAACCAAAAGTCGTAATCTGTGTATTTACAAAAGCTTCATTATTTCTAGAATCAACTCGACTAAGTTGAATTGATGGAACATTTAGGTTCAAATTAAGAGCGTGTTGTTGCAAAATTGGCAAAAGGCTATCTAAACGCAAAAGTAAATTGTCTACAGCTGTGTGCGTATGAGCTGTAATCAGAACAATGTCACCATTAGTGCGACGTGCTAAAATTCTCAGAAAAGTAGCTATCGCCGTTGTCTCTGTTTTTCCAGTTCCTGGTGGCCCTTGTAGCAGTTGAACTCTTGTGTTTAACCCGTTGATTATTGCTTTTACTTGATTATCATCTAGTTGATAACGATCATCTTGTGTTTCTTTTTTGGGGATTTGTAAAGTCCTGATTAATTGTCCATATTTGTTGTGATCATCATTAGAAATCGTGATTTGTTCTGGGATTTGAGGATTTTGCGGGGCTAACCATTGAAAAATATGATTTTCTTGAGTATTTTGTAGTTTCTGATCAACTCTTCCCGCAACAAAATCTGAAGGACTTTCATCAATAGTGGCAAAAGGATAAACATCTTCTTGTGTCCTATGAAAACGACCACGAAGTTGATAATGGTTTGGGCTATTTGTTTGTCTAACTGCAAGATTTATTGTTCCACTATTCCAGTTAATTGCTTCTACAACACAAGTACTTCCACCAGAAAAAAGTTGGCTAATAGTTTGACCTTGATGTGAATCTTCAGAACTGGGAATAAGCCTAATGAAAGAGTTTATATCAATCGTGCAGTTAGCTTGTAAAACTTCAGTTGTAATATTGTAACCATCAAGATTAATTTCTGCTGTTAGTTGATTATTACCCTGTGACCTTACATTTCTTACAGGTATTGTTCGCCCTAAAGTAACACGGTAGATAGGTGGGATTAAATGATTTGCAATCCAATCTGTTACCTTAACGTGTTGATCCAAACGAAGAAAATCAATTGCTGACTGGGCAGCATCGTCCACCCCTAAATTAAAATTAGGTAATTCAGCAATAGTCAAAGGCAGAAGTATTGAACGATAGTTATAAAGAAGGAAAAAGCCCTTTAAAATGATAGAATAAAGGGCAGAAACATTAAAATAATTGAAGCAATGATATCAAATTTTGGACATATTGTCAAAACTCATCTATCTAATTTTCCTAAAGATGACTACCCAGTGTTAGACACATTTAAGTTTGTGAGTATCTGGTTAG
>NZ_JACJTJ010000056.1:0-25580 GCF_014698605.1 Synechocystis sp. FACHB-383 | reverse complement strand
TGTCCCGTTTCTCGTTTCAATTTAAGCAAATCCTGAACGGTCGTTTTGCTTACTTGAAACTGCTCTGCTACTTTTCTAATTGAGGTTCCACCACCTTCATAGGTCTTGACTATCCTTTCTCTTAGATCAACTGATAGAGCTGGCATTTTACTTCTCGATGAACTCCCCTGAATATTTGTCCCTCATTGTACCACCTCGTCATAGAATCCGCCGTATTTGAAGGAAAAATATTACAGAATTAGGCTGGCGCTTTTGGTGGTAACAAAAGTAAAACTAAAAATCTCATTGATAAAACTTTAGATATTTAGAATAGTTTGTAAAAAGCTGAAATGTGACAAGTTCTAGGATAATCAAGGCTTTATGATCTCTCCAGTGATTACGGCGGACCGCGCATATAGTTGGCACAGTAAACTCCTTATAACCTACATTCCGCAGGCTCTACCAATCGAAAATTGCTCCCTGTAAATTTGCTTCATTCAAATCAATCTCACGTAAGTCGGCATAACTTAAATTTGCTCCCCGTAAATTTGTCTTGTCCAAAACAGATTTGCGTAGATTTGATCCACTTAAGTCCGCGTCACTTAAATCTACACTGCTTAAATCAGCTTGTTGTAAATCTGCTCCTCGTAAATTTGCTCCTCGTAAATTTGTCTCGCCCAAAACAGATTTGCGTAGATTTGATCCACTTAAGTCCGCGTCACTTAAATCTACACTGCTTAAATCAGCTTGTTGTAAATCTGCTCCTCGTAAATTTACCCCTCGTAAAATTTCCAAATTTAAATTAGCTTTACGCAAATTTGCCCCACTTAAATCCGCATCACTTAAATCTGCGCCATATAAATTATTCTTATGTAAATTTGCTTTACTTAAATTTACTCCAATTAAATCCGCGGAAATTAAGTTTGCTCCTCGTAAATTTGCTCCACTTAAATCAACTCCACTTAAATCTGCGTAATCAATATTTACTTTATTAAGATTTATTTGATTTAAATCTTTCTTAATTGAGTCAGAGAAAGGTTGATTTCGAGTTCTAATTGCCCAAGCTAAAAGCCATTTTTTATCAGTTTCTGCTGTATCATAAATGTGAGTATAGCTACCATTAAAATCTACTTCATAAGTGAGTAAGTAGTCTTGGTAAGCCTCAAAATCTGGTTAATACGTGGATAAGTAGTCTTTATATCCAGAGTCTGATTCATCTTCACAATCCCAATACTCATATAAATTACTCTGTCCTTGTTCTGTATATGTTTGTTTAACATGAGATATTTCTTTGGATGAACACAACAAATTATCATTCAAAAAAGATGTTTTTAATTGCTCTTGTTGTCCACACTTAATTTCTTCAATATATTCTGCGAGAGGATCGTAAAGACTCGAAATATCTTCTTGAAAAATATCTTGAAAATAACCAGATAAAAGAACTGGTTGATAGGAAAAAGAAAGACTTAAAAAATATAAATCTTTGGCGTAAATAATTAGTAATTTATGGACTAGAGCAATTATTTCTTCTACTGCTAAAACAGCTTCATCTTGACTACTTGAAGACTTCATGATCTCAGATAAATCCCAGGAAGGAGTTTTTATTCTAATTTCTTCCTCACCCATATTCCAGAATACACAGTTGATATGAATACGATTTCTTATAACATGTGTTGAAATAACTAATGTTGAAATGCTATTTAGGATTTTTTTAAGTCTGGGAATATCAGTATCTTCTATGGGATTTTTGAAATAATCACAATAAATCTCTAACTCTGACCTAGGGATGTACTCATTCAAATCAAAAACAGCATTCTTAATTTGCTCATGCAAAATTTCATCACAAAATAGAGGGTTTCCAGTTATTTTGGGTCGTGATACAAGCACCAATAATCGATTTCTAAATGACTTTATTTGAAGTAAATCTTCTGTTTCTTCACGGTTTAATTTAGAATCCCAATTACTTAAATCCCAATCCTGAAGAATCTGTTTATTATGTAAAGCAAATTTTTCCTGGTGCCACTCCTCTAGAAGTTTTAATTTCAGACATTCTAGTTCTTGTATTTGCTGTAATTCTTGCTCTTTTAATTCTAGGATTCTTTTATCTTTTTCTGCAGCATTATTTATCAAGACTTGCTGTTGCTTGTAAGTCAATTCTTTCCACTTTTCTTCTTGTAAAATCTCTTCTCCCTTCATTTTAGTAGAACTAAATATTAACTGTTTTAATTCAACTTCTCTTTTTTCTTGCTCAATAATATATTGTTGGAGCAACTTTTGGTATCTGTCGTCTTTTTCGATAACCGTAGGGGTTGCTGGCATTATTTTGGATTCTGTTTCTTTATTTGAAGACAATTTATTGAAAATTGTTTTTCCCAATGCGAGACCAGCACCAGATATAACTGCACCAATAAGTCTTTGAATCATTTTTTAACTCCCAATCAAATTCAATTAAATTAAACATTTTAATTAAATATATCCTCTAAAAAATCTTGTATTAAGTCTGCAATACCATCTCTATCTATATCAGCTGATTCTAAAATGCCGTCTCCATCTTCGTCTGCATCAAAATATCCTAATATTCCATCCCCATCTATGTCTGTATTGAGATTGTCTGCAATGCTTTCATTCGATTCAGTCCGGTAATAGCCGTCCACCATAACACCATCACCACGGGTATACGATTTTACCCACTCAAGATCGGGCTTGTCATCATATGAAAATTCGTTAATTGAATCCGGCATAAAATAGCCTCCAAGCAAAACAAGCAGTTTAAGACATCCTTATCTTAGCGACAAAGTTAGTAAAGTCTGTTTTTTTGCAAATCTTAACTTTACCTATTACGGTGGATCTTGCATCCACCCCAAATAGCTAGTCGACATAAGGTCGAGATGACGGTGTTTTTTATGAGATTTATGTCAAAGGTGTTTTAATATGTTGCCTTGACTCATCTGTGACAGCAATTAATTGTCTGAAAAGCAAATTTAGTCATCTGTTTCAGGCTCTTCTTCCGTTGTAGAAGAATCCTCTGGTAATTGACTAACTAGCACCTTATCAATGCGGATACCGTCCATATCCACCACTTCCACCCGTAGGGTATCGGAAACAAAATGTTCCCCTGATTGGGGAATTTTACCCAGGCTTTCAATCACAAAGCCCCCTAGGGTATGGTAATGCCCTTCTTCTTCGTTGGAGAGGGTTTCAATGTCGAAAATTTCCTTAAATTCGTCAATGGGCAGTAGGCCATCGAGCAGATAGGAACCATCTTCCCGTTGAATGATTTGGGGCTCTTGAATTTCGTCGTCATTGGGAATGCTGCCCACGATCGCCTCGATCAGGTCATTGAGGGTGACCAATCCTTCGATACCGCCATATTCATCCGTAATTAGGGCCAGGTGGATACCGGAAGCCCGGAACATTTCCAACACGTTGAGGGAACGGGTATTTTCCGCCACAAATAAGGGAGGCTGAACAATTTCCTCCAGGTTAATTTTTTGCCCAGACCATTGGCTATTGAGAATATCCTTTACCCGCACAAATCCTAAACATTCGTCCAGGCTATCCCTACCCACCGGAAAGCGAGAATAGGGAGTATCGAGGATTTCCTGTTGATTTTCTTCCCAATCTGACTCCACATCTAACCAGGCGATCGCCGTGCGGGGAGTCATCAAAGTTTTAACGGGGCGGTCCCCCAAACGAAAAACCCTTTCCACCATTTCCTGTTCCGCTTCATCGATCATGCCGGCCTGGGCACCTTGTTCGATCATGACCCGAATTTCTTCTTCCGTGATCGGGCTAACTTCCCTACTAGTGATGCCAAATAGCCGCAATACCGCATCAGTGGAAAGCCCCAAAAGATATACGAAGGGGGCGGTGAGCTTAGCCACCAAATGCATCGCTGGCGCCACGCCACAGGCAATTTCTTCGGGATGACTGAGGGCAATGCGCTTGGGCACCAATTCCCCCACCACCAGGGATAGATAGGTAATAAAACTCACCAACAGAAAAATGCTGAGGGGACTGGCGTAGGGAGCCAGTAGGGGAATATTGTTGAGAAAATCCGCCAGCCGCAGGGCCACCGTTGCGCCCCCCACCGCACCACTCAAAATGCCAATCAGGGTAATGCCAATCTGCACCGCCGACAAAAAATTATTGGGGGCTGTGGCCAGCTTCAGTGCCAGCTTTGCTTTGCGATTACCCCGCTTTGCCAACTGTTCCAAACGAATCTTACGAGCTGAGACGATGGCAATTTCCGAGCCGGAAAAAACTCCATTTAACACCACCAAAACGAAGATGAAAAAAAGTTCCAGCTCAACAGAAGAGGAAAACATTCAATTTTTAGGGATATGAATCCGGTAGGCCGGGGATAAAGTCGGTGGGGAGTGGCTAACGACAACCATCAATCATAGAAGAAAACATCCCGACTGTCTGTGCTCTGGAGCCAGTTTGTCCCCAGGGGAAGGCCCAGGATCCTTGACCCCGTTGGGCAAGCTCTGTTCCCATGGCTATCTGCGGCGGTGGGAACAGGGCCCCTGACAATTTACGCCCCGAAAAATTCTGGCCCCAAAAAATAGGTTAGAATGGTAAACGCGAAATTTTTCCCAATCTATTTTTAGTTAGTATGATTAAACTCCGCCTGAAACGCTTTGGCAAGAAACGTGAAGTGAGCTATCGGATCGTCGCCATGCACAGCACCAGCCGTCGGGATGGCCGCCCCCTGGAAGAATTAGGTTTCTACAATCCCCGCACCGATGAAACTCGTCTTGACGTACCGGCGATCGTCAAAAGATTGAAAGAAGGGGCCCAACCCACCGAAACCGTCCGCTCCATTTTGACCAAAGCCCAGGTTTTTGAACAGCTAAAAGCTTAGTGCCGGTTTTTTCCGTGGTGTTTACCAACGTTTTCCCCCTGTGACTACCCTAAACTACGTTGAATTGGTCAAGTTTCTTGTCCGCCCCTTTTTGGAAAAACCCGATGACCTGAAGGTGGACTGCGAGGTGTTTCGACAAAATAGCCGGGTTTGGATTCGGTTAGCCCTAGGGGACGAAGACCGGGAAAGACTCATCGGCCGGGGGGGACGGAGTTTGCAAACCATTCGCACCCTGCTCACCACTGCCGCCGACCAGGTGCAACAGTCGGCCTTCCTAGAAATATACGCCACCGATTCCATTGGGAAATCAACCCCCCTGCGCCGCCGTCGCTCCTCTGCTGGTCCTGCCCCTGTACGTCGTTCCCGCAGTCGGGGAGAGTCCGTTAATCGCTACTAGGGGAGACTAGTTTTTCTTGATAAAACATGCCCTGGAAATTTCTCTAATTTGTCCGTAGGCAAAGCTATTTTTTTGTAATTTTTTTTATATTATGGCCCCATGGCACCGGCCCGCTTTCATTTCTCCCTGGGAGGATAAGGAAGGGGTCTTTGTTTTTGTATCTATATTGTCTATTTTAAAAAATCATCTTGCGTATGATTGGGGGGTCTGTAAATTCTGAAATAGAGATTTCGTCCATGACTGGAAACGCCGCCCGCACCCAATCAATTAACAAGATCGTTAACCGACCTACGGCTCCCTGCAAAACTGTACCTCGGCTGGAAGACATGTGGGCCGAGAACGTTTTCAATCTAACCAAGATGCAGGCGAGCCTCCCTAAGAACGTCTTCAAATCCATCAAAAATACCATTGTGACGGGGGAAAAGCTGGATCCCACGATCGCCGATGCGGTGGCCACGGCCATGCGGGATTGGGCTATGGGCAAAGGGGCTTTATATTACGCCCACGTTTTCTACCCCATGACTAACCTCTCGGCGGAAAAGCATGATGGCTTTATTTCCGTGCAAGGAGACGGCAATGTTATCTCGGAGTTTTCCGGCAAAGTTTTGGTGCAGGGGGAACCGGACGGCTCTTCTTTCCCCAACGGTGGCATTCGGGATACCTTCGAAGCTAGGGGCTACACGGGATGGGATGTAACTAGTCCCGCCTACATTATGGAAACAGATAATGGTTCTACCCTCTGTATTCCTACGGTATTTGTTTCCTGGACCGGGGAAGCATTGGACAAAAAAGTGCCTTTGTTGCGTTCCATTGCCGCCATGGATAAAGCGGCCAATAAGGTGCTCAAACTTTTAGGCAACGAAAATATAGCCCACGTCAATTCCAGTTGTGGGGCGGAGCAGGAATATTTCCTCGTTGATGCCAATTTTGCTAGCCAACGTCCCGATTTACTCTTAGCCGGTCGGACTTTATTTGGCAAGGCCCCCGCCAAGGGCCAAGAATTTGACGACCACTATTTTGGCGCCATTCCCGAACGGGTGCAGGTCTTTATGCAGGACGTGGAGGAAACCCTTTATAAATTGGGCATTCCCGCCAAAACCCGCCATAACGAAGTTGCCCCTGGTCAATTTGAAATTGCGCCCTTTTTTGAAGCGGCTAACGTAGCCAGTGACCACCAACAGTTATTAATGACGGTGTTGAAAAATACCGCCAAAAAACACGGCTTTGTCTGTCTATTGCACGAAAAGCCCTTTGCTGGCATCAATGGTTCCGGTAAGCATGTCAACTGGTCCGTGGGCAACTCCACCCAGGGGAATTTGCTCGATCCCGGCGATTCTCCCCATGACAATGCCCAGTTTCTGGTCTTTTGCGGTGCCGTAATCCGGGGTGTCCATAAGTATGGCCCTCTAATGCGGGCGGCGATCGCCACGGCTAGTAATGACCACCGTTTGGGGGCCAACGAAGCACCTCCGGCCATCATATCCGTTTACCTGGGCACCCAGTTGGAAGAGGTTTTTGAACAAATCAAAACCGGCAGTGTGAAAGACTCCAAGAAAAAAGGCGTGATGGACCTGGGGGTTGATGTATTGCCCGACTTGACCAAAGATGCCGGCGATCGGAACCGGACTTCTCCCTTTGCTTTCACTGGCAACCGCTTTGAATTTCGGGCGGTGGGTTCTAGCCAGTCCGTTTCTGGCCCGCTGATTGTCCTCAACACCATGTTGGCGGAGTCCCTGACCTGGGTTGGCGATCGCCTGGAGGCCGAATTGGGCAAGGGATTGGAATTGGAGACCGCTATCTTGACGGTACTCAAGGAAATTATGGAAAGCCATGGCCAGGTGATTTTTGGTGGCAATGGTTATTCCGAAGAATGGCATAAAATGGCTGTGGAAGAACGGGGTCTGGCTAACCTCCGCACCACCGCCGATGCCCTACCAGTGCTCAAGGAAAAATACATCGAGGAGTTGTTTGAAAAAACCGGTGTGTTGACCCCAGTGGAATTGGAAAGCCGCTTTGAGGTCTATGCCGAGCAATACATTAAGTCCATCGACGTAGAAGTAAAACTCGTCATCAGCATCGCCAAAACCTTGATTTACCCCGCGGCGATCGAATACCTGTCGAAGCTTTCTGGCACCATCGCTAGCCTGGGCAGCATGGGTATTGACCTGGATAAAAGCAGTGCCAAAACCATTGCCGAATTAGCCAACAAAATGATCTCCACCGTTGATAAATTGAGCAGTGCCTATGAAAAACATGGCTTTGCTTCAACGGAGGAAGAAATGCAATACTATGCCCAAACCCTACGTCCTTTAATGGATGAAGTTCGAGTTTATGCCGATGGCATTGAAGCAGAAGTTGCAGATAGTTACTGGCCCCTGCCCACCTACCAGGAAATGTTGTTTATTAAATAGTCAAATCTCGATTAAACAACTTGGGGTTGCCGGTACTGATCAATAGATCAATAGCCCGTCGCAACCCGAATACTTGTGGAGATACGGCCCCGACGGCGATTTTGTTTTCGTTGTGGGTCGTTTTTTCCAGGGGGGGTTTTCTAGCCAAAGTTGGGTATAGGCTGATTTGGGGTTAAAGATTGCACCAACTTTCTAGCAATCAACGTGCTGTGGGCTTCATCAGAGGAATTAAGTCCGATGGTGGTGACCACTACCATGGCTAAGGATTGGGACGGCAGGGCGGCTAAAAATAAATTATAGCCACCAAAGCGTGGATTTTGTACCAACCAACCATTGGCGTAAACAATGCCCAGACCGTAATAGAGGTCGGCCCTATTTCTGCCCAAACCCACAGTGGTGGGAGCAATTTGAGCTTGAATGCCTTGGGGGGATAGCAAGGAACCTTTGGCGATCGCCAAGGCCAGCATACCGAGATCTCCTAGAGTCGAAATCATCATTCCAGAGAAGGAAGTCCAGGAAGGGTTCCAGTAGGTGGAGTCTTCAAAAACGTCCCGATCTTGACTAAAAGCGTGTAAGACCGGCGGCGGAATTTCACTGCTATGGGGATAACTACTGTGCCCCAAACCCAGGGGCGCAAAAATTTCCTGCTCCAGTAATTTATCCATGGGTTGCCCCGTGATCCTTTGGAGCAATTCCCCCAAAACAACAAAATTTGTGTGGGAATAATTCCAGCTTTCCCCCGGTTCGTACAGGAGGGGAGTGGCAAAGGCAATGTCTAGCAATTCCTGGGTTTGCCACTGACGGAAAGGATTGTAATTGTTGGCGTCGATGAAAGTCTGGTCCTGCTCAAAGTCTGGATAGCCGGAGGTGGAATTGGCTAATTGTTGGAGGGTAACTGTTTCTGCCCTTGGTAACTCTGGCCACCAACGGGCCACCGAATCATCTAAATTGACCAGTCCCCGGTCCACCAATCTCAATAGCACCAAGCAAATGCAAGTTATGGTAACTCCCCCAGCCCGGAGATGCATAGCAGTGGTAGCAGGCACATTAGTTTGGGAATTACCGATCGCCGTGGAGATGATTGTTTTTTCTCCCTGCCAAATACCGCATAACAAAGCAGAAAGGTCATATTCTTGCCCCGATTCTGCCAAAATAGCCAGAATTTCCGCCGCTGGACCTAATGCAGTCCCCCCATTGTCGGCGATCGCCGGAGAGGCCGAACTTTTGCGGCTCCCGAACCAAGCGGAGGCAGCTAATAGCGCCAACAGGCGGCGACGTTTAAGATTAAAGTCCATACATAAGCCCCACCTAGGCGAGGAAAAATTTCCCAAAAGCTAGTCAGAGTATAGTTAAATCAGTTAAACAGCGGCGGGTTAACTGCAGGCGGGCTGGGCCATCATTTTCAGCGTGAATATCAATATTGGTGGCAAAAAAGTAAACATTGTCTTCTTTTTCTACATAACCGACATACCAACCAATGTTAGGCCGGGAATAATCACCAAAACCAAACCAACCAGTCTTAGCCCGGATGATATATTCTGGAGTTTTTTCTGTGATCATAATATCTTTGACAATGGCAACTGTCCGCTCTGAAAAAGGCAGTTGGTTACCATGGAGACGACGTAAAAGCTGTATCTGCTCTTGGGGGGTAGCTTGCAATGTTCCATTTAACCAAAATTGATCAATATTCTCTTCTGTCCCAATTTGTTGATTACCGTAACCAACTTTAGTAATCCATGCTTCCATCCTTGCATGGCTAACCCTACGGGCTAGCACTTGATAAAACCAAACCGCAGAAATCTTAAAAGCTTCCCGTAAATTCAAATCCCGATTCCATTGGGGCAATTCTCTCTCAATGCCATCCCAGGTTAGGACAGAAATTTCGTCTTGAATAACGCCGCTTTCCACAGCAATGAGGGAATTGAGAATTTTAAAGGTGGATGCCACAGGAAAATAGGTTTCATTTCTTTGGGGATTATGGGCTAAGATTTGCTTATTTTCTTGGTCAACGACTAAAATTGAGCCTTGGACTCCCAGATCACGGAAATGTTTTCCACAGTCAATGTTTTTAGCTAGATAAATTAGATTTTTTGTGTTAATCGTCGTATTTAGCTGATTGGCAAGACTAGGATTCTTTTCCCATAGGATTAATGACATACAAGTTAAAAAAACAGTGACAAAATTTGCTAAATAGATAATTTGATTCATGGTTCTTTTCAAGTTATTTAGAAATCAAATTTGATCAACGAGGACAAATTATTAAAGCCTTTCGGAAAGGTTTTGACTTAGTTCCCAATGAAAAAAGACCTCCAACTCAGAATTGAGGGGAGATCTTAATTAACTTTTATGGAGTTTGATGGTTTACTTCTGTATTTTTCTAGAAGTAGATGGTGCCACCCCACCGTTCATCCAATTTGGGAGCAATAAGGGTGTAACCAGCCACATCAAAGATGTCATCTTCGGTGTAGTTTCTCATTTCTGGGTAAATGTCAGGACGGGAAATATTGGGGTGTAATTCCGAATAGTCATCTTCACCGTCATAACTCTTGGGATTTTTGAGATATTCCACCAAGGCCAGGACGTTATCCCGACGGGGCTCAGCACCGGCCAAGTCTACCAACCCTAAACTGACGTTATTGTTAGTTTTGGTTTTACCCTGGAGGTGACATTGGGTACAGGTGTCCACAAAAATCTTTTGGCCGTTGGTGAACTGGCGGGCGGTTAAAGTTGTGGTGCCACCGGCCTCATCTAGGGCAATGGTGCGGGTGCTTTCGGTCAACTCCACCGCATTGGCACTGCCAGCCATGGTATTAAACAAAAATAGGACAGAGGCGATCGCCACCAGAAAAAAGCGTTTCACAAAGGTTCTCCTCAAACTGTTGGTATAAGGGGTGAGAAAGGTAATCGGTCAATTCTCAATCTTTTTTTTTAAATAGGGTTTTAATCAAGTGTGCCAAGAAAATCGAGGGTTTTTGATCGGTCAGTATGGTGATAGGGGCCATAGCAATGGTCTGACATTGTTGGGAACTAGAAATTGTCCCCTTCCCCGGCGGCTGATTGTTGACGGTGCAAAATTTGCATAATTACCGCCTTCGCATCCTCCAGGGCCAGATTAGTTTCTTGGTTTTTGTAGGCTATGCCGAGTTGGTCGCACAGGTCAAAGACCGATTGCACAGTCAGATCGTACTCCGTGGCAATGGACTGAATCGACAGATCCGCAAACCCCATAAAATTTAATTGCTATGGTTTACCGAAAGATTGAGTGGTATAACTATCATGCCATTGTAAGTTCCCTTTGCCACAGCCTCCCTCCGGCGATCGCCGAGAGATTTACTCCGCAGGGCGCTATGGCCGGGGTAAGTTGGGTTGGAAATTGCAGTTTTCGGAGGAAGATAGGGCGGAATTTGGTTAAAATCGCCACCCCAGGGCAGGGAAATGTTGATTAAGATATATGAAGCTAAGCCCCATTTACCCCCCAACAAGCTTTGTCCACCGCCTATCTGTTGGTTGCCCACGGTAGCCGTGATCCCCGTCCCCAGATCGCCCTCGATCGCCTAACTTATCTAGTGGGTCAGTTTTTGCGCCCCCGTTCCGCTGCAGGAAAAAAGGCCCTGATCAAGCGCCATGGCATGGCAACTTTGGGGAGTTATCCTGGGGGATCGTTGACCACTGTTAGCCAGGACAATAGTTCCAAGTCCCCAGCCCAGGTATTTAGCGCCAGTTTGGAAGCCCAAGCCCTGCCCCTCCACCAACAATTGGTCAACCTTGCTAGGGATTTGATTCCCCAAGGGGTGAAAAAAATTGCCATTATGCCCCTTTTCCTACTCATGGGGGTGCATACCTGCGAAGATTTACCCCGGGAAATTGCCCAAGCTCAAGTCCTATTGGGCAATAGCATCTCCATTGATTGCTTACCAATTTTAGGGGTTTACCCCTGGCTACCCGCTCTGCTAGATAAGTGTTTTACCCAGTACCAAAGCCAACCCCAGGCCGAAAGAATTTTATTAGCCCACGGTAGCAAACGGGCCGGTGGTAATTTGGCGATCGCCACGGTGGCAGAAAAATTAGGGGCCAGGGCAGCCTATTGGAAAGGGGGCGTCAGTTTGGATACTGTCCTGGGGGAAATTAAGACAGCGGGGGAAGTGGTGATTTTGCCTTACTTTTTATTTGCTGGGGGATTGACAGATCTAATCAGGCAAGAGCAGGAGCAACTCCAAGCGGTCCATGGTCAGCTCCGCCTTAAATTGGGAGAACCCCTAGGGCCCCAACCATTACTGGCCCAGTTAATTGCCACGGAGCTACAGCGTTTTAACGTGTTTTAACTAGGGGGTAACAAATTCTTTAAGTCCATGGCCCAGTCCTGGGCTGTCAGGGTGATGGCCCGTCCTTCCCCTTGGTGACACAGTTCAATTTGTAAATATTGGTTTGGTAATTGGGGGAGTCTTTCCGGCCACTCCACAGCGGTAATACCCAAGGGAAAATCTTCCCCCTGCCAATATTGTTCTGGGTATAAATATTCGACTTCAAGGGAATTGAGCCGATACAAATCCAGATGGTAAAGGGGCATCTTGCCTTCCCGATACTCATTAACAATGGTGAAAGTAGGACTGACAATTTCTCCTACAATGCCCAAACCCCGACCAAGGCCCTGGACTAAGCTGGTTTTCCCGGCCCCCAAGTCCCCCTGCAACAAAATAATGGTGCCCAGGGGTAGCCGTTGAGCCAATTGTTGCCCCCATTGGTGGGTCGCATTTAAGTCGGGAAGAAAAAATTGCATAGAGTTTTCATTCATCGGCAAATGGGAGAAAGTTTACAGGTATTGGGCAAGTTTGATCTGGATTGCCCCGCCTGGAAAATGTTGACCCCTAGTCCTACCAAAATTTGTTAAGCTTTGTATCTAATTAGAGCCAATCTGTAACATTTTTTGACAGATCCAGTCTAGGCGTTCACCCTTTCCCTACTCCGCCATTATGCCCAACCTAGAGTCCGCCGTTGTTGTCCCCACCTCCGAGGCGATCGCCGTTGACCTGAACCAGCTAGAAGGAAAATTGGCTCCGGCGGATAATTTTTTGGAGCGTCACCTAGGGCCCGGCGAAACGGAACAGCAGCAGATGCTCCAGGCGTTGGGTTTTGATGCATTGGGGGATTTGATTGACCAAGCGGTGCCCCCGGCCATTCGCCTCTCCCGGTCCTTAAAACTGCCCGCTTCCCAGGGTGAGTATGGGGCGATCGCCCAATTGAAATCCATTGCTTCCAAAAATCAAGTTTTTCGTTCCTACATCGGCATGGGGTATTACGACACCATCACCCCGCCGGTTATTCAACGGAACATTTTAGAAAATCCTGGCTGGTACACAGCCTATACCCCCTACCAAGCAGAAATTGCCCAGGGTCGCTTGGAAGCACTGTTGAATTTTCAAACCATGGTGATGGATTTAACTGGGTTGGAAATTGCCAATGCTTCTCTGTTGGATGAGGGTACCGCCGCCGCCGAAGCCATGGCCCTGAGTTATGGAGTGAGTAAAAGCAAAGCTAATGCTTTTTTTGTTGCCCAGGACTGCCATCCCCAAACCATTGAGGTGATTAAAACTAGAGCTAATCCCCTCGGCATTGACGTGATTGTGGGCGATCACCGCACCTTTTCCTTCTCCACGCCCATTTTCGGCGCGTTACTGCAATACCCCGCCACCGATGGGGCCATCTATGATTACCGCAGTTTCATTGACCAAGCCCATCAGCACCAAGCCTTGGTTACCCTGGCCGCCGACCCCCTCAGTTTGACTTTACTCACTCCCCCCGGTGAATTGGGGGCCGATATTGCGGTGGGCAGTACCCAGCGGTTTGGTATTCCCTTGGGCTACGGTGGGCCCCACGCCGCCTACTTTGCCACCAAGGCCGAATATCAACGGAAAATGCCGGGGCGCATTGTGGGGGTTTCTAAGGATGTCCATGGTAATCCCGCTCTCCGCTTAGCTCTGCAAACCAGGGAACAACATATCCGTCGGGACAAGGCCACCAGCAATATCTGTACTGCTCAAGTTCTCCTGGCCGTGATGGCTTCCATGTATGGGGTGTACCATGGCTCGACGGGGTTAAAAAATATTGCCCTGAGAATTAACCAGTTGACAGCCCTATTGGCGATCGGTTTAAAGCGGTTAAATTACAGCCTCAACAACGATTACTTCTTCGATACCCTACGGGTAGGGGTAGGGGAACAGAGTGCCCCAGCCATTTTGAAAGCGGCGGAAGTGCGGGGGATTAATCTGCGGCTCCTAGCCCCTGGGGAAGTGGGCATTAGCTTAGATGAAACAGTGACAGTGCAGGATCTGCTCGATCTGTGGCAAATTTTTGCTGGCAAGGATGATTTACCCTTTACGCCCGCAGAACTGTGGTCGGAAGTTAAAACCCGTTTCCCCGCAGATCTAACCCGTCAGAGTCCTTACCTAGAGGACGCCGTTTTTAATCAGTACCATTCAGAAACGGAGTTATTACGCTATCTCCATCAATTAGAAAGCAAAGATCTAGCCTTAAACACTTCTATGATTCCGTTGGGTTCCTGCACCATGAAACTCAACGCCACAGCAGAAATGATGCCCGTTACTTGGCCCGAATTTGGCAAAATTCACCCCTTTGCCCCCGCTGGTCAAACGGAGGGTTATCAAATTTTATTTGCTCAGTTGGAAGCTTGGTTGCGGGAGATCACCGGTTTTGATGCTATTTCCCTGCAGCCCAATGCCGGTTCTCAGGGGGAATATGCGGGGTTACAGGTGATCCGTCAGTATCACCTCAGTCGGGGAGAAGCACAACGCAATATCTGTTTAATCCCCGAATCTGCCCATGGCACCAATCCGGCTAGTGCGGTGATGTGCGGCATGCAGGTAGTGCCGGTGAAATGCGACGGGGAAGGCAACATCGATGTGGAGGATTTAACTGGGAAAGCGGAAAAGTACGGCGATCGCCTGGCGGCCTTGATGGTGACCTATCCTTCTACCCATGGGGTATTTGAAGCCACCATCGGTGCCATTTGCGACATTGTGCATCGCTTTGGCGGTCAAGTTTATATGGACGGGGCCAATATGAATGCCCAGGTGGGGTTATGTCGTCCCGCCGACTTTGGGGCGGATGTCTGCCATCTCAATTTACACAAGACTTTTTGCATTCCCCATGGTGGTGGTGGCCCTGGTATGGGCCCCATTGGGGTTAAGGCCCATTTGCAAGAATTTTTACCCCAGACTAGCCTAAATTTGTCTGCTGCAACCCCAGAAGAAGATCAGTCCATTGGCATGATTTCCGCCGCCCCCTACGGCAGTGCCAGTATTTTGGTGATTTCCTGGATGTACATTGCCATGATGGGGCCCCAAGGTTTGACCAAAGCGACGGAGGTGGCCATCCTCAACGCCAATTACATGGCCAAGCGGTTGGAAGATTATTACCCCATTTTATTCAAGGGTAACAATGGCTTGGTTGCCCATGAATGCATCCTTGATTTGCGCCCCCTCAAGAAGCAAGCGGCGATCGAAGTGGAAGATGTGGCCAAACGCCTAATGGATTTTGGTTTCCATGCCCCCACGGTGTCTTGGCCGGTACTGGGCACCATGATGGTGGAACCGACGGAAAGTGAATCCCTGGCGGAATTAGACCGTTTTTGTGATGCTATGATTGCCATCTACCAGGAGGCCCAGGCGATCGCCAACGGGGCAATTGATCCCGCTGATAACCCGTTGAAAAATGCCCCCCATACGGCCCAATCCCTCATCTCTGGTGAATGGAACCATGCCTACGACCGGGAACAGGCCGCCTACCCCGCCCCCTGGACTAAGCAGTTTAAATTCTGGCCCGCCGTTGGTCGCATTAACAATACTTACGGCGATCGCCATTTAGTTTGCTCCTGCGAGGGGATGGAGGCTTACAAGGAAAGTTAACCGGAATCAGGGCAACGGTGAGGCGGGGGACAAATTGCTCTCCAATTTGTTTGCCTGTGGCAGTTAAACCTGGGAGGCTTGGCGACGGGCAGCGGATTTTTCTAGTAGGGATTGGGCAAAGGCTAACGCTTCTTTGGCGGAATGGCCCCCGGTTAATTGGGCTAATTCCTGTTGGCGATCGCCATCGGATTGGAGGGGGGTAATGCGAATAACGGTGCGTAAATCTTCATCAAGCTGGGGATTCACCGGATCGGCAATGTTCTCATTAATAACCACTTTGTCCACATGGAAATGGACATCGGCGAGGGCCGCCACCAAAGGTTGATGGGTGACACAGAGGAGTTGTTGACGCTGACTCAGTTGGGCTAGTTTGTCGGCGATCGCCTGGGCCACTTTGCCGGATACCCCCACATCAATTTCATCAAAAATTAAGGTTTGGCTGGGGGGAGATAGGTCACTAAAACAGGCTTTGAGGGCAAGGAGGAAGCGGCTCATTTCCCCACCGGAGGCGGTGGCCGCTAAAGGTTGAATTTTTTCCCCTGTATTAGGACTGAAATAAAATACTACCTGTTCTGCCCCAAAACTACTGGGAGGGGTGGACTCCAATTGACAAACGAAAATCACCTTTTCCATGGCCAAGGGTTTAAGTTCCTGTACCAATCTTTTTTCCAGTTTTTGGGCTGTTTTCTGTCGGATTAAAGTTAACTGACCACAATGCTTGATTAATTTTTGCTCTGCCTCAGTCAATGCTTCTTGCAACTGGGCCAGGGATTGTTCTCCGTCCGTCAATTGGTCATATTCAGCTTGAATTTTTTCCTGGTAGGCAATGGCTTCGGTTAAACTGGGGCCGTATTTACGAGAAATTCTTTTCAATATTTGTAATCTTTCTTCCACTTCTCCCAACCGCTCCGGATCAGCTTCCAAATTATCGCCGTAGCGTTGCACTTGCCTTCCCGCTTCAATTACTTGGGTTAATGCTGTTTGTACCAATTCCAATAGGGGATTAAGGCCACTGTCAAATTCCGCCATGGTTTGCAACTGTCCCTCCGCATCCCCCAACAGATCGGCGATCGCCGGAGTGTCCCGTTCACTTTGGTACAAGAGTTGAGTAGCCTGGTAACTTAATTGCTGTAGTTCCACCACATGGGAAAGTTTTTCTTGCTCTTGGATTAATAATTCCCATTCATCACCATCGGTTAATGCTGCTTCCGTCAATTCCTGTAACTGGTAAGTTAAAAAATCTAACCGTTGTAAACGATTTTGTTCCGATTGTTGCCTGGCGGTTAAAGCTTGTTTTGCCTGGGTAAATTGTTTGTAGGCATTCTCCACTGTCTGGCGTTTTTCTAGTAAAGCTTGACCACCAAATAGATCTAGTAATTGTCGTTGCTCCCCTGGATCTAATAACTGTTGAGTTTGACCCTGGGCTGTAATTTCCACCAATTGGCTTCGTAATTCTGCCAAAATTTGTCGATTTACCAACACCCCATTAAGGCGAGAACGGGAATTTAACGAGCTTCCTTTTTTGCTAAATTCCCTGGTGCAAGCAATGATGTTATCTTCCAACGGTTCAATACCCTGGGCCGCTAACCATTGGTTAATGGCGGGGGGAGCGTTAAAAATTCCCTCAATGGATCCATTGGGACAACCCTGGCGCAGAACCCTCGCCCCGGCCTTCCCCCCTAGCAACAAATCAATAGCATCAAGCAAAATTGATTTCCCCGCTCCGGTTTCCCCCGTCAATACATTTAAGCCTTGCCCGAAGTTAATTTCTAAGCAATCAATCAAAGCAAAATTAATAATCCGCAGGGATAGTAGCATGAAGAATTGGCCAATGGTTTGAACATTCTGCTATGAGGGAGTGCCCGTTACAATAACTAAGCCTAGAATACAAGTGCGAATTAAAGTACGCTGGCTTTCCATACCCAACTCGGCATGAAGTTTGATTTTACCACGGGGATTTCTTTGCCATCATTGCCGCCAATCAGTCTGTTGCCATAGTTCTAGCTTAAGTCCTAAGTGGGGATTGGGGGTTTATAGTATGGTGATCGTCCGTGTCAAGCAGAGATTTTAGTTGTGCATACTGTGGGAATTTAAAACATAAATTGGCTAGAATGATTTCGGAGTGGTAAGGTTTTTGGAGTTTTCAGACCTCCTATGCTGGACTGATTAGGCCACTTCGAAGATGTTTGTGGAACAAAGCGGTGGGACAAAGAAAAAGATGGGGCTTGTTAATTCTACTTAATTCTACAGGTGGCGACTATTGCCCTAATTACTTTTGGTGCGGGAATTTGGCTCGCTTACAAAATCAGTCTACGAAATCAACAAACCAAGCTAGAGGCGATCGCCTCCCATAACGCTGCTCTGATTAGTACCTTGTTAAAAAGTCAAGATAGGAAAGAAGTAATCAATATTCTCCGACGTTCCTATCTGTACACCGATCCCCTCATTGGCAACAATGAAATTATGATTGGGGAAGGCCGCCATGGGTATCTGGTTTGCCTGATTTTTTATAGTTGGTACACCCAGACTTGTCCCAATCTTCTCGACAGTCCTACCCACTGGAATAGTGCCCTGCGCCAAGCTCTGCAAAAACAGAATGGGGTCACCATAGGGTTAAACCACAATGGCAAGAAGGCGATCGCCGCCTACCAATACATCCCAGAAGTTAATTGGGCGATCGTAGTGCAATCTGACCTGAATCAGTTTCAGGCACCTTTTCGGCGTTTGGTCATGATCCTTTTGGTGGTAATTATCACCCTTGAAAGTGTGGGCATAATGTTATTTTTCAAATTAAATAAGCTTGCCATTATACCCAATGATAAAGCAAAATTTGCCAGTCAGGAGCAATTTTTATCAGATTTAAATGGTGAAATCAATAATCTTCTCTGCATTTTAGAGAATAGCAATAATCTTCTTGTGATGCTAGATGATCAGGGGCAAATCATTTTTATTAATCATAGTGCAGAAGCTG
Source organism: Synechocystis sp. FACHB-383 (assembly GCF_014698605.1). NCBI lineage: Bacteria > Bacillati > Cyanobacteriota > Cyanophyceae > Synechococcales > Merismopediaceae > Synechocystis > Synechocystis sp. FACHB-383. The sequence continues at coordinate 7,033 of NZ_JACJTJ010000056.1, read as the reverse complement.
TAATTGGATTGAGCCAAAATGACTTGATTGGCACAAACTTTACTGATTTGTTGGTGGATTCAGAAGCAGTTGATCAATTAAACAATATTTTCACTGACAAAGCTCAACCATCAAACACAATCAACTATAGAAATAAGTTAAAAAAACAGGATCAAAGCACTGTTGTGATCGACTGGACTAGCAGTCTGATATTTCATCAAGCAGGGGGCATAAAGTATTTAATCCAGAATGGAGTAGACGTTACCAATAAAATTACCAATGAGCAAAAATTAATTGATATACAAAATCAATTTAAAGCAATTTTTGAAAGTTCAGAATTAGGCATTGCTATTTTAGATTCTGAAGGTGTATTACGTCGCCATAATCACAAACTTTGGTCATTACTGGGCAAAGCATCCGTCACAATGGGACAGTCAAAATTTGTTGATTTCATTCAGCCCCAATATCAACAAAAATTTGGGCAATTTTATCAAGCAATTGTCCTGGGCGATCGCCATGGTTTTGAGCAGGAAATTAGTGCGACTGTAGAGGGGGATAAAAATCTTAATCTGGCATTAAATACTGTTGGTCTAAGAAATGAAAATGATGAATTTCAGTTAGCTATTATTTTGCTCAAAGATGTTACCCCCTATAAGTCTATAGAAAAGGCCAGGGTGGAATTAATTGAACGCAATCAACTCCTGATTAATGCCCTGGGAGAAATTGTCTATTGCCATAATTTAGAAACGGATACGATTGAATGGCAGGGCAATTATCTGTCTATCCTTGGTTACGATGCTCAATCAATGGGCAACAATGACAAAATACGCAAAAATAGAATTCATCCCGATGATTTGCCCCAGGTAGAAGAAGAAATGAAAAATGCCTGGGAAGAAAAACGTATGTTTGACATTGAATACCGCTTTCAAGCAATGGACGGTGAATATCCGTGGTTCCATGACCGGGGCATAATTCGATCTAAAGATAATCAGCCCTGGCAAATTATTGGCGTGATGTTAGATATCAGCGACAGAAAAAGCCTAGAGCAACAACGCTCTCAAATCGAAAGTGTATATCAACAATTTATGAGTACCACAGCGGAGGGTATCTGGATTATAGATATGGCAGGAAAAACAACTTTTATTAACCAAACTATGGTTGATGCCATAGGTTATACCACCGAAGAAATTCAAGGCAAGTCCTTTTTGGATTTTATGCATCCCGATGACGCTCAATTGGCCCTGGAGAAGTTACAAACCCGTTTAGACGGCAATCAAGAGGTACATGATTTTCGTTTTCTCCATCGAGATGGCTCGGAAGTCTGGTTTTTAATTGCCGCTGATCCATTTAGGGACCATCAGGGAAATGTCACGGGAGCCCTGGGAATGTTTACTAACATTACTGAGAAAAAAATAATCGAAATGGATTTGCTATTAACGAATGAAAAGTTGGCAGAAACCGTTAGTAAATTGGAAAGGATTAATTATATGTACGGCACCTTCAATCGCTTGACTGATTTTCTGCAAGCGTGTAAAAGCAAGCAGGAAGCCTACAAAATTATTCCGCAATTTTTACAACAAATTTTTCCCAGTATAAGTGGAGCAATTTTTGAAATTAGTGAAGATGCAAATTCCCTTGTTTTGGTCTTAAGCTGGGGTTCACCCAATTCTATAGAATATTTTACTCAGCAGGATTGTTGGGCTCTGCGTCGTAATAGCATCAACCATTATACCGTTAATGCCTTTGATTCTGTGCCCTGTTCCCACCTGGCCCAAGATGAAAATTGCCAGGAGACCCTCTGCTTACCCTTAATGATCGATGAAAGTCATAGTGGATTATTGTTTTTTTGCTCCTCCGTTGCTGGCACTTTTGATCACATCAATAAGCAACTGGCTAAAACCATCTCGGAAAGCATTTCCCTTACCCTTGGCAATCTAAAATTAAGGGAAACCTTACTGACTCAAAATATTAAAGACCCCCTGACCGGGCTATATAACCGTCGTTATTGGGAAACTGCCCTCAAACGAGAAATTCATAAGGCGGAAAGAAATCGAAGTCCCCTCACCGTCGTTATGATTGATATCGACCATTTCAAACAGTTGAATGACCGTTGGGGCCACCGTGCTGGAGATGTGGTGTTGGTGAAACTTGCCCAACTTTTATTAGACTATTTCCGTCTATCTGATTTGGTCTGTCGCTATGGCGGGGAGGAATTTTTGGTGATTTTGCCCGACGCTCCTCTCACCTATGCCCGAGAGCGGACTGAGGCTTTTCGACAACTTTTAAAAGAACAGAACATGGGGGAATCCGAATCTGATTTTAAACAAATTACTGTGTCGTTCGGCTTGGCTAGTTTTCCCGACCAGGCAGAGAATTTTCAACAACTCTTACAACGGTCTGACCAAGCTCTTTACATGGCTAAGCACCAGGGTCGTGACCGAGTAGTGGTGTTTGAATCTCCAGGGAATGCTGACTCCACAACAGAAACGTCAGGTGATGTCATTGGTATTAACTCCAATGAGCCATGATCCTATGTGGTTGACTTTTGGTATAGCTCAGACTTCCCAGTTCATTAGCAACCAACCAACAGCGCCTTTTGGCCTTAATTTGCCTCCGGGGCCAGGAATCCTGATGTCTTTTTTGCCAACAGCTCTCTTTCAACTTGATTTTTCCCCGGGAGAGCCAGGTGAAAATTAATTAACTTTTTCCCGATTTTAACTTTAACTAATTCTTGAAAAGTCTTTAAATTTGCTTGCTGACAAGTGGTGTTGGGGCACGATGCTAATTTATCTGGGGCCATTGCTGGCTCGCACTTTTATTGGTGTTGGATGAAGCACTCTTTTCCGGTTCAGCTCCCAACTGCCTTATCCCCCAGCAGGGCATTTTAATTGGGCTAGAATTCTTGACTGACAAGGGTTTGGGGCTTTGAGCCTGACTTGTTTTTAACCTACGTGCTATTTTTCCGATCCCACCTGGGTAGGTTAAATCTACGGCTTAGTGAGGAGATAAAGGACTGTGATCCGGATCACATACGTGGGTCAACTGAAATAATAAAATATAGTTTGGTGAGATGAAACGTCGTCAAAAAAAGTTAGCCCTGCTTCAAACAATAACCAGAGTCCAGTGCCTTTAATATAATTCATTTGTTTTTTATTTTTTGTTATTGGTTGCTTTCCCGTCTCGCCTACCTTGTTTTTACTCACAGTTGAAAATCAGTCATGAATACTCGCTTTTTCCTCAATTTTCTCACTGCTGCCAAACGTAATACTGGTTTCGCCATGCCCATGGTGATTATGGGGGGTTTGGTAATTACCGTAGCGGCGGCGGCGATCGCCATGAAGGGGATGAATGATCAAAATCAGGTCACTTCCAAGGCGATGAAACAGCAGTCAGAGGCAGTAGCCGAAGCTGGAGTGACACAGATACAAAATTTTTTACTGGGCTCAAAGTTTATGGCTTTGTATCCTAAGGATAAATGGGAAACGGCAATAACAGTTAACGGTGATGGCACAGTTGTAATTAATGATACTGATCTCCAAAAATATGTGACAAAAATCGCAACGAACTTGGCTTCTGGAGGTGGAGCCTCAGGTAATAGCGCGTGTAGTAGCGGAACTCCTCCTACCTCAGCCGAAATTACGACAAAGGAAACCCAAATCAAGTCAGCACTGAAAGACCTTCGTACCGCAGCAGTGACAGGGAAAGATTTAGTTACAGGAGACTCCAGCAAAGGCAAATTTCGCCTAACTAGTTTTAGCTATCAAGGCTATGACTCTGCCACCGGACAAAGCTATTATCCTCCTGCCGGAAAGAGTTGGTTAGCTCAAATGACCGTTGAGGGTGAGGTTCCCGGTAAAGAGACAAAGACAACTATCACAACCACATTCCCTATTTCCGTCACTCCAGAATCAAGTGACACTCCCTTTGACGTGAGCACGATTTCTCCCGGACTATGGGTTAAAGAGGGAGGGGTTAATGATCTAAGCAAATCGGAAACTAGTTACAACGACAGTGCTGGCACAATTGATGGCGACATTGCCATCAGCGACTGTGGTGGAAATATTTCAAACACCTACATGGGTCAATTAAATGCAGCACAAAAATCGAGAGGCTATGAAGCATATCGAACTGACGCCCCAATGCCATCAATTCCTAGCGTTCCCACAGGGGTCACCCCCTATACCTTGAGTGGCTCAGCCTCTTTGCCAAGAGTTGGAGAGGTACCGGCGGCCGATGGCTATTACTATTACAGCAGTCCTTCAAATTTAGGGGATATTACCCTGGATCACAGTGGTGGTAAAAAATACAGAATTTATCTTTATGGAGATATTCCTAAAACAACAAGTGTCAATAGTAACTGCAAAACCACAGCCGGTTGTGTTCCGACGAATCTGCAAATTTTCGGTATGAAGTCATCTGGTGGCGAAATTTGCATGAACGGTAACTCTGACAGAGCAGTGGACGCCTTTGTTCTTGCTCCTAATTATGCCCTTGGTAAAACTGGCAATGGTAACTTTTACGGTACTTTCATTGTTAAGAGCTTCGGCAAGATAGGCAGTTGTGGATCAAACAATGGCAAATTAGCGATAGTTTCCACCCAGCCTTCAAACACCGTTCCGAACGAATTTACAAATACCACTTCTTCCGCCTATCCTATCCCAGCCATAGGAGCCAGCTCAACATGGCAATCTTTGGAAACCAGTACCACTGGCACTGTGCCAAGCTTATCTCCCCTTGCCCAAGGCGGTCGTCTTGTTTCTCAACCACCCCTGGTCAGTGGTGTTTCAAGTTCTAGCTCCATAGCGTCAGGTGCTGCTTCTAGTATCAGCTCGCAGGTTTCCAGTACTGCATCTAGTGCGACATCAAGTACCAGCTCCATGGCATCAAGCGCTCAGTCTAGCGTTAGTTCTACTCTTCCCATTAGTTCAATTACTGATCGTGTGACTTGTATTGCCGCTGGCGGTAAATGGAACAACGGACAAAAATCTTGTCGCTAGTGTCAAGCTGACTAGATCTCTTATCTCAATAGAATTCTGATTCCGAAGCAACAATTCATGATTGTTAGAGGCATGCCTTAGTTGTATGCCTTTGATTTTTTTATTTGTAAAATCCTGTTCTTGCACAATTCACACATCGTAAATCCCAAAGAGGGAAAATCATGCGCTGGCGGAACTGTTCATCATTTAAAGTTTGATAATAGGTTAATGGGCTGTAAAAGCGATAGGATACAAGAACCATTGCCGATAACACTGCTAAAATCAAAATTTTGTACTTAGTAGTTAATAATAAATTTCCTATTTTCCTTGTTTCTTCAACCAAAAGAGCAAACAAGCAAAAACTAAATAACAGCGCTGGGAAGTAATGATATAGATACATCACTCTACCCAACTGACTAATGAGAATCATATAGCTCCAGTAAAGAAGCAAAAAAGTAGCCACTAGAAACCTATTTTTAAGCGGTTCCCGTAATGGAAAAAATATATAAACAAAAACTAATGCCGTTGTTCCTAAAGTTCCACTGAGTCCCAAAAACCAGACCACTGGATTAACCTGTAAGTATAGGTATTTGTAGAAAACACCATCAGCAGTTTCCCAGCGATAGTTGATTGCTCTGGCTCCCAAAGGCCAAAATAAGCTTGGGCTTCCATTTTCATCTGGCTTGCTTAAATCTAATTTTGGTACGCCCTTTTGATAATTTTTTACGTGCTTAAAATGCTCCTGTAGTCTTAGGGGAAATGACCAAATTTCATTTTGCTTATTCTGATCAATTAACTCCCTGTATTCTGTGGAAATATTAAAATATCCACTACTATCTAAATTTGAATTGATATTTTTAGCAATAGAAAAATGAATTTGCCAAACCATCACAAACGTTAAGACAAAACTAATCAATGCAATTCCCAGTGACAAAATAACTTTTTGCCAATGGGGAAATAGCTTAGAAAATAACAGTGGAAATAACAATAAGACAATTAAGCCAGTCATTTTAGTTGTAGCCACTAGGCCAACACTGACTCCCAGTCCAATGGAAGAAAGGGCTAAGTATTTATTATATTTTTTATTTTTTAAAGTTAATAGAAAAAATAAAATTGAAAGGGCAATAAATAGCATTAATGGAGCATCCAGCATTGCTGCTCGAAAATGCACAATCATTGCATTATCAAATAAAACAAGAAAGCTCAACAAAAAAGCGATAATCTTATTGTCGACTAAATTTAGGGTAATAAAAAAGAATACCAAGGGCAATAACCAAGCACAAATTGTTGGAATAAAACGATAACCAACAAAGGAAAAATCAGCAGGAAAATCCTTGGCATAATAAATATCATTAAACTGATTAGAAAAATTATTAGGATGTAGCAAATGCTCTCCAAGGGCAACTAACATTGGTCCTAGCGGAGGATGCTCATACATAAAGAAAGTTCTGTTAAGATATTTCTGAGCTGCAGGAATATGATAATTTTCATCCCAAAAGACTGCCTGGGGATAATTATAATTATGAAAGTAAGTAAAATAAGAAATAATTAATATTGCAACAGACAACAAAATATTTTGAGTTCTGCGCTTGCCTAGTTTTTCATAAAACTGTACTTTCATAAATTATTAATAAATAAAGATTGTTAATTAAATTTGTAAATATTATCCCAGAAGTAGTCCCTGACGGTCTGCCTTTTTGTCTTCATTTTGTGGGGGATGATGGATGATATTTCGCAGTTCTGAACTAGTTGGCGATCTTAATTGAGATGGTATGCGGCGATCGCCGTTTAACTTTCTCATAATGGCGAGCAGATTACCATTACAGTGCAGATTTAAAAATTGGTGTTATTTTAATGCCTCAATACGGCAGATTCTATGACGAGGTGGTACAATGAGGGACAAATATTCAGGGGAGTTCATCGAAAAGTAAAATGCCAGCTCTATCAGTTGATCTAAGAGAAAGGATAGTCAAGACCTATGAAGGTGGTGGAACCTCAATTAGAAAAGTAGCAGAGCAGTTTCAAGTAAGCAAAACGACCGTTCAGGATTTGCTTAAATTGAAACGAGAAACGGGACA